>NZ_JAZDQE010000013.1:0-207919 GCF_037963805.1 Cohnella sp. 56 | reverse complement strand
GCGTGGGTCAAGACGTTGGAAGATGCTTCGGCTTTCTACCGAACAGTGTAATCCCACGAAATAACGAGCTATGGTGCGAGATTGGTATCATTGTGGGGCATGACTCCAATTTTAGGGGGCCTAGCCGTCTGTGCCGCGAAGCGCCGGATTCGGGCGGGATACACGGTAGAATCGTGTATCCTCGCCGCGCGGCACCGAATTCGGACGAGATGCACGGTAGAATCGTGTATCTGCGCCGCGCGAGGCCGGATTCGAACGAGATACACGGTAGAATCGTGTATCTGCGCTGCGCGGGGCCGGATTCGAGCGAGTTACACGGTAGAATCGAGTAACTGTGTTGCTCGGAGGCGGAGTCGAGCGAGATGCACGGTAGAATCGTGTATCTGCGACTCTCGGAGCCCGGAATCGCCCGAGTTACACGGTAGAATCGTGTATCTGCGCCGCGCGGGGCCGGATTCGGGCGAGATACACGGTAGAATCGTGTATCTGCGCGATGTAGGGCCGGATTCGGGCGAGTTACACGGTAGAATCGTGGATCTGGCCGCGCGGGGCCGGATTCGAGCGAGATGCACGGTAGTATCGTGAATCTGTGTTACTCGGAGGCGGAGTCTAGCGAGATGCACGGTAGAATCGTGGATCTGCGCGATGTGGGGCCGGATTCGAGCGAGATACACGGTAGAATCGTGTATCTGCACGATGTTGGGCCGGATTCGGGCGGGATACACGGTAGAATCGTGTATCTCCGCGATGTTGGGCCGGATTCGGGCGAGATACACGGTAGAATCGTGTATCTCCGCGATGTGGGGCCCGATTCGAGCGAGTTACACGGTAGAATCGTGTATCTGCGCCGCGCGAGGCTGGATTCGAACGAGATGCACGGTAGAATCGTGTATCTGCGCTGCGCGGGGCCGGATTCGGGAGAAATGCACGGCGGAATCGTGTATCTGCGCGATGTGGAGCCGGATTCGAGCGAGTTACTCGGTAGTATTGTGTACCTGCGACTCACGGGGCCGGATTCGGACGAGATGCACGGCGGAATCGTGTATCTGCGCGATGTGGAGCCGGATTCGAGCGAGTTACTCGGTAGTATTGTGTACCTGCGACTCACGGGGCCGGATTCGGGAGAAATGCACGGTAGAATTGTGCATCTGCGCAGCGCGGCGTCGCGTGGCCGAGTTATGCGGCAGTATCGCACAACTCGATCCCGCGCGGCCAAATCCGACCGCGTTACGCGGCAGTATCGCACAACTCGGCCCCACGCGGCCGAATCTGCCCGCGTTACGCGGCACCGCCGCACAACTCGGCCCCACGCGGCCGAATCTGCCCGCGTTACGCGGCAGTATCGCACAACTCGGCCCCACGCGGCCAAAACTGCCCGCGTTACGCGGCACCACCGCACAACTCGGCCCCACGCGGCCGAAACTGCCCGCGTTATGCGGCACCACCGCACAACTCGGCCCCACGCGGCCGAAACTGCCCGCGTTACGCGGCACCACCGCACAACTCGGCCCCACGCGGCCCGATCTGCCCGCGTTACGCGGCACCGCCGCACAACTCGGCCCCACGCGGCCACGCCGCCGCCAACCCATTCTGAGAAAGGAGGCATCGCCATGCCCGCCCCCTATCGCTCCGCCGCAGCAGGTCTGATCGCCGCGGCCGCGCTGGCGCTGACGCTCGCCGCGTGCTCCGAGCACGAGCCGCAGCCGACGTCGCAGGCGGAGCCGAAGCAGTCGCTGATCCGCTTCGTCGCGGCGGAGTACAGCACGGAGACGAAGGCGAATCTCGAGAAGCTCGTGCATGAGTTCGAGCTCAAAAACCCGGACATCATCGTCGAGCTGCAGGTCGCCAACTGGAACGTGCTCGACGGCATCTATACCGCGATGATCAGCCGCAATCAGCCGCCGGATCTGCTCAATACGAACGTATACGCCCACTTCGCCAAAGCCGGCATTCTGAACGACTTCAGCGAGATCGCCTCGCCCGAACTGCTGGCCAAGTTTTATCCGAATCTGTCCGGGATGGACAGCATCGAAGGCAAGCAGTACGCGATCCCGTACGTCGCCTCGATACGCAGCCTGTACTACAACAAAAAGCTGTTCGAGACCGCCGGCATCGCCAAGCCGCCCGCCACCTGGTCAGAGCTCGAGGCGAGCGCCCGCAAGATCGCCGCATCGGGCCGGGCGCGCGGATTCGGCGTCGACCTGACGGACGACGAGGTTCAGGCGTATCTGTCTTATTTTTTTTACGGCTCGGGCGGAGAATGGATCAAGGACGGCAAATGGAACATCAATTCGCCGGCCAACGTCGAGGCGCTGTCCTACCTCAAGCGGCTGTTCGACGAGGGCTTGACCGACGAGGAGCCGACCGTGACGACGCGGGATGAGAAGCAGCGAATCATGGGCGACGGCAAGCTCGGCATGATGATCTCCGGCAACTACTTCTCCTCCGTCGTGCCGCGCGAGTTCCCCGGGTTCGAATGGGGCAAGGGACCGATCCCGGTGAGGGACGGACAGCAGCCGATCTCGTTCGGCGTGCAGGACGTGCTCGTCTCGTTCAAGACGGCCCATACCGATCCGGTCGCGATCGGCAAGTTCCTGGACTTCCTGTACGACGACGCCAACTACGAGGATATGGTCAAGCGCGAAGGCTTCATCCCCGTCACCGAACCTGTCGGCCGCTCGCTGTCGGCCGCCGATCCGCAGATGACGGGCGCGATCGCCGCACTGTCGACGGCCAAGTTCTATCCGGTGCAGGAGCCCGCCTGGCAGGCGGTGCTGGACAAGACCCGCAAGATGGGCGATGCCGTTCTGTACGATCATCTCTCCCCGAAGGCGGCGCTGGACCAGCTGCAAGCGTTCGCGGTCACCCGCAGCGAAGCTTATGCATCCGAGCCATAACGATCATAAAATCCTCTAGATTTCCCGGAAGATATTCGATAGAGGCAAACGGCCCTCCCCGCTATGATGATGACAGGCGCTAAGCAAGCGACCGTATCATCTACATTCGGGGAGGGTTTTGCTTCATGGCTCTGAACAAAAAGATCGCCGCCGCCGGCCTGGCCGCCGCGATGGCCGTCCTGCCGCTGGCAGGCTGCGGCTCGAACGACAAAAACGCGAACGCGGGCAAATCGTCCGACGCATCTCCAAGCGCGAGCGCATCCGCCTCCGCAGCTCCCAGCGCATCTGCAAGCGCAAGCGGCGACGCCACCGGGGCAAAGCTTACCGGCGACTTCGAGATCCAATACTTCGTCGGCGGCTACGGCGACAAGTGGTGGAAAAAGGTGATCGCCGACTTCAAGGCGGCCAACCCGGACCTGAACGTCATCGAAGACGGCGGTCCCAAGATCAACGACCAGAACAAGCCCCGCTGGATCGGCGGCAATCCGCCCGACTTCGTCTACATCGACGGCGCGGGTCTCAACGACCGCCAGATGGTCGAGGACGGACAGCTCGAAGACCTGACCGAATGGTTCAAGACGGCCAAAAACGTCGACGGCACCCTCATCAGCGACATTCTGACGCAGCCGCCGCAGCAGTACGACGGCAAAGTTTACAACATCCCGCTCGTCCTGAACTCCTGGGGCATCTTCTGGGACAAGGCGCTGTTCAAGGAAAAAGGCTGGACCGAGCCGACCGACTACGCTTCGTTCATCGACACCGCCGACAAGATCAAGGCCGCCGGCGTCACGCCGTTCATCCACACCGGCAAATACGCCTATTACATCCAGGATGCCTTCCTCTACCCGGCGATCGTATCCGCGAACAACGACGACTACTCGATCCTCCAGGATATGGCGAACTCGAAGGTTGACGCATTCAAGAGCCCGGCCGTCATGGAAGCCTTGAACAAGATCGTCGAGATGCGCGACAAAGGCTTCATCGACAAAGCCTCCATCCAGATCAACCATACCGATTCGCAAATGCTGTTCCTGCAGCACAAGGACGCGTTCATCCCGAACGGCTTGTGGCTGCCCAACGAGATGGGCAAGGACGTACCGTCCGGCTTCGACTTCGGCTTCATCCCATCCGTCACGCAAAAGGCTGGCGGCAAAGTCGTCGCCAATACGTCCACCGCTACGGTCGCCATCGCCAAAAAGGCGAAGAACAAGGAAGCTGCGCAAGCGTTCATGTCCTTCATCTTCTCCGAAGCGCAGGCTTCCCAGTGGGCCGAGCTGAGCGGCGCTCCGTCCAACATCAAGGGCGATATCTCCAGCTCCAGCGCACCGAACTTCGTCAAGGACGCCGCCAAGTTCCTGAACGATCCGAATACGGTCGTCGTGCCGACGATCACGTTCAACGCCGACGTCGAGAAGGTGATGTGGGATTCGACCGACGCGCTCTCGATCGGCAAGATCACACCGGACGAGTGGGTCAAGCGGGTCACCGACGCCGCCGCCAAGGTCGGCAAATAAAAAATACTCCTCAGACTTGGGAGCCCCGGTTCGCCGGGGTCTCCCTCAGTCCATGGAGACGAAAGGACGGGGGCCATCTTGAAAACATCCGGAACGGCCAAATGGCAGCGCAGCATGTTCATCGCCAGCTTCACGCTACCCACGCTCATATTTTTCTGTACGTTCACCATCTATCCGGTTATCAAGGCATTGTATTATTCGTTCTTCGACTGGTCCGGCATGTCGGATCATATGGACTTCATCGGACTGCAGAACTTCAAGGACATGCTGCACGACCCGATCGTCTGGCAGGCGCTCGGCAACGACTACTTCCTCGTCGCGGGCAAGATCGTCGGCATCATGCTGCTCGCCACGTTTTTCGCGGTGGCGCTGACGCGCTTCGGCTTCAAGCTGTCCGGCTTCTTCCGCTCGATCTACTTCATTCCGAACGTAATCTCCGTGGTCGTCATCGGCGTCCTCTGGAACTTCATATACAATCCGCAGATCGGCTTCCTGAACGCCTTCCTGTCGCTGTTCACCAAGGAGCCCGTCACGATCACCTGGCTCGGCTTCACCTCGCATACGATCTGGATGCTGCTGCCCCCTTCGATCTGGGCGGGAATCGGATTCTACATGATCCTGCTCGTCGCGGCCATCCAGAACGTGCCGGACTCCCTGTACGAGGCGGCCGATCTCGAAGGCGCGAACCAGTGGCATCAGTTCTGTCATATCACGCTGCCGCTCGTCTGGGAGCAGATGAAAGTATCGATCATCAACATCATGATGACGACGCTCAACGGCTCGTTCGTCATCGTCTGGATCATGACCGAGGGCGGCCCCGACAATACGACGCAGGTGATGGGCTCCTATCTGTACCAGATGGCATTCCGCCAATACCACTTCGGCTTCGGCGCCGCGATCGGCATGCTGATTATGATCAGCTCGCTGATCACGACCGTCGTCATGCAGCGCCTGCTGCACCGCGAAACCGTAGAGATGAGCTAGGGGGGAACGACTATGAACTTCGGTTTGCGCAATCCGGTCGCCAAAACGATATTTTATGCGATTCTCGTCGTGTGGGGGCTGGCCGTGCTGTATCCGCTGGCCTGGACCGCGCTGGACGCCTTGAAGGACAACGCCCAATTCATGGGCAACGCCCCTTGGTCGCTGCCAAATCTGCCGCTGCTGTGGTCCAACTTCTCGTATGTATGGGACAGGTACAACTTCGATTCCTACTTCGTCAATTCGCTCGTCATCACCGCAGGCTCGACCGTCCTCGGACTGCTGCTGTCGGCGTCGACGGCGTACGTGCTCGCGCGGTATCCGTTCCGGGGGAGCGGCGCGCTCTACCTGTTCTATATCGCTTCCATGATGGTGCCGTTCGTGCTGGCGCTCATCCCGCTTTTTTTCCTGATGAATTCGCTGCACCTGATCAATACGACGCTGGGCATGATCCTCGTCTACGCCTCCAGCGTGCTCGCCTTCGGCGTATTCGTGCTCGTCGGCTTCTTCAAGTCGCTGCCCAAGGAGCTCGAGGAATCGGCCGTCATCGACGGCGCCTCGTATTACGGCACTTTTTTCCGAATCATGCTGCCGCTGTCCCAGCCGGGCCTTGTGACGGTCGCGATCATCAACGTGCTGAACATATGGAACGAATACGTCGTCGGCACGGTCTTGATCAACGATCCGAGGCACTACACCCTGCCCGTCGAGATCGGCGTCATGCAGGCCGAGATGCAGTACCGCACCGAGTGGGGACCGCTGTTCGCCGCCCTGCTCATCACGATCGTCCCCGTGCTCGTCGTGTACATTTTGTTCCAGCGCAAGATCGCGAGCGGCATCACCGCGGGCGCTGTCAAGTAGCCAGGCGGTCCCGCGGCGCATGATGCAGTCTCAGACAAGCAATTAAAATCTGCCTGAACGAATAATGGCGAATATGAGCCAGCCGAACATGAGGGCGGCGATGACGAACCCCGTCTCGATGATGGGAAAACGCCAGATCGTCGTCTCGGCATGTCCGAGCGCAGCGCCGATGATCAGTCCGGCCATCATGATGCTGAGCGCGAGCAGGACGATGCTGAACGACAGCCGGTTGCCAATGCGGTTCAGCCTGCGGGCCATCGATTCGGCCTGGCCGAGCTCGATCTCCGCGCGCAGCCGTCCCTTGTGCGCGATGCCGGACCAGTGCTTGAGATCGTCCGGAATGTCGCGCAGCAGGTCGAGCAGCTCGGGCGCCTCCTCCAGCCAGTTCCGGGCGACCCGCCTTGGGCTCCACTGCTCCAGCAGCAGCTTTTTGCCGAACGGCTCGGCGACATCCAGCACGCTGAACGACGGATCGAGCGCCGTGACGACGCCCTCCATCGTCAGCATCGCCTTGCCGAGCAGCGTGAGCTCGGTCGGCAGCTTGATCTGATGTCTCTGGGCGATGCCGAACAGCGCTTCGATCGACTCGCCGAGATGAATCTGCGCGAGCGGCACATTGTAGTACATCTCCCGCAGCTCGTCGACATCCGCGAACAGGCGATCCTCGTCGACCGTATCGGGGATGATACCCATATGGGAGATGGCCCGCAGCACGCCCTTCGTGCTCTGGTTGCGCAGCGCGATGACGAAGGACACGAAGTTTTTGCGGGCCGTCGGCGTCAGCCGGCCTACCATGCCGAAGTCCAGCAGCACCAGCTTGCCGTCCGGCAGCGCGAGCACATTGCCCGGATGCGGGTCCGCATGGAAAAAGCCTTCGGTCAGCACCTGCTCGAAAATCGTCGAGGCCAGCGTCTCGGCCAACAGCGCGCGGTCGAGGCCCGCCGCATCGAGGGCCGCATCGTCGGACAGACGAATCCCGTCTCTGAAATCCATCGTCAGCACCCGCCGCGAGCTGAGCGCGTCGTGCACGACCGGAATCTCGATCCGCGGCCATCCCGCCGCCAGCCTCGCGAAGCGGACGGCGTTGCGGGCCTCGGTACCGTAGTCGAGCTCGGCCCGCAGCGCCCTGGCCAGCTCCTCCACCATGTCGCCCAGCCGGTAGCGGCGCGCCCATTCGAGACGATGCTCTGCCACGCGCGCGAGGTCGGCCAGTATCTCGAGATCGGTGTCCATCATCGCCTGGATGTCCGGGCGCTGCACCTTGACAGCTACATCCGTCCCGTCCTGCAGCGTCGCGCGATGCACCTGGCCGATGGAGGCGGCGGCGATCGGCTCCTCCGAGAACGCGGCGAACAGATCGCCGACCGGCGCGCCCAGCTCCTCCTCCACGATCGCGGCGACCTCCTCGTAAGGGAACGGGGGCACCTGATCCTGCAGATGCCTCAGCTCCTCCAGAATCGATTGGGGAATGAGGTCGGCCCTCGTGCTGGCCAGCTGCCCCAGCTTGACGAAGGTCGGGCCAAGCTCTTCGAGCACGAGCCGGATACGCTTGCCGATGCCGCCCGCCTGACGGACCGCGCGCTCGCTTCTTCTGAACAGCCTGACCTTGTCGGTCAGGCCGATCGCGTCGGATATGTAACCGAATCCGTTGCGCGCCAGCGCTGCTCCGATACGCCGGTAGCGCCGCAGATGCCGGATTCTTTTGCGCGGATTCATGAGCGGCCGTCCCTAGGCGAGACCACCGGTGGACAGCCGTGCCTCCAGCGATGCGATGCGCTCCTCCAGCGAGGCGACACGGTCCTGAAGCGCTTCGATCTCGGCCTTCGCCGCATAGCGGTTCTCGCCGAGAATCGCGCTTGCCTTGTCATTGGCCAGCCGTTCGATCCGCTCCCTCGCCTCGGCGCCCTTGGCGATCAGCTCGCCTACGAGTGCCTTCGACTCCTCTTTGCCGACCTCGCCCTTCTTCACCAGCTCGTCGACCGTCTTCTCGATCTGCTCCTTGCTGGCGACGACGACGCCGAGTCCCAGCGACACCGCCTTGCGAATCGTGTCCATCATTATCCTTCATCTCCCTTCGATTCGATAGATCAGCCTTCACCCATAAATATGTGGCAGGCGCCCGCCGAATTCGGCCATGCGGAGCAGGGCGGGCGGCGTGTGCGGCCGACATCCCGCCCGACGGGCGCCGCTCCTTAACAGGGTGCGGTAAAAGCTGCTATTTCATCCATTTACCCTGTCCGCCCCGCCACGTAACCGCGCTTCTCCGCTCGGCTGCGGCACAATTCGCACACATCGTTTCGACGCCCGCGAATATATTAAATGCATACCTGCGTAAATGCCGAATCAGAAGGCCGAAGAGAGGTGCGTGGACCGTGAACAAGCCGTCGTTCATCCTGTCCAGAGAAGACTGGTCGCTTCACCGCAAGGGCTATCAGGATCAATCCCGTCACCAGAAGAAGGTCCGCGAAGCGCTGAAGCAGAATCTGCCGGACCTGCTGTCCGAAGAAAATATCATCATGTCGAACGGCAAGCAGATCATCAAGATTCCGATCCGCAGCATGGACGAATACCATATCGTTTACAACCACAATAAGAAAAAACACGTCGGCCAGGGCGACGGCGACAGCCAGGTCGGCGATGTGCTCGGGACCGATCCGGCGGCCAAAGGCGGCAAAGGCGAAGGCGCGGGCAGCGAGCCCGGCGAGGACGTCGTCGAAGCCGAGATCTCGATCGCCGAGCTGGAGAACATGCTGTTCGAGGAGCTTGAGCTGCCCTATCTCAAGCGCAAGGACAAGGAAATTATTGAGTCGACCGAGATCCGGTTCACCGACGTGCGGCGCAAGGGCATCATGTCCAACATCGACAAGAAGCGGACGATCCTCGAGAATCTGCGCCGCAACGCGCGCGACGGACGCGGTCAGATCGCCGGCATCTCGCCGGACGATCTGCGGTTCAAGACATGGGAGGAGATCGTCAAGCCGCAGAACAACGCCGTCATCATCGCGATGATGGATACGTCGGGTTCTATGGGCTCCTTCGAAAAGTACTGCGCGCGCTCCTTCTTCTTCTGGATGACCCGCTTCCTGCGCCGCCAATACGAGAAGGTGGAGATCGTGTTCATCGCGCATCATACCGAGGCCAAGGAAGTGTCGGAGGAGGAGTTTTTCACGCGCGGCGAGAGCGGCGGCACGATCTGCTCGTCCGCCTACATCAAAGCGCTGGAGATTATCGACAGCAGGTATCCGACGTCGAGCTACAACATCTATCCGTTCCACTTTTCCGACGGAGACAATCTGACGAGCGACAACGAGCGCTGCGTGCGGCTGATCAAGGAGCTGCTGAGCCGGGCCAACATCTTCGGCTACGGCGAGGTCAACCAGTACAACCGCTCGAGCACGCTCATGTCCGCCTACAAGCATCTCGACCACCAGCAGTTCCTCTACTACGTCATCCGCGAGAAGTCCGAGGTGTACAACGCGCTGAAGACGTTTTTCAAGAAGCGGGAGGCCGTCGTATAAACTTGAACAGGCGATCGTCCGCTAGTCTGGGCGATCGCTTCTTCGTCGTATGCCTGATTTGATATAAAAGGAGATGAGCCTCATCATCACGTGGAGCCGCATCATTCGGAGCTTGGTGGTCGGGATGGTCATCGCTGCGCTCGCAATCGGTCTGCTGCCCTTCCTGTTCGCCGATTCGATCGGCGACCTGAACGGATTTGCGGAGCCGGAGTCGAGCTCCTTTTACGCTCTGATCGACAAGTTCATCCGATTAGGGAAGTAGCGGGACGATGTCGTACGTATAGTTGTTGTATAAATGAAAAGCGACCATCCTCGCAAGGATGCGTCGCTTTTTGGGGCTATTGCCGGCATAGCTGGAAGGCGATGCGGTGCAAGCTTCGCCTTGCACCCGAGTGTCAGGAGAGTCGCCCCTTCGCCTCGACACTGTCGCAGAACGCATCCTCTGACGCGAGCCCCGACAAATACAGCATGACCTCCTGCAGAAACCAGCTCCACTCCCGCTCCCGCAAACCGAGCTCGCTGCCGAAGCGGAAGGTCGGGATGATCTCGCGGTACATATTGAACCTGGACGGCTTGCTCGCCGCGGCTCCTTCTTCCTCGGAAGCCGCTCTCAGGGCCGGCAGGCTCAGCGTATCCCGGCGAATGATCGCCTGCGCATGCGGCCCCGTCAGGAAGTCGGCGAGCAGACGGGCCTCCGTCATCCGTGGCGAATGCCGGTTCACGGCCAGGCCGATCCCGATGACCAGCGTGGCCGGATCGGCGAGTGTCGGGATCGGCGCGATATCGTACGCAATCCCCGTCTGCGCCAGCGCGTTCAAGCCATAATATGTCGTCAGCATCATCGACAGCTTGCCCTGTGCGAACAGCTCTTCGACGCGGAACCCGGCATCCTGCTCGGACAGGAGCGGCGTCATCCGTCCGGCGACGAGCTCCTTGTAGTGACGGATGCCCGCCATCATCGGCGTGCCGCGCATCCGCAGCCTGCCGGCGGCGTCCCGCTCGGCCTTCGCCCCTCGCTGGAGCAGGTAGACGGCCAACCGGTTGCGGTGCGTGGCGGAGAAGTAAAAGCCCGCTCTACGCTCCGGTATCGTCAGCCTGTCGGCTGCCGCGAGCAGATCGTCCCAGCCCCAGCCGCTGTCGGGCTCCCACAGCCCCGCTTCACGGAAGTGCTCCGGGTTGTAGCATAAAATCGTCGGACTGAACGTGAACGGACGCGCCAGCAGCTGTCCGCCGCTCACGAACGCTTCGGTCAAAAAAGGGTAGCTGTCCGCGTCCGCCTCCAGCGGCTGCAGCTGTGCCGCCTCTCCCGACTCCGCGATAGCCCGTAGCTCGGCGTCGTTCAGCGTCATCGCGTCGATCAGCCCATGCGCCAGATACGGCGTCAGCGCTTCGGGAGCGTGGCCCGGCAGCGTCAAGTCCTGCACGGCAATATGCGGATAACGCGCCTCGAACGCCGCGATCAGCGACCGAAGCGCCGTCTCCTGGAGCGTGGAGCCGTGGTGGCCCAGCTTCAGGACGATACGCCCGGTCCCGCTCCGGTCGGCTACAATGCTGCCGATCCGCGGCTTTTTCTCGATCAGCCCCTCGGCCGCCAGCTCGGCCAGCACATCGCGCACGATTTTGTTGCTGAGGCCGAACTGATCCGCCAGATCCTTCTCGGAGGGCAAGTACGATCCCGGCTTCCTGGCGCCTTCGATGATCTCCTGCCGCAGGCGGCTTTGCATCTCGTCCTGTCGGATTCGGAACGTCTTGCGGCTATGCTTCGTTTTCATGGCATCTCCCGTAGCTTCCAAGAAATAAAACGGATTCTCGTACCCGCGCGCGAGTCGGAATCCGCTTTGTTTCTTCTAATCTTAGTGGGGTGCGGCGCAGCCTGTCAATCGGGGCATCACGCCAGTCTGAACAGCTGGCTTACGTCGACTTCCCCTTTGAGCGCCCTTCCCGCAGCATACCGTTCGACTTCGTCCGCGATATAGTCGCCGATCCGTCGCAGCCCGTTGTTCTCGGCTCCGGCGATATGCGGCAGCAGCGTGACGTTGGGCAGCGAACGGAACGGGTGATCGGCTGCCGGCGGCTCGGACTCCGTGACGTCCAGGCAAGCCCACAGCCTGCCCTTGCGCAGCTCGGCAATCAGCGCATCCTCATCGATCAGCGAGCCTCTGGCCGTATTGATCAGGATCGCGTCGTCCTTCATCAGACCTAGCGTACGCGAATTCATCATGCGGTCCGTCTCCGGCACGGAGGGCGCGTGGATCGAGACGACATCCGACGCGCGGAGCAGATCGTCCAGCTCTGCCTTCACGCCGCCCATGGCGGCGATCTCGGACTCGGAGACGAACGGATCGTTTACGAGCACGCGTACCTCGAACGCCTGCAGCAGCTTGATCAAGTGTCTGCCGGACAGGCCGGCGCCGATGACGCCGACAGTCACCTCGTACAGCTCGCGGACGCGCTCGCGCTGTTTGTGCCACTCGCCTTCACGCGTGTTGCGGGCGAGCTGCCACATATTTTTGAGCGACACGATGACAAGACCGAGCGCCGTCTCCGCCACGCCGCGCGCCAGTGCCTCGTTCGCCGTGCCGACGCGGATGCCGCGCGCGGGAATGTCTGGACTCAGGATCGGCTTGACCGTGCCGGCTGCGTGCAGCGCGATTGCAAGCTGCGGGCAGCGGTCGAGGAGCGGCGCGTCGAGCGGCGGGCAGCCCCAGGACGTAATGACGACATCGGCTCCCTCCGCCAGCTCCGCCGCCAGCGACGGCGTCGGATTGGCTGCCTGCTCGTTGACGGTCAGCTCGCCGAAGCGCCGGATGCGCGCCAGATGCTCGTCCGTGAAGATGCGATCCGTAAACTGGCGGCTTTGCAGCATCACTATTTTAAGCGGCTTCATCCTCTAATTCGCCTCCATCTTCAGCCATCGATCCAGGAACCGGTACGCCAGCAGTCTGATCTCTTCCGGAAAATCGTGGATGCCTTCTCCAAGGTAAAACCTGAACCGGTCCTCCTTGCCAAGCCAGCCGTACAGCTTCGCCAGCTCTCCCATCCCTTCCGCGACCGAACGCCAGTGCGGGAAGATCGCATCCTGCTGCCCCGCGTAGTTAAAAAACGGCACGGGCGCACACAGCGCGGCAATCTCGTGAAAATCGAACGGAATCCGGTCCGCCTGCAAATCGGCGGTCACCTTCGGAATATGCGTGTAAGGATACGGCCTGTGCCCCCAATGCTCCGGATGCGGGTCGCCTGCAAAAGGGCTGAAGCCGCAGCTCGATACGACGGCCCGGACCCGATTATCCAGTCCCGCCAGGAAGAAGGCGTTGTAGCCGCCGAAGGAGTGCCCGATTGCGCCGATGGCCAGACTGTCGACCTCCTCGAGGGAGGTCAGGACGTCGACGCCCTGCATATGGTCCGTCGCATTTTTGGCGACGGTCGACCAATTCGGATGCAGCTCATAGAACGGCGTGCTGTCGAAGGCGGAGCGGCCCGGGTAGATCCGCTCTCCCGCCGTGAGCGCGTCAGGCGCGAGCACCACATATCCGCGGAGAACCAGCTCGACCGCATAGCCGCGATTCGGTCTGCCGGGCACGATCGCGATGTCGTCCTTCCCCAGCTCATGTGTCGGGTGCAGCGCCAGCACGGCAGGATATCCGTTCGCAGGAAGCGCGCGATCTGCCGAGGACGTCGGCACGAGCAGGTACGCCGGAATCGTATCTCCGTACGCCGTATCGTATTCAATGCGATGACGCATATATCCCGGCTCCTCGCTCGTCGACAGGCGGCGCAGATGGACGGGCGGCCTCTCCGGCAGCTCCCCGATATATTCCAGCCACGTCCGGCGGATGCGCGCGCGCTTGTCCATCCAATGCGAGTCATCACTGACGCCCTCCAGCAGCGGCGGTAGACCCGTGCGATTAACCTGCGATAGCGAATAGGCCATAATTCAGCCCCCTCCTGACTCATATCTGATTTATTATATTTGAATTATAAATGTGGAAGATTAATATTTCAACATAAATGAGTCAGATGTAAATCAAAATATCGAACATGAAAAATAAGAATGCCGCACATCGCTATTCTGAGCGTGGGACCGGTTTTCGAGAAAGTAAGAATGCCGCACATCGCTATTCTGAGCGTGGGGCCGGTTTTCGAGAAAATAAGGATGCCGCACATCGCTATTCTGAGCGCGGGACCGGTTTTCGAGAAAATAAGAATGCCGCATATCGCTATTCTGAGCGCGGGACCGGTTTTCGAGAAAATAAGGATGCCGCACATCGCTATTCTGAGCGTGGGACCGGTTTTCGAGCAAATAAGGATGCCGCACATCGCTATTCTGAGCGTGGGGCTGGTTTTCGAGCAAATAAGAATGTCGCACATCGCTATTCCTAGCGCGGGACCGGTTTTCGAGAAAATAATAATGTCGCACATCGCTACTCTGAGCACGGCATGACATATCGCAAATAAGCCCGAACCGCATAACAGCTGCGATTCGGGCTTGCTGCGGACACGGGCCGCTACTCGGAAACAAACAACCTGTCTATAAATGAAAAGCGCGCTCGATATCGCGAATGCTGGCATCGTCCATATGCACGATCGCGCCCAGCCCGGCCGCTTCGATAATCGACTTGGCGCTGTACTCCGCCACCTCGAGCCGATCGAATGCATTGAGCAGGCTGCTCCCCGTCGCGATCACGCAATTGTTGTCGACGAGCGCGAGCGGCACATCCGGCGTGAAGCGGGCCGCCGTCAGCTCGACCGCCTCGTAGACGGCCTCGAACGGCAGCTTCGGCATCCCGCGCAGCAGAATGTAGGCTTCGGGAATCGTCTTCGACTCGAACTGCATGTCCGTGAGCGCGAACGCCATCGTATACGGCGAGTGGGCGACCAGCACCGATCGCACATGCGGCTGCCGGGCGTAGATCGCCTGATGGAGCAGCACGGACCGGCTCGGCTGCTTGCCGGCTTCTGCGGCGCCGTCCCGGATCAGCACCAGATGCCGGGGCTCCAGGTATTTGCGGTCCAGCCCATGCGGCGTGATGAGGAAGGACGCATCGTCGAGCTTGACGGAGAAGGTGCCCTGCGTGCTCGTGAACAGGCGCTGGTCGTAGGCGCGATGGATAAATGCGCACATCTGGCGGCGGGCCTCCAGCTCGGCGGTCGGCATGGCGCGGGGCTCCTCCCCGAGCGCAGGCAGGCTGCCGGCGCCGCCGGACGCGAGCGCCTGCTGCGCTGCGGTCAGGCTGCGCGGGCTGCCGATCCGCGCCGCCTGAATCTCCATGCGGGCGCAAAACTCGAGCGTCTCGAACGCTTGGTATGCCGCGGCGAGCGAGGCGCCGCCCACGACGACGCCATGGTTCTCGAGCATGACGCAGTGCTTGCCCTCCGCGAAGACGGAGGCGATGTTGTCGCCGAGCAGCGCGCTCCCCGGCAGCGCATAGGGAGCGATCCCGACCTCGCCGCAAATCTCGCGCTCTCCGGGCAGCATGTCCACGTTCGGCGCTCTGCGCACGATGCTGAACGATACGAGCGCCGGCGGATGCGCGTGGACGACGGCGCGCAGGTCCGGCCTGGCCCTGTAGATCGCCTGATGAAAGGGCAGCTCGCTCGATGGCCTGTGCAGCCCGGCGATGCTGCCGTCCGCCTTGACGCATACGATATCCTCGCGGCGCAGCGAGCCTTTGTCCACGCCGGCCGGCGTGATCCAGACATCGCCGTTGTCGTCCCGAAAAGATAAATTGCCCCCCGATGTAGTCGTCATGCCGAAGCGATAGATGCGGCCGATCAATTCGATGATTTGATCCGCCGGCGGCGCATAATGGAGCTGCATCATGATTCCCCCTCGCTATGTAACGTTTGCTTCCCTCTAAGGGTGCCACATTCGCACGGGAGACACAATGATTTCCCTCACACTTTTCCGTCCCGAATCAAGACTCGGCCAGACTGCCAAAATCTTTAATATCCAGATCGATGCTGACCTTGATGTCCGCCCGCGGGAATTCTTCGCTCCAATTCAGGCGCTTCCACGATTGGTAGTCCATCTTGTTGCGCACACGCTGACCGAAGCCGATCGCATCCGAATGCGCCGCTTGCATCAATCGAATCAATCGTTCGCACCGGCCGCCGACATATTTCTCCATCGCCACCTCGAGAGAACGCTGGTTGGCGGCCACATTAAGCGATTCATGACCGTAGTATTCGAGCAGGGACCCTCTGATCTTCAGCTCGAGGACAGCTTCGGCGGGCTTCCCGGATCGCCGGTCCGGCACAGACTTGATCCGGATGCTCCTCTTGCTCACGAC
This sequence comes from Cohnella sp. 56, assembly GCF_037963805.1. NCBI lineage: Bacteria > Bacillati > Bacillota > Bacilli > Caryophanales > Paenibacillaceae > Cohnella > Cohnella sp. 56. Next base: position 191,858 of record NZ_JAZDQE010000013.1, on the reverse strand, counting down.
ATTCGACAGCGAGGCGGGCACGGATTCCTTGGCCGTATCGACCTCTTCCATGACCAGGGTCCCATATTTCAAATTTGCACGAAGCATGGCAAAGTACATGGCGTCGTCGGACGGTACTTTGGCCACGTACCGGTCGCCGACGAACAGGGCGACGCCGTCGACCATCAAACCGTTTGCCGTCCCTTTAATGATGTTGGCCAGCGGTTCGATCCCGTCATCGTAGTAATCTCTGAGAAACGTATGTATGCTTGTGTCGTACACGCCACGGCTCGTCGGGTCGGTGCGGACCAGGTTGTCGAGATACTCGCCCATCGTCCCGCCTTGCGTGTATTTCCGGGTAGAGAGTTTATCGATATCGCCCTCCAGCAAGATCACATGCGTACGAATGCCGACGGAAGGGTCCCTGAATATCGATTCCAGATGCGGCCATACGCCTTTGCGCGCCAAGTTTCCTCCGAACAGTATCTGCCGCAGCTGCCCCAGCACCACCCGGCGGTCATTTTGCATATCGAAGTACACCTTCGCTTGCTTGAACGTGCGCGCCACGTTCGAATAGACGATCGACTCGCTCTGATTGGTTTTGGGGATGCTGATGGTGACGTTGATCTTGTCTTTGTCCCCATCGGCGGAATCGATGAAGATCGTCCTAGTAAATCCGATTTTCTCCAGCACCTTCTGGTCGGTGCATCCCCCAAGCATCGCTGCGATCAGCAATATCCCGATACCTTTTGCCGCACGCATCCGTCTACGCTCCTTTCGCTTTTTTGCCGAGCTTCAGCATGACGATCAGAATTAGCGGCATACCGAAGGCAACTCCCGTCTCGATCGTAAACACAAGCTTCAGCCAAGTCCCGGCCTCCCTGAAAATGCTCGGTATAAAGCCCAGCAAAAAGATGGCGCCGGTCACGGGCAGCGCCAGTCGCCGATCGGACACCTTCGGCAGCATGCGGCCGATGCTCTTCAATGCCGCGTACCCGAACATGACGGTCGAGATCAGGCTATAAAACGAAAAGAAAGGATATACGAGACTGTCCACGCGGTTCAGAAAGGACAGTTCGACGAACTCGTGCATGTATATGATCGGGAACTCCAGCCGCTTGATCTCTTCGAAGCTGAAAAAACCGAAGCACATCACCATGGCCAGCAAATTGACGGCCGTGAACAGGAAATGTCCAACGAAAACGCCCGTAAACAGCTTGCTCTTGGCATCGGTATGCGGAAAAAGAAACATACACAGCTCGTAGCCGATAAATGCGGCGAATACTTCAAGAAATCCGCCGAGATGGTGGCCTTCCACGGCGCCCTGAAAAAAAGAGGTCGTAAACCGCACCGCACTCCAGCTCTTAAAAAAATACGGCAGGAGCAGCACCAGCCACGACGCCATGAAAAAAAACACGGTGGACGCCTTGGCGATCGAATAAAGGCTTTTGGTGAGCAGCGTCAGCACCAGCACGCAGTACAGCACATAAATAAGCATGGGCTGACTATTCTGAAAGGATAGCATCTGGAAAATTAAAACATATGTCTTGCCGATAAATGCGCCCAGCCCCAGCCAAAGCAGGGCCAGGGCGGCATAAAAGGGATACAGCACAGCTCTGGGCGCGGCCGCTTCGGCAATATCGAAGACGGATCTGCCCCCGCCCATCCGGTATACGATCCGGTACATAAAAATATTAAATGCGGCCACAAGCGACAATGCGATAAAACCGAGCCAGCCGTTCGTCCCGAAATTGGCGGCCGTCAATCGTGGCAAAATAAATACCGCGACGTCCGACTCGATCATAAACAATAGGAGCGCAATGTGCAGCACATTCAGCTTCTCCCGCAATCGAACACACTTCCCTCACTGCTTGGGTCTCGTCCGTACCTGATTGGGCGAACGGCTGAGCGTCGGCCTCGTCTTGAGCGCCCAGAACGGCCCGCGAATCAGCGTATCCAATAAATCGGAGGGCCTCATGGGCGCGATCGGCGACAGATAGGAAGTACCCAGATTGGTAATGCCGGCCATATGAATGACCATCAGCCCGATGCCCATGAACAGTCCCAGATTGCCGAGCAAGCCGGCCAAAACAATCAGACCGAAGCGGATCAGCCGGATCGACGCGCTCATGATGTAGCTCGGTATGACGAACGAAGCGATGGCGGACGTCGCTACCGCAATGATCAAAATATTGCTGGTGAATCCTGCCTGAACGGCAGCCTGACCGATGACGATACCGCCGACGATGCCGATCGTCTGTCCGATCTTGGTCGGCAGACGGGCGCCGGCTTCGCGAAGCAGCTCGATCGTCGTCTCCATGAGCAGCGCCTCGATCAGCGGGGGAAACGGCACTTTGCTGCGCGACTCGGCGAGATTAAGCAGCATCGTGTGCGGGATCAGCTCATAATGAAACGTCGTAACCGACACATAAAATGCCGTAAAGCAAATCGTAATAATAAAACCGATAAGCCGGAGCACACGAAGGCCCGTCCCGATCGGCCAGCGCTGGTAGTAGTCGTCCGGCGACGCGAAAAACTCCAGAAACGAGGTCGGACTGATAAAAGCGCTGGGGCTGCCGTCCATAAGCACGGCAATGCGGCCGCCCAGAAGCTTCGAGACGACGGCGTCCGGCCGTTCGGTCGTCAAATATTGCGGGAACACGGAGTTGGGATTCTCGTCGATCAATTGGACGAGCATATTGGAGTCGGACACGCCGTCGATCTCGATGCTTCGGATCCGTTCGCTAAGCAAGGTCACGAACTCCATATTAACGATGCCTTCGATATAGAGCATGACAATCTGGGTTTTGGAGATCTCCCCCGCTTCGAAGCCGACCGACTTCAGCTTGGCACTGCGCAGCCGCCTGCGGATGACGCCCAGATTTTCGTCCAGGCTTTCTACGAAGCCGTCATGCGGGCCTGTGATGAGCGTCTCCGTCTCCGTCTGCTCGATCGTCCTGCCGATTTTTTTGGATAGATCCAGCAGGTAGGCGTCTTCGCCGGCAAAAATCGCTACGGCCCCGTTCGTAATGCCCGACAGACAGCTGTTCATGTCCTTGGTCAAGCGGTATGGAGCCGCGCCCAGCTTCGTACGTAGCTCGGAAGGCTCCGCGCCTGTCAGCGGACGGATCAAATCGCGCAGCAGCAGACTCGTATCGACGAGCGTCGCGATGTAGACGATCTCCCCGCCGTTGCCCTCCAAACACTGATGAACGGCATCCAGACAGTCGGTCAGCTCCTGAAGAACCAGTGAGGCCGTCGGCTTCGCATCGGCAGGCTGGTCTCCCGCTTGATTTGCGTTTATGCTCCCGCCCAATCGACTCACCTCTTTCGCCCTACTCTGGCACACCTATCCATTTTGCCCGATCGTCTGCAAGCCAATACTACGGAGATTACAAAACGAGGGGCCGGCGGCGATAGAACCAGTCATAAAACATTCGGCAGCCGATCAGCACGACAAACTCGCTAACCCAAGTCCAGCTCAAATGCCAATGGATATATTCGACCAATTCGGTGTACCGTTCGATCGGATATTCAATCGCCGTAAGCGCAGTCGGGAAGGCCGCCGCATAGGCCCAACGACGCCATGGCGCACTGCTCGTGGGAAAATTCACATTGTAGAGCGCGCCGACGATGGGTAATGCGCAAAACTCGAAGGTGAAGCTCGCGCTGTTCGCCATGGAAAAAAAACGGACAGGATAGCTTAGAAGGTTCATCTCGACGGCGAGGAGACCCAAAATCCAGGCGATAAATTGCATGAAAACGATGCTGAGCGCGGCTTCCCTTCGCTTGTCGGCAGGAACAAATACGATGAGCAGCAGGAGGGCAACTACCCACACGCCCGCTTCAACCAGACGATCCGGAATCATGCGCGTCTCCTTCCTGCCGGCGCGGAGCGGCCATGATCCAATTCACGAGCGCTCTGACAAGGGGCAGCAGGACCAGTATAGTGGCAAAGTCGGCCCAAGCGCTCCAATGAATATAACGCTGCAGGCTAGTGAATTCTGTCATCAGCAAGTTCCATGCCGCGAACAAACCGGCGATGCCGACAACAGAAGCAAGCTGGACGGGAAGCGGGCGCGCCGGCACGAGCATGATGTACAAGACGGCGATCGACGGGCAGATCGCGAACTCGGTCAGGAAGTCCAGCCGCGTCGCATGCGGGAACAAGCGCACCGGATAAGTCTCCAGCTGCAGCTCTGCCTTGACGACTCCGATCAGCCACTTGATGCCTTGCATGGTGAACAGCGTCGCATACATCTCCCGCAGCCTGTCGCCCGGAACGCAGCGGATCAGCAGCAGGAGGAGCAGCAGGAGGCTCCCACCCATCCAGAGCCAGTCGATCAGCAAAAAAAACACCCCCGATGGCTAGAATAGCCAACTGCGGGGGCGCTATGCGCTGATGTTAATAAATATTACCCGATTCGCGCGATTACTTCTTCATGGAATTGTTCGATCGCGTCGTCGGGATCGATCGTAAAGCCGCATTCGAGGCCGATGTAGCCGTCGAAGCCGGAATCCTTGATCGCCTTCAAAATGTTGACGTAGTTGAGCTCGCCTGTGCCGGGCTGGTTGCGGCCGGGATTGTCCGCGATATGATAATGATTGATGCGGTGGCGATATTCGAGCGCATTGCGGATGACGTTGCCCTCGGTAATCTGCTGGTGGTACACGTCGAACACGAGCTTCACATGGCTGCTCCCGACCTTGTCCACAATGTCCGCCGCCTCGTCCGACCGCTGCAAGTAGTGGCCTCTGTGATCGACCAGTCCGTTCAGCGGCTCCAGCTCGAGCACGATATCCGCCGCCTCGAGCAGCGGCGCCGCCCGCCTCAGCGTCTCGACCATCGTCCGCTGCTGCGTCTCCCGAGGCACGCCATCCAGCTCGTTGCCGGTCTGGGAGATGATGGAGCGGGTGCCGAGCTTGCTGCAGGCTTCGATCGTCCTGCGGATGCCGTCCAGATAGTCGTCCCGGAGAGATTCGTCTACGAGGCTGATGAACGGCGTGCAGGTCGCGACGATGCCGACGCCCAACCGCTCCTGCGCTCTGACCGTACGCTTGATATCCTCGAGCTGCCACCATGCGTAATACTCGAGGCCGTGAAAATCAAGCGTCTTTACCTTTTCCAAATGATATACCTCGTCCTCGCCCGGATAGGCGCCGATGCACAGCGAATACTTCATCGTCTCGATCCCCGCTCCCATACGTTTATGATTGTCGTATCAGCCTATCAGCCTGCAGCCTTGCGATAGCCCGCCGCCTTGGCCTCGGCCTCGCTGCAGAACCATGCCTCGGGCTTCGTACGCTCGTAGCTCGCGCCCCCGGGCACATGATAGAGCTTGTCGCCGCGGGAGTTGATATTGCCCTTGATTCGCGGCGTCTCGCAGGCGGCCGGCGCTTCGTCCGATTCGCCGCTCTCCCCCTGGCCATCTGCGGATGCCCCGGCCGAGGACGGCGAATCGGGCTCGGCGATCGAGGCCGTCAGCGGCTCGTAGCCGTCCCGGTCCTCCCACGCGCTGTCGAAGGCGTCCGCGAACGCCGAGGCGATACCTGAATCCCGGATCACGACCAGCATCTCGTCGTTCGTCGTGCTCGCCGCCTTGGAATAATTGAAGGAACCGGTCGTCGCGACCGACCGGTCGGCTACCGTCAGCTTCAGATGCATGAGTCCGCTGTGTCGGTTGATCTTGATCGGCACGCCCGCGCTGCCCAGCAGCTTGAGCGCTTCCTTCTGCGTCTTGCCGGCGGATTGGATGCGATCCGTGAGCAGCCGCACGACGACGCCGCGCTTGGCCGCATCGCGGATCGCACCCACAATCCCCGGGTATGTAAGGCTGTATATGGCGATGTCCAGCGTCCGCTCCGCGCCCCGAATGACTGAGATGAGGCGCTCCTCCGGATGCTGATCCGCCTGTGTGAACGCCCACTCGATACGGTCTGCCGCGACCTGTGCCGACGTATCCTTCACGGTCGCCGGACTGCATCCGACAGACGCCAGCATGAGGGCGGCGGCCAGCAGGCCGCTTGCCGTTTTTTTCAATGCTGTCCTTCCCTCGCTTCCCCTCTAGCTATCCCAATTGTAGTCGAGACGGACGGCTCGGGCAATACGATTGAGGACCGATTCGCGCTGCGGTCATGACTACTTTTTCTTTTTCCACGACGGATCGGATTTGTCGTGCAGATACCGATTCATGCGATAAGCCATGTAGGGAAAGACGACACAGAGAAGCAGGCCGATTATATTCGCAGCTGTCAGATTCATCCCCGCTTCCCTCCTTCCGTGCCGCTAGATTCGCTGCGACATATCGACGATACCGATCTGCCGGATGCTGACATTGGCATGGACATTGACGACGCACCGCGACATCAGCTCGTCTCCTTCATCCCAGTTGCCCGCGATCTTCCTCCATGTCCGGTAATGGTTTCTTTTCAGAAACTCGCCCAGCCCAAGCGCGTCCTTGCGGATATCGCGCCGGACCGCAGTTACAGTGTCGTCGATCATCGCTTCGATCTCGGCCTTCGCATCGGCCTGAAGCCGCGCGATCATGGCACTGTCGGACAGATCGAGCTGAGGTCCCGTGACCTCTCCCACGGAGACGGTGACGCTGACCGCCACATCGAATACGATGCGCTGCGGATCGCGCACGTCGGCGTGCAGGCGCCTGCGTATGTCATAAAAGCTGAACGATACGACCGAAGCGCCGGACTTGATGCCCAAGGTTCCGTGCACGGGGAAGCCGAGCATCAGATTGCGGCCGATCGTCTGCCTCGCATCCAGCGCCCCGACGTGGCGGTTGGTCCGGCCGTCGAAGATCGCACAGCCGGAGAAGCGGATGGATTCGCCCTCGGACGCCAGCGACTGGACGACGAAGCTCGTCTCGTTCATGAGACGCTCGTGGATGTAGCCGATCGTGGATGCCGGCGGCTTGTCCAGACTGCTCCCGGTACCGGAGATATTCTCCAGGTCGCTCGCCGGCAGGTCCTCGTTCGGAGATTTGGCATTCAGGCTGTTCGAGGCCTGGCCGCGGGCGACCAGAATCTTGATCGATCTGCGGACATTCGCGCTGCGGAGAAAAAAGTCCAGCGCATCGGAAAAGCTGTGCCCCTGCTTCGCCACCTTATCGGAGATGACCACGACTTTCAGATGATCGTAGAAGGGAGGCCGGCTGAGCTTGTCGGTCGCGTACTGATGGAAAGCCGACAGATTGGCCGCCTCGGCGCAAAGATTCGAATAACCGATGCTTCCTTTGGACGAATCCGAGCCGCCTGTCTGACCGCCCGGCACGACCAGCTGGTAGCATAGTCGAAAAGGCGGCGACGTCCCCTGCCCTTCTCCGTCTTCCTTCTGCGGCGCCTCGTCTACGGACACGCCCACGACGAAACCCCGATTGTTGATCTCGATCCGGTCCCAGCAGCCCGTGAGGCTCAAGGCTGCGAGCACGAGCGCTGCGAGCCCGCACAGCCATCGCCGCTCAGCCATCCTTGGCCACTCCCTTCATCCGGGCCAGCAGCAGCAGGCCGATCGGGATGAGTGCGGCCGTTCCGTAACCGATGTAGCTGACGATCGTCCCCAGTTGGTCGTACTGCGGCTCGTTTTTGGGCAGCAGGCTTAACAGATAGGCGGCAGGACAGAGAATCCAGATCCAGCCCCGCTTGCCGGGCTTAGGGAATACAGCCTTCAGGCAGGATACGCTGGCTTCCATCGCCATGCTGGACGTATTGAATATCGTCATGATCCAGACGGTAAAAAAAATCGATTCCAGCCGTTCGAAAAACTGGCCGGGCAGCCGTACCTCCTTTGCGATCTCTACGGTCGGATAAATGATCTGCTCGGTCCCTTTGCTGGTAAATATGCCGATCGCATATATATAGGTCGCCAAATACATCGCCACCGAAATCGCGATGCCGATCAGCATCGCCTTCTCCGTGCGCACGGCCGGCCTCAATAGCGGCGCATAGAACAACAGCACCTCGAAGCCCAGGAGCGCGAACGTCACATCCTTCGTGCCTACGGCAAGACGAGCCGGTCCGGTGATCAGCATCGGCTTCAGATTCTCGACGTCCACCAGTTGCATGCCGAACAGCAATACAATGATCGTAATGAGCAGCACGATCGGCAGAACATCGTATTCAGCCGAATAATCGCCGCCGTCGTGCCCGACACCGCGTACACGATCACAAACAAAAAGGCAACGGAAATAAACGCAATCGGCGTATTCTCGAACAAGTACATCTTGGAGATGCGGGCGATCGACCGGACCTCGAAGGAGAGGTACAGCAAAAAATACAATCCGTAAATCGAGGACAGCAACGACGCGATCGGTCTTGCCGTCAACCGCGTCGCAAACTGGTGGAACGAATCGCCCTGAAATCGGCTGACCAGTCTGCAGATGACGAGGCCGCACATAGCTGCGATGAAGCCGGCGGCCAGGATCGATATCCAGCCGTCCGAGGACCCGGTGTCCTTCGCCAGCAGTCTGGGCAGCGTGAGAATGCCGACCCCGATCATGATCGACGATATCGTCATCGCGACCTCGCGGGAGCCGATCTTGTCGTCGCCATACTCGAATGTATCCATGCCGAGGCCGCCTTTACTTGTTTTTCATGCGGTGCTTGTCCTTCGTCTTCATCATGTCAGGCCGCGAAGTGATCAGCCGGACGGGCGCGCGCAAGATCAGATCCTTCCAATCGGACAGGAACGTCGGCGCAAACGGCGTCGAATAAGGAATTCCGAAGCTCATCAGGTTGGCGATATGTATGTTCAAAATAATGTAGGACAGCACGATGCCGTACAGCCCGAACAGCGCTGCAGACAGCATGACTGCAAACCTGACCATCCGCAGCGATATCGCGAACGCATAGGACGGCAGCGAAAAGGACGATATCGCCGTAATCGCCACGATGATAACCATGATCGGACTCACGACGCCGGCTCGAACCGCCGCTTCCCCGATGACCAGCCCGCCGACGATGCCGATCGTCTGACCGATCGGCTTGGGCAGACGAATGCCCGCTTCGCGCAGCAGCTCAAGCGTCGCCTCCATGGCGAACGCCTCGACGACCGCAGGAAAAGGCACCCCTTCCCTGGAGCCGGCTATCGAGAATGCAAGCTCCGAAGGCAGCATGCCATGATGGTACTCCAGCAGCGCGATATAAAAGGCCGGCAAAAAGGTCGCCAGAAAGGCCGCACCGAAGCGCATGATGCGAATGACCGTCGTAATGAGCCAGTTCTGGTAGTAATCCTCGGGCGAGTGAAAAAAAGAAAAAAACGTCATCGGCAAAATCAGCTGAAACGGCGTATTGTCGATCACGATGCCGACTTTGCCTTGCAGGAGCGCGGCCGTCACTTTGTCCGGCCGTTCGGTGCTCATGATCTGAGGGAAGGGCGACAGGAAATGATCCGTCAACCATTGCTCTACAAACCCCGAGCCGGTGACATCGTCCACATCGATCGTCCTGATTCTGCGGCGAACCTCCTGCAGGATCTTATCGTTGACGATGCCCTCTACATACACGATGGCGATGTCCGTGCGCGAGCGTCTGCCGAGCTGCATCGTCTCGAAGCGCAGATTCGGGTCCCGCAGCCTCCGCCGGATGAGCGCCGTATTGGTTCGGAAATCCTCGGTGAACCCGGCCCGCGGCCCGCGTATCAAAGCCTCGGTCTGCGGCTCTTCGACCGCCCTGGTGCTCCAGCCCTTCGTGCCGACGACCCACGCAGCTGCGCAGCCTTCCCTGAGCACGGCCGAATCCCCTGACAGTATCCCGATGACCGCTTCGTCAAAGCTGCTGGTCATCCGCATCTCCTGCACGGGCAGCTGCAAGTCGGGCGCTTCCGAGTCAATCAGCGCCTCCAGCATATATTCCTGGATCAGCATGCGATTGGACAAGCCGTCGATACATACGACGGCATACTGTATGCCGCCGGCTGTGCGATGCTCGCTGATCAGCAAGTCGTTTGCATTTCCGAGCATCCGGCGCAGCTGCGCGGTGTTGTCCGTCAGACGCGGTGAAAAAGCGGGCGCCCGGTTCGCGGCATCGCCGGCAGCCGAATCCGCGGATTGATCCGGGGGCTGGTTCACGGATTGATCCGCGGGCTGGTTCGCGGGCCGATCGTCGCTCATATTAATGTCACCGCCTGCTTTTCGTTGTGGCCGTCCGATCTGTCAGCGGTCCGATATACATTACGGTGCCAAGTATAACCAATTTTTTTGCGCCGTACTCCGATTGTCAGATGTGAATAATTATTGTAAGAATTTGCAAACTAAGACCATGAAAAACAATTCGCTGCAAGCCCGCTACCCTTTCTATCGTCTCAGCCTGTTCGGAGTTACGTACGCTTCCGTACCCAGACCCGCGATGGTCGCCTGGTGGTCGGCGGCTTTTCCCGGCTTCGGACACTTCATCATCAATCAGTACGCACGGGGCATATTGCTCACGTTGACGGAGATCGCCATCAACAGGCTGTGCCGGCTCAACGATGCGATCGTGTTTACTTTTTGCGGCAGATTCGACGATGCACGGTACGTGCTGCAGGAGAAATGGGTATTCGGCTACATTGTCATCTATTTGTTCGCCATCTGGGACAGCAGCCGGTCGGCGCGTCTCCAGGGGAGTCTCAGATCGTTGTCCCGATTCGAGCGGCAGCCGCTGTCCCGGATGCTGATCCATCCGCTTGAGGTGCAGTATATCGAACGGAAAAATCCGCGTACGGGCCTCTTTTATTCGTTGCTGTTCCCGGGGCTCGGCCAGCTTTACAACCAACGCTTCTGCCTGGCCTTCTACATCATGTTCTGGTGGTGGACATATATCGGCATGTCGAATGTGTTCGGAGCGACGATCGAGCTGCTGTACGGTTCTGCAGCACGCTCGACAACGATGCTGTCGGCGCATTGGCTGATGTTTATGCCCTCCGCCCTCGGCGGGGCTGCTTATCATGCATATAGAGGAACGATCGAGCAGAACAAGCTGTTCCGGGAAGAGCAGCACATGCATCTGGAGAAAAAATACGGAAGGTCAGAGATCGAGATATTCGCAGAATCGGGGTAATCATTCATGCTGCTGATCGGGTGCTTCACGAATTCGATCGATCTGGAACAAGCCTTGGCATCCATCGAGCAGGCCGGCATCGAACGCCGGCATATTATGACCGTCGGCATGAAGCTGCTCGTGGAGCAAGCCGGCAGTACGAGAGAAAGCGACGCGATCGAGGTCGGCATGGCATGGGCGACAGCGTGCGCCGTCATCGGCGCGGCGGCCGGCTTCGGCCTTGCGTGGGGGCCGATCGTCTGGGGGCTTGCCGGCACCGTTGCCGGCTTCGGCCTGGGCTACGGCCTGAAGCGCATCAGACAGGCCGGCCGGCCGAGCCCGTTCGCGGCCACCGTCGCGCCGGAGGTGACCGTCATCGTGCAGTGTCCCGCACACAAGTCGGACACGGTGCGGTCGACGATGTATCGCTACGGCGCGCTGTCCGTCGGCGCGACCGGCCGCTGAAGCGCCGGCACTACGGCGCGTCTGACAACAAAGAAGCCGTCAGGGACAATCGCCCTGACGGCTCTTTTATGCACTCGCTGATGCAGATCCGCTCATGCTCCCGCGCATGCTCAGCGCTCGCCAAACGCCCGGATCGCCTCCGCGAACGCCTCGCCGTACTTGTCGAGCTTGGCGTCGCCGACGCCCTTCACCCGGCGCATCTCCTGCTCGCTCGTCGGCCGCAGCGTGCACATCTCGCGCAGCGTGGCATCGCCGAAGATGATGAACGGCGGCACGCCTTCGCGCGTCGCGAGCTGCTTGCGGACTTCGCGCAGCCGCTCGAACAGCTCCGCGTCCTCGCCGGACAGCGCGGCCGCGCCGCCCGCAGCGCGCGAAGACGATCGGCTCCCGCCGCCGGACCGTCCGCTCTGCTGCGGCTCGACCCGCTGATGCACCAGCTCGCCCTCGCTCATCACGCCGCGAACTTTGGCCGCCAGCTGCACGACCGGATACTGGCTGTCCGTCAGCTTGAGATACCCGTCCGCAACCAGTCCGTGGATGAGCTGGACGATTTCCTTTTCCGACATGCTCCCGAGCCTGCCGTACCAGGGCAAGCTGTCGAAGCCGAACTGCCGCACCTTGGCATCGCTCGCGCCGCGCAGCACCTTCGCCGTGAGCGTGATGCCGAACCGCTGCTTCATCGCCGACACGCAGGCGAATACCAGCTTCGCCTGCTCGGTGACGTCGCGCAGCTCGCGCTCGTCGTTGCAGCTGCTGCATCTGCCGCACGGCTCGCCGCCGTCCTCGCCGAAGTACCGCACGATCGCCCGCTGCAGGCAGTCCGACGTATGCGCGTATTCCACCATATCGTTCAGCAGCCGATAATCGTTGCGTTTGCGCTCGTCGTCCGCCTCGCTCCGCTCGATGAAAAACTTCTGCGTCACGACGTCCTGCGCGGAGAACAGCATGACGCACTCTCCGGGCTCGCCGTCCCGGCCCGCGCGGCCCGCCTCCTGGTAATACGCCTCCAGATTCTTAGGCATATTGAAGTGCACGACGTAGCGCACGTTGGACTTGTCGATGCCCATGCCAAACGCGTTGGTCGCCACGATCAGCTGCAGATCGTCGCGGATGAACGCCTCCTGCGTGCGTGCGCGCTCCTCCTCCGGCAGGCCCGCATGGTACATGCCGGCAGCGAGCCCCAGCGAGGACAAATATCCCGCCAGCCCCTCGACCTCCCGCCGCGTCGCCGCATAGATGATGCCGGACTGACCCGCGCGTTCGCGGATATAGCGGACGAGATAGTCGCGCTTGTCCGCGTTTTTGACGACCGACAGCGACAGGTTCTCGCGCGCGTAGCCCGTCGTGACGCGGGCCGGAGACGCCAGCTTCAGCCGATCGACGATGTCGTCCTTCACGACGTCGGTCGCCGTCGCGGTGAAGGCCGCCATCACCGGGCGCGGCTCGATGTCCTGCAGCATGCGCGAGATGCCCATGTAGCTCGGCCGGAAGTCGTGTCCCCACTGCGAGACGCAGTGCGCCTCGTCGACGGCGACGAGCGGCACCTGGATATGGCGCAGCATGCCGCGGAACCGCTCCGACTCGAGCCGCTCCGGCGCGACGTATACGAGCTTGTAGTGTCCGTAATAAATATCGCGCAGCCGGTCGTTCGTCTCCTTGGCCGACAGCGTGCTGTTGATGAGCGTCGCCTCGATGCCGGCCGCGCTCAAGGCGTCGACCTGGTCCTTCATGAGCGAGATGAGCGGCGATACGACGATCGTGACGCCCGGCATCAGGAGCGCAGGCACCTGGTAGCAGATCGACTTGCCCGCGCCGGTCGGCATGACGCCGAGGACGTCGCGGCCGCTCATGATCGCCTCGATCAGCTCCTCCTGCCCCCGGCGGAATTCGTCGTAGCCGAAAAACCGCTTCAGCACGCTGCGCGCCTCTCCCATCGTCCGGTCGATGTCCTTGTCTATCGTTTCCCGCATGTATGCTCCTCCTCATATTCCAGACCCGGCCGTGAACAGTCTAAGCTCACCGACTGCATCCCCGGGTCTTATCGCCCTTGCCCGCGCCCCTCACCGACCGCGCGCCGGGAGTCAGGCCAAGTAGGGCGACAGCTCGCCCGTATAATAAATGTGCAGCACGTGAAGCGCCCGCGTGCTCACCGTGTACAGCAGCTTGCGGTGCCGCTCCTGCCCGTACCGCTCCGCCGAAGCGTCCCATACGAGCACCGCATCGAACTCGATGCCCTTGGACAGGTACGAGGGCAGGACGGACACGCCTCTGGGCAGATTGGCCGAGCCGCCGCTGATGAGCGTGATCGGCACGTCCTCGGACAGCCGCTCCTTGAGCAGCGACGCCGCGTCGCCCGCTTCCTGCGCGGTCTTCGCGATGACGCCGATCGTGCCATGGCCCTCCGCCAGCAGCGCGGCTACGTCCGCGGCCGCCAGCTCGGCCAGCTGCGCGCCGTCGCGGCACGGGATCAGCCGCGGCGCCTCGCCGTCGCGGTTGAACGGCCGGATGCCCTCGGCATCCGCCGCCCGCAGGATGCGCATGGACAGCTCGACGATCGGCCGGGTCGACCGGTAGCTCGTCGTGAGCCGCCAGATCGCCGTGTCGGCCGGATCGGCCAGACGCGTCCAGCCGCCGAAGCCGCCGCTGTCCTCGGCCTGCGCGTAGATCGCCTGATTGAAGTCGCCGAGCACCGTCATCCGCGCGCGCGGGAACCGTCTGCGCAGATACGCCGCCTGGAACGGCGAATAGTCCTGCGCCTCGTCGACGAACAGATGGCGCACCTCGCCCTCCACCTTGCGGAAGCCCTCGAGCGCCTCCATCAGATACAGCAGCGGCGTCGCATCCTCGTGATCGAGCTCCTTGCGCCCGAACTTGTCCTCGAGCCGCTGGGCCATCCATTCCCAGCCTTCGGGCAGCCGTCCGTCCGGCGCGCAGGCGGTGAACAGCGTGCGGCTGACGAACAGCTGGGTGTACGTAGCGGCCGCGTCCATGAAGCGGAAGCCCTTGACCGCCCGCCGAAGCGGCGCGATCGCGTGCTCCGCGGCCTGCCGGAGCAGCAGCTCCGTCATCCGGTCCTCGTCGTCGAATGCGCCGTCGTGGAAACCGCCCCGGCGCCTCACCTGCACGTATGCCCGCTGGATGTCCTCCTCCTCCAGCAGCTCCGCGGCCTCTTCGACCCAAGGCTCCTCGAGCTGGCTGTCGACCCAAGCCGTCAGCCGCTCGCCGAGCCATCTGCGCAGCTTGGCCAGCCGGTCGCCGAAGCCGTCGTCCGCATATTCGCCGTAGAAGCGCTCGCTCATCTCCTCTGCGGATACGATCGTATCGCCTTTGTAGCGGAGCACGCGGAATACGACGCCGCCTTGCTTAAGGCGCGTCAGATATGCGGCCATCGTCTCGAAAAAATGCTGCGAGCCCTTGTAGCGGACCGCGCGCGCACGCGCCTCGCCCGCCGGCGTCCCCTCGGTCGCGGCCAGATCCTCGGTCTGCGCGAACAGATCCTCCGCCTCGAACCTGCGGCCGAGCCGGGCTTCGATCAGCTCCCGGAAGGTCATCTGCCGCATATTGGCTTCGCCCAGATCCGGCAGCACGCGGGAGATATATCCCTTGAACACCGGGTTCGGCGAGAAGAGTACGATCTGCTCCGCCGTCAGGCTGTCCCGATAGCGGTACAATAAATAAGCGATCCGCTGCAGCGCGGCGCTCGTCTTGCCGCTGCCCGCCGCGCCCTGCACGACGATCAGCCGGTGACGCTCGTCGCGGATGATGCGGTTCTGCTCCTTCTGGATCGTCGCGACGATGCTCTTCATCGACGTGTCGGACTTCTCCGACAGCACCGCCTGGAGAATGTCGTCGCCGATCGTCTCGTCCGTGTCGAACATATGCCTCAGCCGTCCGCCGCGGATGACGAACTGACGCTTGAGCGTCATCTCGCCCGCGATCTCGCCGCCCGGCGTATCGTAGGCTGCGGGGCCCGGCTCGTGATCGTAGAACAGGCTCGACACCGGCGCGCGCCAGTCATAAATGTAGAACGTCTCTCCGTCTTCGCCGACGAGAGACGCTCTGCCGATATAGATGACCTCGGGCACTGCGACCGCGCCCGCCTGCTCCTGCTCCCCGCCGGGACCCGCGTCAACCGCATGCTCGACGAAGTCGATGCGCGCGAAGTACGGATTGTCGTGCTGCCGCGCCAGCCGCTCGGCGGCTTCGGACGCCACCCGGTGGCTCCGCTCGCGCTCGGCCAGCAGCTCGGCCTGCTGCACGATGCTGCTCCACGTCTCCCCAAGCTCCGTCTCGTCGGAGAAGTTGATCGCCAGATCGTCCCAGAATTCCTGGCGGATGCCGACGACGTCTCCCCTTCGCTCCCCTTGGACGGACAGCTCCTTCAGCAGCTTCCGGTCAATGATCCTGATCACCTCGGCGAGGCGCTCGGCCTCGCCGATCCGTGCTTCGGTCTGTTCAGACACGTGTCTCTCCTCCGCATCGCATTCGTTTCGTTATCCACCTGTTGTAACATGACCATTTGACCCTTGCAAGTAAGCCTATTCGCAAAAAAAATGCAAATCGCACGAACGGCATGCCGTCGTGCGATTCAGGCTCGGGACCGCTCCGCCTCCTCCAGATTGCGGCGGCACAGCCCGAGCAGATCCAGCTTCACGCCGCGCCTCGGCACGGTAATTCGCACCGGGGGCTGGCCGCGCCTGCGAAGCGCCGCGCGCAGCAGCCGGGCGTCGCCGATCTCGCTGGCGATGATCTCGTCCGGCCGCGTCAGCGACCTGTACCGCTCGATCAGGAAGCGGTCGCAGTCCGCAGATCCCGTCTCGCCGCGCGTCCACGGTACGCAGTCGATACGGTGCAGCATCCCGTCGTGCAACTGTGCGATGCAGACGGCCGACTCGCCGAAGTATACGGCCTCCTGCGTACCCTCGGCCTCCCGGTCCACGATCTGCCGCTCCGGCGTCCGCTCCAGAATGCGGATATGGCGGAGCATATGCTCCGCCTTCTCGAAGGCGAGCCGCTCCGCATATTCCTCCATCTGGCGGTACATCGCGCCGACCAGCCGCTCCCCGCCGCTCGACAGCAGCCGGGCGGCCGCGCGCGCCGTCTCCCGGTATTCCTCGTGCGAGATATGGCCGGCGCAGACGCCGCTGCACTTGCCGAGGTGATACTCAAGGCAGGCGCGCTTGGGCAGGGTCGCGCACGTGCGGAGCTTGTAGTGCTCCGTCACGAAGGCGATGACCGCCTCGCGGAACCGGCTGCTCACGAACGGCCCGAACCGCTCCGCGGGACGCGCCTCGGCGGGAAGCGCCGGCGGCTGGCCCTTGCCCGCCGCTCGACGCGCATCGGCGGCCGCCGAAGACTCCGCGATCGCGCGCGCCAGCTCGCCGCGAGCGGCCGCCCCATCGCCCGAACCGCCGGTTCGAGCCGCGCCTGCGGCATCCTCGCGCACCGCCCGCCGGTCGCGGTAATGCGCGATCAGCCGCGGCAGCGGCTCCTCCGTCAGCTGCAGGTAGGCGTAGCCGCTGTTGTCCTTTTTCAGCGCCCGGTTGTACGGCGGCTTATGTATCTTAATGAGGTTGTTCTCGAGAATGAGACTCTCGTGCTCGTTGTTCACGACGATGAAGCCGATCTCGGCGATCTCGGCGGTCAGCGCGGGAATGCGCCTGCGCTTGTCCGCTCCGTTGAAGTACGCGCGCAGCCGGTCGCGGATGCACTTGGACTTGCCGACGTACAGAATCCGGCCTTCGTTATTCTTCATGATGTATACGCCCGGCTGCTCCGGGTACCTGGCTGGCTCGAATAAGAATGCGGACAATGTCAACGTCCTCCCGAACATACATTCTATCTAGTAGTCTAGCAAGTCGCGCCGATTAACGCAATTGCTCAGTTCAACCGATTATTTCCTAGACGAAGTGAACCCGGCGGGCGTCTCGCTTGTCTATATCCCGAGGTGATCAGTATTGGACAAAGAACACCTGGCGCTCCGGGTCAACCCGGACCCGGCCATGCTCGGGGAGCTGATGGACCGGTATGGGCAGGATGTATGGAATTACGCCTACTTTCTCGTCAAAAACCGCGCCATGGCCGACGATATCGCCCAGGATACGTTTATTCGGGCGTATCGGCATTTTTCCGGATTCCGCCAAGAATCGTCCGTGAAAACCTGGCTGCTGCGGATCGCGCGCAACGTCGCCTTCAACTATCGCAACGCCGCTTTTTTCCGCAAGGCGCTGCTGATGGACATCGTGGCGCCGAGGCATCCCGGCAGATCCGCCGAGCAGGATTACCTGGAACGCGAGGCGACGAGCGAGATCTGGCGGCGCGTCATGGACCTGCCGGTAAAGCTGAGGGAGACGCTGGTGCTGCATGCCAAGTACGAGCTGTCCGTCGCGGAGATTGCGGACCTGCAGCGGATTCCGGAGGGCACCGTCAAGTCGCGGCTGTTCGCCGCCAGACGGCGCATGGAGTCTCTATTAAAGGAGGAAAGCGAACATGAAGCCTATCAACCCTGATTGGTACGCCGAGTTGAAGGGCGAACCGCTGCGCGAGCGGCATTTTACCGAATCGCTCGCGGCGAGCGTCCGGGAGCGGGCGGCCCTGCCTCCGGCGAAAAGTCAGACGGGCCGACGGCTTGCGGTCGCGGGATTGACCGTTGCGGTTGCGGCGGCGAGCGCGATCTGCTACGACGGCCTCTCCTCCCGACCCGCGCAGCCGGGCCGGGAAGCCGATTCGGTCCATGCGGCAAGCCCGGCCGACGGCCTCTCCTCCGCCCCGCTTGTGTCCGACAACGCCCAGGTTGCCATTGGACACGGTCCGGCAGTCTCGATCAAGTTCGGTCCGAACATCGAATTCCCGCACAACAAGCTGCTGGAACGGCAGGCGGGCACGCGCGCCAGGTTCGAATTCTGGACGGTCCGGCACGAAGACGGCTCCTATCTGTTCGGCGCCGATTACTACGACAAGGAAGGCGAAGCGCAGGATTGGCAGCTGCGCGGCACGGCCTCGTTCACCGAGCAGGCGGACGAACCGGGGCTGTCGAAGGGCGGCTTGGTCTCCCATTCGTTCGGCTACGACAACTATTCCGTGTTCGCCGGCCAGATGCTGGACCCGGAAGCCGAGTCCGTGCAGCTCACGGACCCACGAGGCAGTCGCGTGGACGCGACCGTCGTACGCAATTCGGACGGCAGATTCTGGGTCGCCGTCGTCGAAGGCAGCCCGCGGGACTACACGATGCAGATGCTGGACCGGGACGGCGCGCCGCTCGGCGATCCTGTTCGCTAGACTGCCGCCGCCCCTCCTTGTCACCGTCGCATCTCCCGAAGTAGCCTTTTCCGATCGGACAGCCGCCATAACGAGTCAAGACGCGCCCCCTCCCCGCATATACATGGAGTATCCATGCCATGCCAATCCCGAGGGGGTACGTGCCCATGTCCCATATCGAATATCAGCGCCAGCTGGAGACGGCGATCGCGGAGATTACCGAGATCGCTTCCGGCTTCGGCCTCGACTTTTACCCGATGCGCTACGAGATCTGTCCGGCCGACATCATCTATACGTTCGGCGCATACGGCATGCCCACCCGGTTCAGTCACTGGAGCTTCGGCAAGACGTTTAACAAGATGAAGCTGCAGTACGACCTCGGCCTCAGCAAGATCTACGAGCTCGTCATCAACTCCAACCCCTGCTACGCGTTCCTGCTCGACGGCAACTCGCTGATCCAGAACAAGCTGATCGTGGCGCATGTGCTCGCGCACTGCGATTTTTTCAAGAACAACGCCCGCTTCTCCGCCTCCAACCGCGATATGGTCGAGAGCATGTCCGCGACGGCCGAACGCATCAACCAATATGAGCTGGAATACGGGAGCGAGGAGGTGGAGAAGTTCCTCGACGCGGTGCTCGCGATTCAGGAGCATGTCGAGCCGGGCGTCGTGCGTCCGCAAGGACTCGACAAGCGGCGGTACATGGAGCTGCAGCAGCGGGAGCAGAAAGAAAGGAACGGGCGTCGGGCCGGCTCTGCCTCGCCGTACGACGATATATGGCTGCTCGACGACGAGGAGCGCGCGGAGCGGCAGCGCATTCAGGATCACAAGCCGGAGCTGCGCAAGTTCCCGCCCGAGCCGGAGAAGGACATTCTCTGGTTCGTGCAGGAATATGCCCCCTTCCTCGAAGATTGGCAGCGCGATATTCTGTCCATGCTGCGCGACGAGATGCTGTACTTCTGGCCGCAGATCGAGACCAAGATTATGAACGAGGGCTGGGCCACGTTCTGGCATCAGCGCATCATTCGCGAGCTGCCCCTCACCTCGGAGGAGACGATCGAATACGCCAAGCTCAACGCGTCCGTCGTTCAGCCGTCCCGCAGCTCGCTCAACCCGTATTACCTGGGGCTCAAAATGTTCGAGGATATCGAGAAGCGCTTCGGCCGCGAGGCGATGTTCGAGGTGCGGGAGCTGGATTCGGACCCTTCCTTCATCCGCAATTACTTGACCAAGGAGCTGACCGAGGATCTGGATCTGTACGTGTTCGAGAAAAAAGGCGCGGATTGGACGATCACCGACAAGGAATGGGAAAACGTCCGGGATCAGCTCGTTTATTCGCGGGTGAACGGGGGGTTCCCGTATCTGGTCGTCACCGACGGAGATTACCATCGCAGCGGCGAGCTCTACATCAGCCACCGCTACGAGGATGTCGAGCTGGATGCCAAGTATACGGAGCGGACGCTGCCGTCTCTGGTTAAGCTCTGGGGCAAGCCTGTACATCTGGAGACGGTCGTCGACGGCAAACCCGTGCTGTATACGTGCGACGGCGGCAAGACGACCCGCAAAAATTTGTAGTCCGCTTCGTCTCCGCGGGAAGCTTAAAATCTGCTCAAAATCGCCTGTACATGCGTAGAAGGGCGTTATTTGGTTTAACTTACTCCTAGAACCCTACAAAAGGAGTGACGCATACCATGACGCCAACAAACCAGACGGCGAGCCCGACCGAGACGCCGAGCCGTCCTTCCCATCTGCCGCCGCAGCATCAGGATCAGCAGCCCGGCATCCAGAGCGATATGTATCCGGCGCCGGAGGTCGAATCCCCGACCTACAAGGCGGCAGGCAAGCTGCTCGGCAAGGTGGCGCTCATCACGGGCGGCGACAGCGGTATCGGACGCTCCGTCGCCATCACGTTTGCCAAGGAAGGGGCGGACGTCGCGATCGTCTACCTGAGCGAATACACGGACGCCCGCGAGACGCAAAAGCAAATTGAAGCCGAAGGCCGCAAATGCGTTATTCTGGACGGCGATATCGGAGATCCCGTCTTCTGCAAGCGGGCCGTAGATGAGACGATATCCCAGCTCGGCAAGCTCGATGTGCTCGTCAACAACGCCGCCGAACAGCATCCGCAGAAGACGATCGAGGATATCACGCCGGAGCAGCTGGAGAAGACGTTCCGCACGAACGTGTTCGGCATGTTCTATCTGACGCAGGCGGCCATGCCGCATCTGAAGAAGGGTGCGACGATCATCAACACGACGTCGATCACCGCCTACCGCGGCAGCCCCGAGCTGCTCGACTACAGCTCGACCAAAGGCGC
This sequence comes from Cohnella sp. 56, assembly GCF_037963805.1. Taxonomy (NCBI): domain Bacteria; kingdom Bacillati; phylum Bacillota; class Bacilli; order Caryophanales; family Paenibacillaceae; genus Cohnella; species Cohnella sp. 56. Next base: position 170,816 of record NZ_JAZDQE010000013.1, on the reverse strand, counting down.
GATCGTCGCCTTCACCCGCTCCCTCTCCGGCAATGTCGTGGACAAGGGCATCCGCGTGAACGCCGTCGCGCCCGGTCCGATCTGGACGCCGCTCATCCCGTCGACATTCGACGAGCAGAAGGTCGGCAAGTTCGGCTCCGACAGCCCGATGAAGCGGCCGGGACAGCCGGACGAGCTCGCGCCGGCCTACGTCTATCTGGCATGCGAGGACTCTTCGTACGTCACCGGCCAGGTGCTGCACGTCAACGGCGGCACGGTCATCAACGGATAACGAAAAAGCACCTTCCCGGGCGACGGATTCGCCAGGAAAGGTGCTTTTTTGTTGTGGCTCCGGTCCGCACTCCATCACCTGCCGACCTCTGGTGCTCTATTCGTCAGCCATGCGCTTCCTTCAGCCGCACCGAATGCCAGTCCGTGCGGTAATAGCGGATCGCGACCGTGATGCCGAGTGCTGTCAGGAACGTATACAGCGCGAGCCAGGCGCCCATGCTGCCCCAGTCCGCGACCTGGACGAACACGTACGTGAGCGGCACGAACAGCAGGAAGTTGAGCGCCAGCGAGGCGCGCATGAGGAAGGTCGTATCCCCGATCCCCCGCAGACCGCCCGCGTAAAAGTTGTACAGTCCGTCGAATATTTGCAGATAGGCCGACACTTGGATCAGCCGTGCCGCCGTGTCGTAGACGAGCGGATCGTCGCTGAACATACGCGCGATCGGCACCGCCCAGATCAGCTCCGCCGTCCCCAGCAGCAGCAGGAACAAGCTGCCCAGCACCGCCGTGTCCGTCCCCGCCCTGCGCGCCTCGCCGGGCCGGCCGCGCCCGATGAACTGCCCGACGAGGATGGTCGCCGTCGATCCGAAGGCGAACGCCGGCATGAAGCCGAACGACATGACGTTCAGCGCCACCTCGTTCGCAGCGAGCGCCGCATCGCCGATGCGGGCGACGAACATCGTGAAGATGTACATCGACACGCTCATCGAGAATTCCATGAGCCCGAGCTTGCCGCTCTCCTGCGCCACGAGCCGCAGCTCCCGCCAGTCCGGCGCCGGCAGCGAACGCGTGCCGAACTTGCGGTGCAACGGACCGTAAAAGACGATCAGGCACAGCAGCAGCTGAAGCGCTTCGCCGATCAGAATCGCCCAGCCGGCTCCCTTGACCCCGAGCTCGGGCAGGCCCATGGCCCCGTTGACGAAGCCGTAGGTCAGTCCGATCATGACCAGATTGGCGACGATCGCCACGAGCATGGAGATGCGCGTGTTGCCGACGCCGCGGAAGAAGCCGTGGAACACAAAGCTGATGATGCCGAACGCCATTGCGTAGAAGCGCAGCTCCAAATAGTCCGCACCGGCCGAGACGATGTTGGCCGAGCCCCCGGTCAGCCTCAGCACGGCTTCGCTTGCCAGCAGGCCCGCCAGCACGATTAGGATGCCGATGCCGAGACTTGCGATCAATGCCAGATACGTCCGGCCGATCCCCTTGCGCATCTCGCCGGCCCCGTAATTTTGCGCGACCAGATAGTTGACCGTATGCCCGATGCCCGAGAACAAGGCGAACACATTGTACATTATAATGTTGGATACGCCGACGACGGCGATGATGACGAAGCCCAGATGCCCGACCATAATGAGGTTCACGGTGCCCGTGACCGTCTGCGTGGCGAACGAAAATAAAGACGGCATTGCGAGCATCAGAATCGGCGCCCAGTTGCGGAAAAATTTCATGATGAATATAACCTCGTTTGTCAGATGTCCATCTAGTCTGCCCCAGGCGCTATCGGAAGTCAATGGCGCCAGAGCAACATCTCCGCTTGCCAACTTTCCCATCTTCCAGTATTTTATTATTAATCACTTTGGCGTGAAGCACATGCCGTTCGGCTAGGGTCTTTAGATCCTGGCCGGGCGGCTTTTTCATTGTAAATTTGGAGGGATAAATATGGGGAAAACGGCAGTTTCCGAACGCACTGCGTTGAACAATATGTTAAATCAGCTTCGTTTGTTTGCGGAGCCCCATCATTTTTCCGATGCGCACAACCAGCTTGCTTTTCAAAATGCGCTCAGCGCTTGGTGGAAACAAGTATGGCGTTCGTCCTCTCCTCGTCGTGACGCAAGGCTGGCCGCAGGCTTATCGCATGCATCTCTGTATTTTCTCCGCTTCATTTGGTGGCCTGCCTTCCACTCGTTCGCCGGCCTCGTCCCCGAGCATGAGACTATCGATTATAGAGATGGTTATCGTTATATTGACTTCGTGTATGTGACGAATGGCCTGCGCATCGCCATCGAATTGGACGGACGCGGTCCTCATCGCCTGCATATTTCCGCTGCAGATTTCGAAGACGAACTTATGCGCCAGAACTATCTCGTGCTGGATCGCTGGCTCGTGATGCGTTTTCCGTTTTTGATGATCCGGGACAAGCCGAGGCAGTGCCAGCAGTTGCTTCAACAGCTGCTGGGCACTGCCAGCGCCGACTTAACGGCCGAATTCGATGCGTTGTGCGCTACCGAGAAAAGGATCATTGTTCACGCTTCCCGTTCCACGACGCCAATCGTGCCTTCTCAGCTCTCAGTGGCTCTCGGCTTGCATCGCAACACGATATTAAAGTACCTTTCCCGCTTGAAATCTGGCGGGTTTATCTCGCCGCTTGATCAAAGTCACCGAGTTGTCCGGAGATATAAGCTGAACCGCGAGAAGATTCCCTATCATTTCTTTTAGCGACCGGGAGGGAACCGCACATGATTTGTGCGGTTCTGGAAGTCGCGGGCGCGGCGGTGGCGGGACGGGCGCGAGTACTCGCGGCGCAGCGGGCGAACGACCGGGAACCGCACATAATTTGTGCGGTTCTGGAGGTCGCGGGCGCGGCGGTGGCGGGACGGGCGCGAGTACTCGCGGCGCAGCGGGCGAACGACCGGGAACCGCACATGATTTGTGCGGTTCTGGAGGGCGCGGGCGCGGCGGTGGCGGGACGGGCGCGAGTACTCGCGGCGCAGCGGGCGAACGACCGGGAACCGCACATAATTTGTGCGGTTCTGGAGGGCGCGGGCGCGGCGGTGGCGGGACGGGCGCGAGTACTCGCGGCGCAGCGGGCGGCTGCCTAGCGGTTCAGCAGGCTGCCCACGTAGCGCAGCAGCTCGTTGGCGCTGGCGGTCGTGTAGCCGTGCTCCTCGACGAGGCGGTTGATGACCTCGTTGATGCGCTTGAGCTGGTTCTCGTCCGGCGTCTTGGTGGACGTCGTGATCTTGACGATATCCTTGAGATCGGCGAACAGCTTCTTCTCGATCGCTTCGCGCAGGCGCTCGTGCGTGCTGTAGTCGAACTTGCGTCCTTTGCGCGAATAGGCGGAGATGCGGATCAGTATCTCCTCGCGGAACGCCTTCTTGGCGTTCTCGGAGATGCCGATCTGCTCCTCGATCGAACGCATGAGCCGCTCGTCGGGGTCCATCGACTCGCCGGTCAGCGGGTCCTTGATCTTCTGCCAGTTGCAGTAGGCTTCGATATTGTCGAGGTAGTTCTCGAACAAGGTGCGCGCCGACTCCTCGAACGAATAGACGAACGCCTTCTGCACCTCCTTCTTCGCCAGCGCATCGTACTCCTTGCGCGCGACGGAGATGAAGCCTAAGTACCGCTCCCGCTCCTCCTTCGTGATCGAAGGATGCTGGTCGAGCCCGTCCTTGAGCGCGCGCAGCACGTCGAGGGCGTTGATGTACTCCTGGTCCTGCTTGATGAGCGCGCTGGATATCCGATTGATGACATAACGCGGATCGATGCCCGACATGCCTTCGTCGACGAATTCGTTCTGCATCTCCTTGAGATCCGCGTCCTTGAAGCCCTCGACTTCCTCGCCATCGTACAGACGCATTTTTTTAACCAGGTCCATGCCCTGCTTTTTGGACTCCTTGAGCCGCGTCAGAATGCTGAAGATCGCGGCTGCCCGCAGCGCGTGGGGCGCGATATGGATATGGCTCATGTCGGACTGGCCGATCAGCTTGGCGTAGATTTTCTCCTCGTCGGACACCCGCAGGTTGTACGGCACCGGCATGACGATCATCCGCGACTGGAGCGCCTCGTTTTTTTTGTTGGCGATAAACGTCTTGTACTCGGATTCGTTCGTATGCGCCACGATCAGCTCGTCGGCGCTGATGAGTGCGAACCGCCCCGCCTTGAAGTTGCCCTCCTGCGTGAGCGACAGCAGGTTCCACAGGAACTTCTCGTCGCACTTGAGCATCTCCTGGAACTCCATGAGACCGCGATTGGCCTTGTTCAGCTCGCCGTCGAAGCGGTAAGCGCGCGGATCGGACTCCGAGCCGTATTCGGTAATGGTCGAAAAGTCAATGCTGCCCGTCAGATCGGCGATATCCTGCGACTTGGGGTCGGACGGGCTGAACGTGCCGATGCCGGTGCGCGTATCTTCGGACAGGAACACGCGCTCGACGGGGAAGCGCTCGATGTCGCCGCCGTAGTCATTGCGCAGCCGCAGCGCGCACGACGGGCACAGATTGCCTTCGATGCGCACGTTCAATTCCTTCTCGACGTCGGGACGCAGCTCGTTCGGTACGAGATGCAGCGGCTCCTCGTGCATCGGGCAGCCCTGCAGCGCATATACCGCCCCCCTCGCCGTCCGCGAGTATTGCTCGAGCCCCCTTTTTAACAGCGTCACGATCGTGGATTTGCCCCCGCTGACCGGCCCCATGAGCAGGAGAATCCGCTTGCGCACATCGAGTCTTCGGGCCGCGGAGTGAAAATACTCCTCGACGAGCCGCTCGAGCGTTCGGTCGAGGCCGTAAATGTCATGTTCGAAAAATTTGTATTTCTTGACGCCATTCTGCTCCTCCACGCCGTGGGAGACGATCATGTCGTATACCCTGGAATGCGCGGTCATCGCAGGTACAGGGTCTTCTCTTAGCAGTTCGATGTAATCGCGAAATGTCCCCGCCCACGTCAACCTCTCGCTAGCAGTCCGGTACTCGGCGAGCCGCTTGAAGATGTCCATGCCGCTATCCTCCCTGTCCCTGTCTCTCGTCTATCGGAGTGGTCATTCATCGTCTTCGCAACGTACTCTATACCTATGCGGAGAGGTGGACGAATTTGCCCCGAAAATCAGGATGAAAATAAATGCCCGTGCTATAATGTGTGAATCTAGCGGAGGAACGGGGGATGCGTCGTGGCGGTTAAATATGAGACGGAGCTATACCCGGCGCTCAAGGCGTTCTGGACGGCGCGGGGTTATGAGGTCAAGGCGGAGGTGCGGGGCTGCGACCTCGTCGCGATCCGTCCGGACGATTCGCAGCCCGTCATCGTGGAAATGAAAAAAACGTTCACGCTTGCACTGCTGCTGCAGGGACTCGAGCGGCAGCGGACCGGTGCGGCGGTCTGGCTGGCGGTGGAGCGCAACCGCGTCAAGAAAGGCGCGCACAACCAGCGCTACGCGGAGATCGCGGACATGTGCCGCAGACTGTCGCTCGGCTTCGTGACCGTGACCTTCTATAAAACGAAGCCGCCCGTCACCGAGGTATGGTGCGATACGGATAGTCGAGCGGCATATCCGCAAGAAGCGGTTGAAGCGCGGGTCGAATACGGCTCGGCTGCAAGCGTGGGAGAGGCGGGGGGCCTCGTTCCGGCGATGACGCCGGCTCCCGCTGCCCGGGTGCCGTCTGCCATACCGGCCCCCCGCCCCGGCGGCCGCCGCAAGGGCACGGCCAAGCTGCTCAAGGAGTTCGCCGGGCGCAGCGGCGATTATAACGTCGGCGGCAGCACGCGGCGCAAGCTCGTCACGGCTTACCGCGAGCGCGCGCTCCAATGTGCGCTGGCGCTGAGCTGCAGCGACAGCCCTGCGCTGGCGCCGCGCCAGATCGGCGCGCTCACCGGCGTGCCCGACCCGGGACAGCTGCTGCGCAGCAATTATTACGGCTGGTTCCGGCGCGCAGCGCGCGGACTGTACGCCCTGTCGCCGGCTGGACGCGCGGCGCTGGCTGAGTACGGCGAAGCCGTCGCCTATTGGCGGACCCGGTATCCTTGGGCCGCAGCGTCCGATGCGGCGTCGCCTCACGGCCCGGATCAGACGTCCGCAGCCGCGCCGGAGCAGGCGGAGCTGTATCCCGAGCCGCAGGCGGTGCGCCGATGAGCGCCCGCGAACGGATCGGTCCCGCCGATATGTTCAAGGGCGACCCGCTCTCGCTGGAGCTCGCGGGCAAGCCGTACTGGCTGGTCCGCGGAGAGGACGGCGGTCTTGTGCTGCTGCTCGCCTTTTGTCCCCATGCCGGCGGAGAGGTGCTGCTCGCGGCCGGCGAGCTCTACTGCCCGCTCCACTTCTGGACCTTCGACTGCCACAGCGGCGAGTGCACAAGCCGGGACGACGAGCGCCTGATGCGCCGGGATGTCGTCGTTGAAGACGGAATGCTGTATGCGGCGGGCGACGATTATTAGTTCAGACCGAGCGGCCCACGAAGGCCAGAATCGTCTGAACCAGCCGCCGGACGCCTTCCTTGATCTCGCGTTCGTCCGAGTGGACGGGTGTCAATCGCAGCCGCGACCGATCGGCCTCGCCTGCGAAGTACCCGCTCCCCGGCTGGAACAGCACGCCCTCGAGCCAGGAAGCCTTGAGCAGCGGCTCGGCTTCCAGTCCGTCCGGCAGCTTAAGCCACATATGACTGCCCGCCTGCGGCATGCTGCAGCTCAGGCCGGGGATTTGAACGCGGTCGACCTGCTCCGCCAGCAGCGCATGCCGGGTCCGGTAGATGAACCGCAGCGTCGACAGCAGCGGAGCAGGCGACGTATCGCTCCAGTAGCGCAGGAGCGCCTCCCGATCCTCCAACGCGGCTTGCTCCCGGTCCGGCCTGCGGATCGGCAGCGCCGGTGCGAACGTCCGATCGCCGCCGGACCATCCCGTCCATTGCAGCCAGCCGAGACGGATGCCGGAGACGAGACTCGGCGGGAGTGCGCCGATCACCGCGGCCGGTCCGGGCGCCGCGCCCGCGGCCAGATTTCCCGCGAGCTCGCAGGTCAGACTCTGCCGCTCGTCTAGCAGCAGCGCCACGCCGGCCTCCCTGCAATGGCGGAACAGCGCCTGCCGCCGCTCCTCGCTCCAGCAGCTGCCCGCCGGGTCGGAGCAGGTCAGCGAGACGTAGACGGCGCGCGGCTTCGCGGACCCAAGCGCGGCAGCCAGCGCCGCCGGGTCCATCCCTTCGCCGTCTCCCCGCACCTCGTACGCAATCGCGCCGATACGGGCGAACAACTGCAGCGCGGTCCGGCTCGTCGGCCGCTCGACCAGCACCGCATCTCCAGGGCGCAGCAGCGCCTTCGCTGCAAGCCGGAGCGCTTCGTCCGCATCGTCCGCGAGCATGAGCTGCCCGATCTCCCCGTCCGGCGCCCAATAAGGGCCAAGCTGTCCGGACCCCAGCAGCGAAGCCAGCCGTTTTGCCGTGTCCGCCTGCCGCTCCGCACCCGCGAGCGCCGCCGCCGTGCCGGACGCTTCCTGCCGCTTTTCCTGCCATTCGGCCTCCGTCAGCAGGCCTTCCGCAGGCCAGCCGCCCATCCAATTGATCATGGCCCCCACTCCGATCTCCTTCGCGCGCCTCGCGCTCCGGGCGTAATGCGATCCATACATTGTATGCTGCACTTCTGCCGTATTTTGCGTTTTCTTTTTGGCCGGGCTTGGTTATAATAGAGGAAGTTTAGTGGAGGTGTCGAACATGTTTCTGGGAATGAGCGACAAGTTCTGGATCGTTATCCTTGTATTCGCGATGTTCATCACGGCGATGCTGACTGCCGCGTACAACGAAGACAAGACCAAGGGTCTGTGATTTTTCCGGCAACATCCGCGCGGGCTTCATGAAGCGGCAAGACCCCCGAGACGATGACCGCATGCGCGGCGCCGTCCTCGGGGGTCTTTTGTCGAATCGTCTATCGTCAGATCGCGTTCATTTCCTTCAGGCATGCGCCGCATACGTGGCGTTCCTTGTACTCGGTGACGTTCTCCATGGACGAACAGAATACGCACCGCGGACGATAACGCTCCAGAATAATATGATCGCCCTGTACGAGTATTTCTACAGGATCTCCCTCATTCATCTGATAACGCTTCCGCAGCGATTTCGGCAGAACGATCCGGCCGAGTTGGTCCACTTTTCTTACGACACCAGCAGGCTTCAAAGCAGTCCTCTCCATTCTTTCGTTATTCATATTTAGTGCAGATATGGCCCAAGTCTAACATTATTTTCGCTAACTTACTCGACATTCCCTGCAAAAAATAGATTTTGCTTAAAATAATGCAAGAATTATGCCGATTTATGTCGAAAAACATGAAATATTATCCCTCAAGCCCAGGGAATCCCGTCTGCCGCAGCGCCTCGTATACGACGATCGCGGCCGAATTCGCCAGATTCAGCGAGCGGACCTTGTCCGTCATCGGCATGCGGATGCTCTGTCCGGGATTCTCGTCGAGCAGCGACTGCGGCAGCCCCTTCGTTTCTTTTCCGAATACGAACAAATCTCCGTCACGGTACGACAGCTCGCTGTACCGCCGCGAGCTGCGCGTACTGGCATAAAAAAACCTGCCTTCCGGGAACGCGCGCCTCACTTCCTCAAAAGCATCGTAATACGTAATGTTGACTGCGTACCAATAATCGAGGCCTGCGCGCTTCAGCACCTTGTCGTCGGTCGAAAAGCCGAGCGGCCTGACGAGATGCAGATGCGTGCCTGTCGCCGCGCATGTCCTGGCAATATTGCCGGTGTTGGCGGGAATCTCGGGTTCGACGAGAACGATATGAAATGGCATTTGCCGTCCCTCCACAAAATAAAGTTCAATGCGGTCTTGACCATGCAAAAACCGCGGCGCGGGCCGCGGTTGCCGGAAGACTGCCAAGCTTATGCATAGGATGCCTGTGCGCAGACGATGTTAGCCGTTTGTCCGAGCGAACTCGCGCATGAATTCCGTCAGCGCCCTGACGCTCTCTGTCGGGACGGCGTTGTAGATCGAAGCGCGCAGTCCGCCGACATCGCGATGTCCCTTCAAGCCGACGAAGCCGGCCGCTTCGGAATCCTTCGCGAACTTCTTCTCGAGCTCCTCGCTGCCGAGGCGGAACGTGACGTTCATGATCGAACGGCTGTCCTGCGCGGCGAAGCCCTTGTAGAAGCCGCCGCTCGCATCGATCGCCGAATAGATCATCCCGGCCTTCTCCTTGTTGATGCGCTCGACGCCTGCGGCGCCGCCCTGCGCCTTCACCCAGTTCAGCACCAGATTCGCCATATAGATTGCGAACGAAGGAGGCGTATTATACAGCGATCCGCTCTTCGCATGCGTGTCGTAGCGGAGCATCGTCGGCACGGTCATCGCTGGCGCGCCGATCAGGTCCTCGCGCACGATGACGATCGTGACGCCGGACGGCCCGAGATTTTTCTGTGCGCCTGCGTAGATGAGGCCGAAGCGGGATACGTCGACAGGACGGCACAAAATATCGCTGGACATGTCGGCGACGAGCGGCACGCTGCCCGTATCCGGGTATTCAGCCCACTGCGTACCTTCGATCGTCTCGTTGGAGGTCAGATGCACATAAGCGGCGTTGGCCGGAATGTTCAATTCACTCGCAGCAGGAATTCGCTTGTAGGCGTCCGATTCGGAGGAAGCGGCGATCTTCACTTCGCCGAACAGCTTCGCCTCCTTGATCGCCTTGGTCGCCCAGCTGCCGGTCGCGACATAGGCGGCAACCTGATCCGGCTTCAGCAGATTCATCGGCACCATCGCGAACTGCGTGCTGGCCCCGCCTTGGACGAGCAGCACCTTGTAGCCTTCCGGTACGCCCATCAGTTCGCGGACGAGCCGCTCCGTTTCGTTATGTACGCGCTCGTAGATGGCGCCGCGATGGGACATCTCCATCAGCGACATGCCGCTGCCTTCGAAGTCGACGAATTGCTCCTGCGCTTGCTGCAGCACTTCCAAAGGCAGAGCGGCAGGGCCCGCGTTAAAATTATAGGCACGATTGGACATTTTATTTCCCACCTTGTATTCGTTCATAATAGAAACATCATATCAAAGCTATCCGGCACGTTCAACCGCTTTAAAGGACAAAAGCATGGCAAAACAAAGAATTTCCGAACGAATTAGGAGGCATTCATGGATAATCTTCGTCTTTTTTTCGGCATTTCTTTGCCGGACTCCATTGAGGTAATGCTTGGCGCACGCGCGCGGACGATGCGGCAAAAGCTCGCCTTCCGCAAATGGACGCATCCGTCGGATTATCACATTACGATTCATTACCTGGGCAATATTGCAGCGGACAGCGTCCCCGAAGTGCTGTCTGCGGCACGAGAAGCCGGACAAAGCGCAGCACCCGTCCGGCTGTCGCCGGGCGGCCCCGGTATTTTCGGCGTACAAGCCGCTCCGCGCGTGCTCTGGTGCGGCGTTCAGGAAGACTCCGCCGCCGTCGCGACATCCGGGTCGATCGCCTCACCGCCGTCACTCTCACCGCTGCACGCGCTTCATCGATTGCTCGGCGATCGCCTGCAGGAGCGGATCGGATACCGGCCGGAGGCCAGGCCCTATCATCCGCATATCACGCTGGCCCGCAGCTGGGAAGGCGGCTCTTGCAGCCTGGAGCTCGTCCGCGAGGCATGGGGCGCGCTGCCGGACGCCGAGCCGGGCCCGACTGCCTGGACGAGCGCGAGCATCACGCTGTACCGCTCCCATCCGGGAAGCACGCCCTCCTATGAGCGGCTCGAGCAAATTCCTCTTCTGGGTGAGCGGTCGACGGCCGGCCCGGCTTAAACAACAAGAGCTCCCCGAGGGGAGCTCTTGAATCGTCGTCTGCTTCGATTAGCAATCGAAGTACAGACCGTATTCGTGCGGGTGGATGCGAATCGCGACGGCCTTCGCTTCGGCACGCTTCACATCGACGTAGTTGTCGATGAATTCCTTCGTGAAGACGCCGCCTTCGGTCAGGAATTCGAAGTCCGCTTCGAGTGCGTCCAGCGCTTCGTCCAGGGTGCCCGGTACGCTGCGGATCTCGGCCTTCTCTTCGTCGGACAGTTCGTAGATGTTCTTGTCGAACGGACCGTAGCCGAGTGCGCGCGGATCGATCTTGCGCTTGATGCCGTCCAGACCGGCCATCAGCATCGCTGCGAACGCGAGGTACGGGTTGGCCGTGGAGTCCGGCGTACGGAACTCGATGCGGCAGCCCTTCGGCGTGACGGCTGCGACCGGGATACGGACGGCAGCGGAGCGGTTACCTGCGGAGTACACCAGGTTAACCGGCGCTTCGTAGCCTGGAACCAGACGCTTGAAGGAGTTCGTGGACGGGTTCGTGATGGCGATCAGTGCAGGCGCATGGTGCAGGATACCGCCGATGTAGTTCAGCGCCAGATCGCTCAGGTTCGCGTATGCGCCCTTCTCGTAGAACAGCGGCTCGCCTTCGTTGAAGATGGAGCTGTGCACGTGCATGCCGGAACCGTTGTCGCCGAAGAGCGGCTTCGGCATGAACGTCGCGACCTTGCCGTATTGGCGAGCCACGTTGTGCACGATATATTTGTACTTCATCAGATTGTCAGCCGTTTTCTTCAGCGTGTCGAACCGGAAGTTGATCTCGGCTTGGCCGGCCGTAGCCACCTCGTGGTGGTGACGCTCGACGCGCAGGCCGGAGTCCTGCATCAGGCGGACCATCTCACTGCGGATGTCTTGCTGGGAATCGACCGGAGCGACCGGTACATAACCGCCCTTGACGCCGATCTTGAAGCCGAGGTTGCCGCCTTCTTCCTTGCGGTTCGTGTTCCAGGCCGCTTCTTCGGAGTCGACGAAGAAGGAAGAGGAGTTCATCGTGCTCTCATAACGTACATCGTCGAAAATGAAGAATTCGGATTCGGGTGCGAAATAAGCAGCCGTGCCGACGCCGGATTGCTGCAGGAATTCTTCGGCCTTGCTGGCGATCGAACGCGGATCGCGGTCATAGCGCTCGCCGTCCGGCGTATAGATGTCTGACATCACGATCAGAGTCGCGTGAGCGGTGAACGGATCCACATAGACCGATTCGGTGTCGGGCATCATGACCATGTCGGATTGTTCGATTCCGCGGAAGCCCGTGATCGAGGAACCGTCGAAAGCAACGCCGTTAACGAAAGTATCTTCGTCGACCTCAGTAGCGGGCAGCGTGATGTGGTGGGCGCGGCCATTGAGATCCACAAAGCGGAAATCAACGAATTCAATATTCTTTTCCTTGATCAGATCCAGTACGTTTTGAGCAGACATTTCGAATTTCCTCCCCATATCCGAACATTCGGTCTAGTAAGACGATACAACGTTCAACTTTTCACCTGAACTATGTCGTTATTATAATTTTTTTGCTGGAGGAGCGTCAATACTTATGTAAGGTATTTTTTGTGGAAGTGTGAGGTATGTTAACACTTTCGTCAAACGGGAAAAAACTGCCCCAAGCGGCGTCCAAAACGCAGTGCGGACGCGTTTTTCGGCTGCTGCCGCGGGGCGGCGCATACGGGCTGCAGCCGAATTCCCTTGCGCCGCCCTGCCCCTGTTTCTTATCGCAATCCGCCAATTCCCCCGTTGCCGATCACGCCTCCCCGAGGCCGCGCGTCCCCATTCAAAAACAGCCGGGCGAGCAGCTTGTAGCAGCGGTCGCGGGAATCGGGATCGGCCGTCATGCAATTGACGATCACCTCATCCGCGCCGTAGCTCTGCGCGAAGGCCGGCAGCGCGCGCGACACGCGCGCCGTCCCTCCGACGACCATGCGGCTGCGATTGGCTGCGATCCGCGCCCGGTCCTGCGCGCTGTACGGATAGCGCAGCGCCTCTTCGCGGCCGGGGACGGGCTTGCCGTAGTCTCCCTTGTCGCCCTGCAGCAGCCGCAGATCGAGCGCGGCGGCCTCCCGCTCGGCGGCCGCGTCGGTATCCATACACACGACGAATACGCATACCGCCACGCGCGGCACGCCGCCGAGCGGACCCGGCCGGTAGCGCCGCCTGTATTCGCGGACGACCTCCTGGCCGCCCCGGCCGTTGATGAAGTGCGCGAAGGCGAACCCCGCCCCCATCTCCGAAGCGACCTGCGCGCTGTGCAGACTCGACCCGAGCAGCCACACCTCGGGCACGCCGCTCACCTCGGGCATGGCGGCCAGCCCGGCCAGCGGATGCCCGGCTTCGAGCGGCGGACCGCTGCCGATGTATGCGCCGAGCTCGCGCAGCGACTGCGCGAAGCCCTCCTCCTTGTCCTTGCCGCTCTCCCTGCCCATCGCCCGCGATACGATCGGCATGCCGCCGGGCGCTCTGCCGATTCCCAGATCCAGCCTGCCGGGATACAGAGCCTGCAGCACCTTGAAGTTCTCGGCGACCTTGTACGGACTGTAGTGCGGCAGCAGCACGCCGCCCGAACCGATGCGGATGCGCGACGTATGCGCGCCGATCGCGGCCAGCAGCACCTCGGGCGAAGAACCCGCGAGTCCCGCCGCGCTGTGATGCTCCGACACCCAGAAGCGCGAATAGCCGAGCCGCTCGGCAAGCCCCGCCAGTCCGATCGTGCTGCGCAAGGAGCGGGCCGCGTCGCCGCCGGTCCAGACGGGCGATTGATCCAGAATACCCAGCTTCAACATAGACGCTCACCTCTTTCTTCTATAAATGTACGCATACACTTCGGTTCGCAGAATTTACGCATTCCCGCCCCGTTCGACCGGATTATTCGATATAATGTTGAATATTGGCGAAAAACGCATGCTGAAGCGCCGCGAACACAGCTGCAAGGCGGGATAGCGATGAAGTGCATATTGATAGACGACGAGCCGCTGGCTCTGAACGATATGGAGCGTCAGCTCGGCAAGCTGGGCGGCGTCGATATTCTCGGCAAGTTCGGCAATGCCGGCGACGCGCTGGATGCGCTTGGCGCGCTGGAGCCGAATGTCATTTTCCTCGATATCGACATGCCTGTGATGAACGGGCTCGAAGCGGCCCTATATTTTCAGGAGAGACGCCCCGGCGTCCGGATCGTATTCGTCACCGCGTATCAGGAATACGCGATCAAGGCGTTTGAGCTCAATGCGCTGGACTATCTGCTCAAGCCCGTGGTGCCTTCGCGGCTCGCGCAGACGCTGCAGCGGCTGAGGCAGGCCGTGACTCCGCCGGGAGAGACTGCCGCCGGGGAGCCGGCCGGCCGGCCGGCCACCATTCGTTGCTTCCGGTCTCTGGCGATCGAATACGGCGATCCGCCGACCCAGCTGGCTTGGCGGACGAACAAGGCGCAGGAGCTGTTCGCTTATCTGCTGCACAGACGGGGCCAGCAGACGCGCAAGGATATACTGCTGGAGCTGCTCTGGCCCGACCTGGAGCCCGAGCGCGGGTATGCGCTGCTGTATACGACCGTCTATCAGCTGCGCAAATCGCTGGAGACCGCCGGTCTGCGGATCCGCATCCTCAACAACAAGGCAGGCTACGAGCTGCATACGGAAGATTGTACGATCGACGTCGACGAATGGGAGCGCCGCGTACCGGGCAGCGACGAGCTGCGTCCCGACCGGCAGGCGGATTACGAAGCTTGGCTCGATTCGTATGCCGGCGAATATCTGGAGGAACAGGATTACGAATGGGCCGACGCGGAGCGCAGGCGGCTGAGCTTGCTGTGGTATCGGTTCGCCGTGCGGCTCTCCGCATTGCTGGACGAGCACGGCATGTCGGAGCACGGATTGGACTGGCTCTATCGGGTTCAGCGCCGCTTTCCGTTTTCCGAAGAGATTTATTGGTTTATTATGAAGCATCACGCCCAGCTCGGAGAGAACAGCCTCGTAGAACAGCAATACATGCTGCTCGCCAGGATGTGCGAGGAGCAATACGGCCATGGGCCTTCGGCGGACATCGCCTCGTGGTATGCGAGCTGGAAGACCGCTCGCCCGGCACACCTGAGCTAAGCCGTCGCGCTGGCGGCATGACATGGCGTTCCTCTTCCTGTTAGCAACTCTCTCATAAGCGTTCGCTTGACGCAGCCTCGTCCGCAATTCGCGGACGGGGCTGTTTTGCTTTTTGCCGAATTTTGGGCTTTGTTCAGTTTTTGTAGAGTTTTGTAATATACACTTTTTGCTAGCTCTTGAACATTGTCCAATGCAAAAGGGGGAGGCGAATATTGAATGATGCCGCAGCGAGACGCAGCCGCCTGCGGCTGACGCTACTGGCTGTCGCCCTGCTGGTCGCCGGCTGCGCGCTCGTGCTGTATCCGCGGCTGGCGGAGCGCCGCGAAGACGGCCGGGAGCTGCGTCTGCTCGCCGCCTGGAGCGCACAAGCCGCCGCGGCGGCGCCCGTCGCGCCCGTACAGGCCGCGGCGCCAGTCCGCGCGCTGCCCGAATGGCGGGAGATCGACGGTGCCAAGGTGCTCGGCACGGTATACATCGACCGCATCGGGCTCAGCGAGCCGATCGTATACGGCGCGGACGCCGCTGCGCTGAAGCGCGGCGCCGGCACGGTCGTCGAGGGGAGAATGCCCGGCGAACCGGGCAATTTCGTGCTGGCCGGACATCGCAGTCTGACATACGGCAGACACTTCAACCGGCTGGGCGAAGTCAAGGAAGGAGACGAAATTGACGTGGAGACGTCGGCGGGACGAATCTCGTATCGCGTCACGGGCATCTCCATCGTAGCGCCGGACGATCTGTCCGTCCTGAACAATGCCGCCGACGGCAGCGCCGGGCTGACCCTGGTCACTTGCCATCCGCGCAAGCATCCGACGCACCGTCTCATCGTTCATGCCCGTCTTTTGAACAATACCGAAGGAACAGGGGAAATGTAAGCCATGAAAGTTTTGAAATCATTTTTGGTCATCACGCTCGTCTTCGGTCTGCTGTGGAGCCGTTCCTGGCTGCCCGAGCCCGATGCGAACGCAGACGGCGACGCCAGCAACGGCATCCTGATGACGCTCTCCACCGACGTGCCGTCCGTCAAGACCGGACGTTCCTTCACCTATTCGATCAAGTTCAGCTTCTCGGATCTGGTCGACAACGGTATCGATCCCGAGCAGCTGAAGCTCGTGCTCCCGGTGCCTGCGGGCGTCGTCTACGAGAACTTCGTGCCGCTGTCCATCATCGACGGCATGACGCAGACCGGAAGCGACCTGACGTTCACGTTCAAGGGTACGGCAAACGGAGGTCCGCAGGCGGGCACGACGTACGAGCTGCAGGTCAATGCGCACTATACGGCGCATACGACGCCTGACGGCACCGAGACGACGGCGGTCGCGAAGATTCTCAAGCCGGATGCGGACGGCATTACCTTGATCACGCTTGAGGAATCGAACCCGGCGACGGTCAAGGCCGAGGCCGCCGCGGACTGGGAGCTGCTCAAGACGCGCACCTCCCCGCTCCCGCTGCCGCTCGTGGACGCCGAAGTCCAATACGAGCTTACGTTCAACAATAAAAACTCCGGCACCGACATCGGCGTCATCGACATCGAGCAGGTCGAGCTGACGGACACGCTCCCTCCTGAAGCCGAGTTCGTCTCTGCGTCCCCCGCTCCGCTATCGGCGCCTGCGGCAGGCGCGACCGGCCAGATCGTCTGGCAGCCGTCCGGCACGCTCGCGGACGATGCCAGATACTACGTAACCGTCAGATATCCCGCCGACAAGGTCACGGCAGGCACGACGAACGTAGTGAACGCCGCCTCCGTCACCTTCAAGCCGCTCGGCAACCAGGCGACGGTCACGAAAACCGCGAATGTGGGCCATGGCTTCACGGCCGTGCCTACGGACAACGGTCCCGGCGGATTCTACAAAAATACGGATGCGCGCCAGCAGGAGATCTCGCCCGGCCAGGACGTCCGCTTCTATGTGGGCGGCTTTCGCAACCGGTCCAACAGCACCATCGAGGACGCCGTCATCACGGATATGACGCCGACGCAGGACATGTCCGGCGATCCGGTCGACTTCGACCTGAAGGAGATCCGTACGGCCACGTTCCATGACGCGAGCGTGAACTATGCGGTCTACTACACGACGACATCCAGCCCCGGCGCGGGCGACTGGCAGTATTGGCAGTCCGTCGGTACGGATACGGCGGACAATCTCGTCGTCTCCGCCTTGAACCTGACGGGCGGCGCGCGTGTGATGGGACTGCAGTTCCGCTTCGCGCAGCAGCTGCCCGTATCGTTCAGCCAGACGTCCGAATTCACACTGACGTATACGCTGCGCGGCGGGTCGGCGATCGCCAACGGCCATGTCATCCGGAACACGGCCGACGTCGACTATTCGTTCGACGGCCATCCGGTGCACGGCGGAGACAGCGCCGACGTGCAGGTTCACGACAGCCGGCCGCTCGTGCGCATCGACAAGACGCGGATCGGCAGCGGGCCGTACGTGCCCTCCAACGATTCGGCGGCAAGCTATGTCGAGTTCGATATCAAAGTATCGAATACCGAATATTCGAGCGCCCCTTTCCACGACCCTATCGTATTCGACCTGCTGCCGAAGCACTTGACATACGAGGACGCGTGGGTTACAAACCCGGTTAACTTCGCCGCCGCCTCGTCTCTGGCGCTCGATCCGGCCCTCCCGGTCGCGAAGAACGCCGCAGGCGAGACGCTGCTGCGCTGGAAGTTCCCGGGCAGCGTCGCCATGCCGGTCGACAGTTCGTTCACGATACGCGTCAAGGCGAAGATTGACAAGTACGCGCCGGCGACGACGTATATCAATCAGGCGGGTCTGACGACGAATACGGATACGTATATCAACGACTATTACTTCGATCCGCTCAAGACAGACACGCCCGATTACGACGGCGACGGCATCTCAAGCGATCTCTATATCGGCGATTCGGCCGACGTGACCGTCAATCGTGTCGCCGAGCTCGGCTCGTACAAGCGGGTTCGGGGCGAGCTGGACAGCGACTGGAAAAAAGGCACCTTCCCTGCGGGCTGCGTTTTTAATCAGCCCTGCGACGAGCTGGCGAATACGGTGGCCGGCGGCCGCGTGGACTACAAGCTGACCGTCAAAAACAACTCGAACTTCGACGTCGACCATATCGTCGTCGTCGATACGCTGCCGCGCGTCGGCGACGAAGGCGCATTGCTCGGGGCGCGCGGATCGACGTGGGGCACGGTGCTCACTGCGCCGCTGGCCGCGAATCCGGACTACACGGTTTATTACAATGCCGACCCGGGCCATGTGAAGATCGGGCAGACGACAGGCTGGAGCACGACAGCTCCCGCGGACCTGACGACCGTGACGGCGCTCAAGTTCGAGTTCGCCCCTGCCAGGACGCTGGCGCCGGGCGAGGAGATCCCGATCGTCTGGTCGATGAAGGCGCCGCTCGGCACGACTGTCGATACGATCGCCTGGAATTCCTTCGCCCACCAGGCGCAGGAGAAAGGCTCCGGCGAAGCGCTGCTGCCGGCCGAGCCGCCCAAGGTCGGCGTGCATATCAATCCGCCCGTCGGGCTGGCGCTCGGCGACTACGTATGGGCCGATCTTGACAAGGACGGCATCCAGGATGCCGGAGAGCCGGGCATCAACGGCGTGCAGGTCAAGCTGCTCAAGGCCGACGGTTCGGATTATGTCAAGACGTTCAACGACGACGGCACGCCCGTACAGATTCCGGTCACGACGGTGACGGGCCCCGATGCGGCAGGCAAGCCCGGCTACTATCTGTTCCCCGAGCTGCCCGCCGGCAGCTACAAGGTCCAATTCGCTCTGCCGACCGCGCTGCCGCAAGGCTACAGCTACGGCAGCGGCGCGAATGCCTATACGAATGCGGCCAACACGTTCACGACCTGGACGCTCAAAGGCAGCGGCGGCAATGCCGCAATTGACTCCAATGTCGGCGGGACGCCCGTCTTGCCGAATACGTCGGCGGTCGTGACGACCGATACGATCGTACTTTCCGCCGACGATATGACGATCGACGCCGGCCTGGAGCCGCCGCTCGGCGCGATCGGCGACTACGTCTGGTTCGACCAGGACGGCAAAGGCACACAAAACGAACCCCCTGCCGGTCACGGCATTGCAGACGTGCAAGTCGAGCTGTTCAAGCAGATCGGCTCCGTCTGGACGAGCCAGGGTATGCAGACGACCGATGCGAACGGCAAATACTTGTTCGACGGCCTGCTGCCCGGCAAGTACAAGGTGAAGTTCCCCACGCAGGCGCAGTACGATACGAACGGCGACAGCGTGAAGGAAGACTTGCTGCTTACATTCAGAAACCAGGGCAGCAAGCGCACCGAAGATTCCGACGTTTACGATCTGAGCAGCGCGACGAGCTTCGCCGCCTCCGCTCTGCCGTCGGCCGGCAAGCCGTTCGGCTTCACGGACGTCATCGATCTGCAGCTCGGCGAGATCAATCTGACCGTCGACGCTGGCTACCTGCTCCCGGTCAAGCTCGGCGATCAGGTGTGGATCGACAAGGATGCCGACGGCATGCAGAACGACACGACGGTCCCGGGCGATACGGCGATGGCAAACGTGACCGTCAGTCTGCTCAAGGACAACGGCTCCCCGGTCAAAGGTCCGTCGGGGAGCAACCTGACGGCAACGACTGACGCGAACGGCAACTATCAGTTCGATCATCTGCAGCCCGGCAGATACAAGGTGGAGTTCGCGCTGCCGGCCGGCTACGGCTTCACGCGCAAAAACAGCGCCGGCTTGCCGAACGACACGACAAAGGACTCTGACGTCATCCGTACGGCCAACCTGGCTCCGACGATGCAGACCAAGGGACAGACGGAAACGATCACGTCGGTCGAGAACCCGGGCGCGAGCGACATGACGATCGACGCGGGTCTCGTGAAGCTCGTCTCGCTCGGCGACTATGTGTGGAGCGATCGCGACGAGGACGGCATCCAGGATGCAGGCGAGCCGGGCGTATCCGGCGTAGCAGTCAATCTGTACTACGAAGACGATTCGGCGACCGCCGTCTACCGGACGGCCACTACGCCGGCGAGCGGCTTGTACAGCTTCGGCGACCTGTATCCCGGCAAGTACAAGGTCGAGTTCGTCCGAGGCCCCGGCTACCTGTTCACGGTCAAGGGCCAAGGCGCGCCGGACAAAGATTCCGACGCGAACGTGCCTGCCGCGCCGACGGAGGCCAAGGCCAAGACGGATACAATCGCGCTGCTGAACGTCGACAATATGGATATCGACGCCGGACTGATCGAGCTGGCTTCGGTCGGCGACAAGATCTGGCTCGATACGAACGGCGACAATATACAAAATGCCGGCGAGTCCGGCGTGAGCGGCGTCAAGGTCGAGTTGCTTGAGGGCGACGGCACGACGCCGGTCACGGACGGCTATGGCGCTGCGGCTGCGGCGATCACGACCGATGCGGACGGACTTTACAAATTCGACAATCTGCCCTCCGGCGATTATGTCGTCAAATTCACGCTGCCGACGGGCTACTGGTTCGTGCAGCCGAACAAGGGAGGAGACGACGCGCTCGACTCCGACGCGATCAAGCAGGGCGGCGGCGCCGTCGGGCTGGCCGCTGTGACGCTGTCCGCGGGCGAGCACGACATGACGATCGACGCGGGCGTGCATACGCTCGCCTCGCTGGGCGACAAGGTGTGGCATGACCTGAACGGCGACGGCGTCCAGGATGCCGGGGAGCCCGGGGTAAGCGGCATCAAGGTCGAGCTGTTCGAGAGCGACGGCACGACACCGGCGAACGACGCCTACGGTACGCCGGTCTCCTCGCAGATGACCGATGCGAACGGCAACTACAAGTTCGGCAATCTGTCGGACGGGGTATACAAGGTGAAGTTCGGCAATCTCGCTCCGGGCTTCAGCTTCACGGGCAAGGGCCAAGGCGATGCGGCCACCGACTCGGACGCCGATACCTCGGGAGCGACTGCTGGCTGGACCGACGCCGTCACGCTGTCGATCGGACAGCAGCGCACCGATATCGACGCCGGTATCGTCGATCGCGTATCGCTCGGCGATTA
The DNA here is from genome assembly GCF_037963805.1 of Cohnella sp. 56. Classification (NCBI taxonomy): domain Bacteria; kingdom Bacillati; phylum Bacillota; class Bacilli; order Caryophanales; family Paenibacillaceae; genus Cohnella; species Cohnella sp. 56. The sequence continues at coordinate 149,926 of NZ_JAZDQE010000013.1, read as the reverse complement.
TGTATGGAACGACCGGAACTTTAACGGCATTCAGGATGTCGGCGAGCTCGGCGTAGCGGGCGTCGTCGTCAAGCTGTACGACGCAGCCGATCTGACGGCGGCCATCGGCACGAGGACGACCGATGCGGACGGCAAGTACGTATTCGACGGTCTGTGGCCCGGAGACTACGTCGTCCAGTTCGTACTGCCGAGCGACGATTACACGTTCACGCTGCCCCTGACCGGCGCGGATCGTCTGATCGACTCCAACGCGGACAACGACGCTGCCGGCACGGCATTCGGGTTCAGCGATGCCGTCACGCTTGTCTCGGGCGCGGACGACTTGACGATCGACGCAGGCATCGTCGAGCTGGCTTCCATCGGCGATACGGTGTGGCACGATGCCGACGACGACGGCATCCAGGATCTCGGCGAGTCCGGCTTCGCCGGCGTCAAGGTTCATCTGCTGGACGGCAGCGGCAATCCGGTGCTGAAGAACGGCACGCCGGTCACGGCGACGACAGATCTGAACGGTCATTATCGCTTCGCCAAGCTCGTACCTGACGATTACATCGTGCAGTTCGACTTGCCGACCGACTATATTTTTGCGAAAAAGAATAGTCCCGGCAGCGCGGCAAACAACGACTCGGACGCCGATCCGGTCACCGGACGCACGGCCGCCGTCACGCTCAGCCCCGGAGAAAACGACCTCGATGTCGATGCCGGCCTCGTGAAGCTGACGGCGCTGGGCGACTACGTATGGATGGACCGCAACCTGAACGGCATCCAGGATGCCGGAGAGACAGGCGTAGCGGGCGTCACCGTTCGCCTGCTGGACGGATCGGGCGCCCCGGTGCTGGACGGTGCCGCGCAGGTCACGACGACGACCGATGCGGACGGACGCTATCTGTTCGAGCATCTGCTGCCGGGCACGTACCGTGTCGCATTCGACTTGCCCGCCGGCTATGTATTCACAGCGCTTGACTCGGGCCTCCTCGACTCGGCGGACTCCGATGCGGACCCGGCGGCCGGGGGCCGTACGGCTCCTGTCACACTCGCTTCCGGCGACGTCAACCTGACGCTGGACGCAGGGCTCGTCAGGCTCGTCAGCCTCGGCGACAAGCTGTGGGTCGACGGCGGCGACATCGGACGCCAGGACGGCGAAGCAGACGCGCCTGCCGCGGCGGGTGTCACGGTGCATCTCCTCCAAGGAGACGGCACGCCGGTTGTGCGCGGCGGGGCGCCGGTGACGACCGTCACGGATGCCGCGGGCAACTATAAGTTCGCCGATCTGTATCCCGGAGACTACAAAGTTCGCTTCGAGCTGCCTGACGGATACATGTTCACCCGCAGCGCAGCGACAGGCGCCGGCTATACGACGGACAACGACTCGAATGCGGACGCCTCCGGCGTGACCGGCATCGTCTCCTTGACCGCAGGCCAGGACGATATGAGCGTGGACGCAGGCATCGTCCTGCCCGCCGCGATCGGCGACTTCGTCTGGGAGGACATCAATGCCAACGGCATTCAGGAGCCTGACGAGAAGGGCCGCAACGGTCTCAAGGTCGAGCTGCTGGACGCGTTCGGACATGTGCTGAAGACGACGACAACGACTGATCTGTCGGGCAAGCCGGGCTACTACAAGTTCGACGGCTTGATGCCGGATACGTACCAGGTCCGGTTCAGCTATCCGGAAGGCCACATGTTTACGGCCAAGCACGCGACCGCGGACGCGGCGCTGGACTCCGATGCAGGCCTTGAGGGACTGTCCGACCTCGTGACGCTCACGCCGGGCGAATACCGCCAGGATGTGGACGCAGGCTTCCATGCCATCCCTGCCGTCATCCCGGCGAGCATCGGCGACTATGTGTGGAAGGATGTCAACGGCGACGGCCTGCAGGACGCGACTGAGGTCGGCGTGAACGGCGTGACGGTCGAGCTGTACAACCAGTACGGCGCGCTCATCTCCACGCGGGTCACCGCCAACGATTCGAACGGCCGAGCCGGATACTATACGTTCGACGGATTGAATCCCGAGAATTATACGGTGAGGTTCATCCTGCCTGACGGCTATCAATTTGCGAAGCCGGGACAAGGCTCGGACCGCAGCCTCGACTCCAACGCCGACCTGCTCGGCAAGACTGCGGTCATCGTCCTGCTGCCCGGACAGCGGGACCGGTCGATCGACGCGGGACTTGTCCCGCTGGCCGCTCTCGGCGACTACGTGTGGGTCGACGCGAATGCCAACGGCCGCCAGGACGCCGGCGAAGCCGGCATGAACGGCGTCGTCGTCTCCCTCCTCGATGCGGAGGGCAACGAGATCGCCATGCAGACGACCGGCAACGATGCCGGCGGCAAGGCGGGCTACTATGAATTCAAGGCGCTCGCGCCGGGCGCTTATCGCGTAGCGTTCAGGCTGCCGGAGGGCTATGCCTGGACCGCCGTCCATGCAGGCGGCGCCAAGGGCGACAGCGACTCCGACGCAGGTCCGGACGGACGGACAGGAGCGATCTCGCTCCTGCCGGGCATGCGCGACCTCACGGTAGACGCAGGCCTCGTGTTGAAGAAGGACGCGCCAGAGACGCCGGGCGGCGCGGAAGGCGGCAACGAGACGCCGGGCGGCGCGGGCCAGGGTCACGGCAACGGCAGCAACGGCAGCAACGGCGGCTCCTCGGGCGGCAATACGTCCGGCGGGGATAACGGCACCGGAGACGGCGATCGCGGCGAGGTCGGCGGTAATTCCGGCTCGAACGGCTCGTCTTCGGGTACTTCCGGCTCCTCCGGCTCAGGTTCCGGCTCGGCCGGCGCCGGCCAGCTGCCGAAGACAGGCGAGACAGCGCCGATCTATCCGTATATCGGATACGGACTGATCGCAGCCTCCATCGCGTTATTCGCGCTCAGGCTGCGCAAGCGCAAGCCGAACCGCACGCTTTAAGCACACATTTAGCGTACACGGACCGTCAGAGCGATCTCTGGCGGTCTTTCTCATGCACGAAAAACCTGCAAACATGCAGGCTTTATGTTCCTCCAGCAGCTTCCGATCTAAAAACCTGCAACGGTGCAGGTTTATTAGGCTGCATCAATACAAACCCTGCTCGCATGGTCGAAAAAGCTGTACGGTTGCAGGAATTGGCTCGGAAACCGGAACTATCGGCGGAAAAGGATGTACGGATGCAGGCTTTGCAGACATACTTGGCCGATGGGGCGCAGCAAACCCGTCTGACGGACAGCATTTCGCGTATGCAAAACAAAAAACCGCCCCGAATGCTGGCGGTTCTGCGTGCTTGAGATTATCGTTTATTTCTGCCAGGTTGCGAAGGCATCGGCCGGGTCCTTGGCGGTGTCGAAGCGCTTGCCCAGCAGCGGCGCGAGCTGTTCGAGCTCCTTGAGCAGCTTGGCGAACTGGTCCGGGAACAGCGACTGCACGCCGTCGCCCGTCGCCGAGTTGTCCGGGTCCGTATGCATCTCGATGATGAGGCCGTTCGCGCCTGCTGCGACGGAAGCCTTGGTCATCGTCTCCACCAGCTCGCGGCGGCCCGTCGCATGGCTCGGATCGGCGATGACAGGCAGATGCGACAGCTGCTGGATGACCGGAATTGCGGCCAGGTCGAACGTGTTGCGCGTGTACGTCTCGAAGGTCCGGATGCCGCGCTCGCACAGCATGACATTCGGATTACCACCCGCGAGGATGTATTCCGCCGCATTGAGCCACTCGTCGTACGTGGCGCTGAATCCGCGCTTCAGCAGCACCGGATTTTTGATCGTGCCGAGCTTGCGGAGCAGATCGAAGTTTTGCATGTTGCGCGTGCCGACCTGCATAATGTCCGCATACTCCGCGCAGATGTCGACGAATTCCGGCGCCATGACCTCCGTGATGGTGAGCAGGCCGTATTTCTCCCCCGCCTCCTTCATCCACTTCAGCCCGTCCACGCCGATGCCCTGGAAGCTGTACGGGCCGGTCCGCGGCTTGAACGCGCCGCCGCGCAGCACCTGACCGCCGGCCGCCTTGACCAGACGGGCGATCTCGTCGATCTGCTCCGGCGTCTCGACCGCGCACGGGCCGCCCATGACGACCAAGTTGTCGCCGCCAATCTTGACGCCCTTGATATCGATGATCGTATCGTCCGGATGGAAGTCGCGGCTCGCCAGCTTGTAGGACTTGGAGATCTTGATGACGTTCTCGACGCCGTGCATCGAGCGGATATGCTCCGCGAGCGTCGGCTCGGCCTTGCCGATGATGCCGATGACGGTGCGGTCCGTACCGCGCGAGATATGAGGCTGGACGCCGCTCTTCTGAATATATTCGGCAATCTCCAGAATGCGTTCTTCGGAGATATGCGGAGATGTAATGACGATCATAGGACACGCTCCCGGATTCGGATTTATAATTTCAGTTCATTCGCCCATCACTTTCGCGCGTATACGCTTCGACGCTTATACGCTTTTAAGCGCTAAAGTAAATATAGACGAAAACACCCCGGGTGTCAATGCCCCGGGGCTATTGTCGTCAGACGGTCATTCGATCGCAGGCTTGCTCGCCTCGATGACGATCTTGCGCGCACGCCGCTTCTCCTTGCGCTTGCGCTTGAACACCTGCACGCTGTACCAGATCGGAAAGAAAAACAAGATGCCGAGCAGCAAGCCGTCGATCATCCCTCCTACGATCATCTTGAGATTAAACAGCAGGAAGTGATTGATCTTCTCGGGCAAAAAAGAAAAACGAATCGAAAAATGCGCCGGCAACACGAGGTCGGCCATCATCTTGTTCAACATAAACATCAGCGGGTAGATCAGCTTGCCGAATACGAACCCCACCAGTGCCGAAGGCAGATTGCCCCGCAGCAGGTAAATTAACGGAAAGATGAGTACGAACGAAGTGCCGTAGGTCGGAAGATTGAACATCTCGACGAACAGCCCGATCGCGAACCCCATCGCGATGGAGTAGGCTCCGCCCTTGGCGCGGAGCAGCTTGACGTACTGCAGCTTCAAGTATCGGACGAACTTGCGAAGACGTTGTTGCATGGCGCTCCCTTCTTGCAACCAGCGGCGCCACTCCAGCCGGATAGGCTCAAATGGTCGATTTCTCTCTAACCGTCGGAAGCAGCTTGCTCATATTGACGGTCCGGCGGATCTCCCATGTATCCGGATCGTGATGATCGTATCGTTCCAAATATTGAATAACTTCCTTCGTCAGCGGCGTCGGCGTCGAAGCGCCCGATGTGACGGCCACGCGATCGATACCCTGGAGCCACTCCCGCTTGATCTCCGTGACGTCCGACACGCGATACGCCTTCACGCCGGAGATCTCCTCGGACACCTGTGCCAGACGATTGGAGTTGTTGCTGCGCGGATCGCCCACGACGATGCACAACTGCGCGTTCTTCGCCTGCTCGGCGACCGCTTCCTGCCGCACCTGCGTCGCCAGGCAGATCTCGTTGTGAACCTCCGCCCGGGGAAAAGTCTCGAGCAGCTTCGAGATGAGATGCCGGATATCCCACTGCGACATCGTCGTCTGATTCGTAATTATAATACGGTCGTTCGTGAGCCGAAGTTCCGCAATATCCGAATCGTTTTCGATCAGATGCACGTGCTCCGGCGCAATGCCGATGGCCCCCTCCGGCTCGGGGTGCCCTTTTTTGCCGATGTAGATGATGTCGTAGCTGTCCGCCACCTTCTCCCGAATCAAATCATGCGTTTTGGTGACATCCGGACAGGTGGCGTCCACGATGGTCAGCCCCTTTTCCCTGGCCCGCCGCCGAACCTCGGGAGATACGCCGTGCGCCGTAAAAATAACGGTGCCGGATTCGACGCTCTCGAGAATCTCAAGCCTATTCGCGCCGTCGAGCGTAATGATGCCCTCGTCCTTGAACGACTCGGTCACATGGCTGTTATGCACGATCATCCCTAAAATATAAATGGGGCGCGGCAGATCCAGGTTGCGTGCCGTCTGAAGGGCAAGCACCATGGCATCCACCACGCCGTAGCAATATCCGCGAGGGGAAATTTTAACGATCTCCATTTTTTGCAACCTGCTTTCTCGCCCGTACCTGTCAGCTTCGCTCCGCTCCGGGAACGGCCGGGCGCACCGATGCTTCCATTATACCGTAATCCGGCCGTTCAGAAAAGTCGGCGGGCAGCCAAACTGTAAAGCGGCTGCCGCCCTCGGGACTCGATTGAACGTCCAGCGCGGCGCGGTGCATATCGGCGATCCACTTGGCGATCGACAAGCCCAGCCCGGTGCCCGCCGTCTGGCCTCGGGATTCGTCGGCGCGGTAGAACCGGTCGAAGATGCGCGGCATATCCGCCTTGGCGATGCCGATGCCCGTATCGGCGACGGACAGGCCGACACGATCGCCCTGCCGGAGCGCCTCCAGCCGCACTTCGCCGGCCGGCGTGTACTTGAAGCCGTTCTCGATTAGGATGAACAACAGCTGCATCAAGTAGTCGCGATTCCCTACGACGCGAATCCCGGCGAGCTTGTCCAGAGAGCCTACGATCCACTGCGCGTTGCGCGGCAGGAATGCTGCCCGGCGCGCCGCCTCCTCGACGAGCGGGAGCAGCTCGATCGGCTCCTTGTCCACGACGTAGCCCGCATCCGCGCGGGCGAGCGACAGCAGATCGTTGACGAGCCGGCTCATGCGCCGCGCTTCGTCGGAGATATCGTGCAGCGCTTCGCGCGACAGCGCCTCGCGCTCCGCCAGCGACAGCCGCGGCTTCGCAACTGCTGTGCCGCGCTCGTCCGCCGCTTCTCCCGCAGTCGTTTCCGTCCATACTTTCTCCAACAAGTCCACATTGCCCCGAATCGTCGTCAGCGGCGTCCGAAGTTCATGGGAAGCGTCGGACACGAACCTCCGCTGCGCCGTATTCGACTCCTCGAGCACATTGTAGGCCCGCTCCACCCGCTCCAGCATATGGTTGAGCGTACGCGTGAGCCGGCCGATCTCGTCCTGGCTCTCGCCGGGAATCCGCAGCTTCAGATCCGATCCGCTCTGCACCAACTCGGCTGCCTCCGTCACCTTCTCGATCGGGCGCAGCGCCTTGCGCGCGAGGAATAGGCCGATGACAAAGGCGAGGGCGAGGCTCGCGAGACCGGCGATCCAGAGGACGAATCTGATCTGGGAGAGGAACCCGCTCTCCTTGTCCGTATATGCGCCTACCTGCAGCAGCCCTACAAGCTGTCCGTTAAGAATATAGGGCTTGTTGTAGATGATAAAAGGATTGCCGCCAATCGATACTTGCCGGTACCCTTCCGCCACTTTTTCGTATGCCGGGTAGGGGAACGTTATATTGGAAGCGGCCAGATTCCCCGATTTGCTGACGCTTCCCTCTTTGGTCTGGAGAAAACTGACGACCTGAATGCCTATCGTCGCATCGAAAGCGAACATCGAACGTGCGTTCAGATCATAATCTCCGGACCAATCGACAGTAGGCGTAATTCGGATTTTTTCCGCTTCGGTTATCAGACGGCTTTTGACCCCGCCAACCGTATTCTGGTAAACGATAATGTAAATTAAAATGCAAAAAATAGCGAGCACAGCGGCCAGCAGCCCGGAATACCACAGCGTCAGACGCAGCCTGATGGACATGGCCTAGCTGTCTCCCTTCAGGACGTAGCCCGCTCCCCGCACCGTCTGGATGAGGCGCTTGTCCCCGTACTCCTCCAGCTTCTGCCGCAGCATCGCCACGTACACCTCGAGCACATTGGACTCGCCGCTGTAGTCGTAGCCCCAGATCTTGTCCATAATCTGGTCGCGGGAGAGGACGCGCTTCGGATTTTGCATGAACAGGTGCAGCAGGTCGAACTCCTTGGCGGTCAGCTCGATGCGGTGATCGCCCCGGATCGCCTCGCGGCCGTCGACGTCGAGCACCAGATCATCGAAGCGCAGCCGGTTGTTCTCTCCCGCCGGCTCGGGACGGCGGCGCATGAGCGCGCGGACGCGGGCCATCAGCTCCTCGAGCGCGAACGGCTTCACCAGATAGTCGTCGGCTCCCAGGTCCAGCCCCTTCACCCGGTCCTGCACGTCGTCCTTGGCCGTCAGCATCAGCACAGGCACGTTCACGCCCGCCGTCCGCAGCCTCCGGCATACTTCCCAGCCGTCAATGCCGGGCATCATCACGTCGAGGATGACCAGGTCGGCGGATTTGTCCGCGACGATGCCGAGCCCCGCCGGTCCGCTCGAGGCGGTGGATACTTCATAACCTTCGAATGCCAGACTGCGTCTGAGCAGGGAAGTAATCTTGTCGTCGTCGTCGATAACGAGTATATGCGGTCTCATGGGCGGCCTCCGTCTATAAAGAATGGGGCAGCCGCAAGCGACTGCCCCCGATTGCTTTTATTGTAGCAGAAAAGCTTGCTTGCGTTATTGCTGCCTCCGTTGCTGTTGCTGCGACTGATCGTCGAAATCGCTCTTGTTGCCGATCGTCAGCGTCAGATCGATCTTCTTGCCGTCGCGGTAGACGTTCAGAATCGCCTTGTCGCCGACGGCTTTTTTCTGAATGGCTGCGATCAGCTCCTCCTTGGCCTTGTACGTCTTGCCATCCATGCCCAGGATGACGTCGTACTGGCGGAGGTCCGCCTTGTAGGCAGGAGAGTTGTAAAGGATGCTGTTGACCAGCGAGCCGTCGGTGCTGTCAAGGCCGAGCTGGCGGGCAGCCGAGCTGCTGATATCCTGCAGCGTCGCGCCGATGAACGGAGACGGCTTCGCCGGAATCTTGGTGTTGTTCTTCAGATTGTCCAGCACCTCGGTAATCGTGCTCGTCGGGATCGCGAAGCCGATGCCCTGCGCCTGCGAGCTGACGGCCGTATTGATGCCGATCACCTCTCCGTTCAGGTTGATGAGCGGACCGCCGGAGTTGCCGGGGTTAATCGAAGCGTCCGTCTGCAGCAGATGCTCGTAATTGCGCGTGCCGTCCGAATCCTGGATGCTGATCTCGCGTTCGTTGGAGCTCAGTACGCCGACGGTAACCGTATGGTCGAAGCCGTACGGATTGCCGATCGCCACAACCCAGTCGCCCATGTTCATCGCGCCGGAGTCGCCGAGCTTGAGCGTCGGGAAGCCGGTGCCTTCGATCTTCAGTACGGCCAGATCCAGATCGTGGCTGGAACCGAGCAGCTTCGCGATGTAGGGCTCCTGGTGGCCCGTGACGGTCACCTTGATCTGATCGGCGTCCGCGATGACGTGCTGGTTGGTCAGAATGTAGCCCGTGGAGTCGAAAATAAAGCCCGAACCCATGCCGGCCTCCTGAAGCGAGCCGCTGCCGTCCCCGCTGCCGCCGTTGCCGTTGTTGCCGTTGTTGCCGCCGTCGCTGCCGCCGCCGTATTCATCGCCGAAAAACTGGCGGAAAAGCGGGTTGTCGTCGAACCAGCTGTTACCGGAGCCGCCGCCGCTGCTGCGGGAAGCCTGCACGAAGGTTTCGATCTTCACGACAGCCGGGCTGGCCTGCTCGAAAATTTTGGCGATGTTGTTCGGCCGAACCGTATCCGTGATGTTGGCGACCGTCTTGGCGCCGCCATTGTCGCTGGCGGACGCAATCGAGGACGAAGCCGGTACGGCCGCCTTCGAGCTGAACCAGTCGCCGCGATCCGCCGCGAACATCAGACCGCCGACGACGACGACCCCCGCCATGAACGAAGCGAATATCGAGCGCACCGACGAGCGGCGCGGCGGCTTGGAGGCTTCCCAGTTCTTGCCGCCGCCGGAGACGGTGAACGGCCTGTATTCCCGATCCGACGGCTGGACCGCCGGCGCGGCGGGACGCTGCGCATCCGCACTGTCGTAGGCCGAGCCGTATCCGGCGCCCCGCTCGCTATCCGAGCCGAAGGGGCCGTAAGTAAAGCGCGTCTCTCCTCGCGGAGACACATAGCCTGCATCCGGAGATTCCGTTTCCCCGAACGAAGCATCCTCGCGATAGTCCGAGCCTTCCGAATAGCGGAATTCCGGTCCCTTTTCGGCTTTGGCTTCCTTGCCGGATTCGTTGTCGCTGCCATATCTGAACCCGAAGAGATTGTCTTCCGGCTTTTTGTTCTGATCGTCCATGTCCGATTCCTCCCATGTGACCGCTGCGCCCGCGCGCCGTGCGGTTGTTGTTCTTGATTACATATTCGCCTACTTACCTTAAAACAATCTTAAAGCGAACTGAATCAAAACTAAAAAGTCAAAAAATGAGAAACGCCGCTATCGCGAGCGGCGTCGTCGTCGATTACTGTATGAAGCGCTGCTCCGCCTCCGCCAAGACGCGCTCCGCCTCGCGGATCCAGGCGTCCTCGATCTCGGCGTCCGGGTCCGAAGGCGCCGCGAATTGGTCGAAAAAGCCGCCCAGCGTGCGGGGCTGCGCGTCCTGGTCCAGCCCTTCCTCGTATACATGCTTCAATACATAAGGCTGGCCGAAGCGAATGACGGCATCCGTCTTTTCCGCTTCGGCATCGAGCTCGCCGCGCTCGACCTCGAAAGGCAGCCTCAGCCATACTTTATGTTCCCGGTCGAGCGCGCGGTCGAGCGAGCCCGTCCTGTAGTCCCAGTTACCGCCCAGGTTGAAGCCCAATTCGTCCAGCCCTTCCTGCGCCTGAATATAAGCGACCTGCAGCGAAGCGAGGCCGGATGACAGCTTTTGCATGAGAATTCCGCCTTTTTAGCCATAGAATGCCCGTCCGGCCCGGCGTCTAAACGTTCCGCCTCTCCTCCGATACACCTGCCGCCCGCAGCCTAAGCCCGCGCCCTAAGCGTTGACCCAGCCTTTGCGATGCGCATAAATCGCCAGCTGCGTCCGATCCTCCAGCTCGCACTTCATGAGCAGATTGCTGACATGGGTTTTTACCGTCTTGATGCTGATATGCAGCTCGTCCCCGATTTCCTTGTTCGATCGGCCTTCGGCAATGAGCAGCAGCACCTCGCGCTCGCGCTCGGTCAGCCCTTCGTCCTCGTCCTGCGCCGTACGCCGTCTGAGCCCCCTGGTGAGCGCCTGGGAGACCTCGCCGCTCATGACCGGCATGCCCCTGAGCGCACCCTGCATCGCATACACCAGCTCGTCCGCCGACACTGTCTTCAGGACGTAGCTCACGGCGCCCGCCTCGATCGCCGCCACGATCTTGTCGTCCTCCAGAAAGCTGGTCAGGATGACGATCCGCATGTTGGGATACTTGGCCAGCATCGCCCTGGTGGACTCCACGCCGTCCATGCCGGGCATCATCAGATCCATCAGCACAAGCTGCGGCACCCGGCCGCCGAAGGCGTCCGCATCGAGCTTGTCGATCGCATCCTGCCCGCCGGAAGCCTCCCCGATGACCTCGAATCTGTCGTCCAGCATCAGATAGGTCCGAATGCCCGCCCTCACCATCTCGTGATCGTCCACGATCAATACGCCCCAGGCACTCCTCGTTGCATTCATATCGCTCATTGATTAGAACTCCTTCCGTCTCCATCGATAACTTGCGCCTGCACGAACTTGGGCAATCCGACCTTGATCCGCGTCCCCGCGCCCGGCTTGCTCGCGATCTCCACATCGCCGCCGAGCTGGATCGCGCGCTCGCGCATCGTCGACAGGCCGTATGAACCGGCCTTGACCTGCTCCGCGCTGAACCCCTCGCCGTCGTCGTCGATCGACAGCAGCACCTGAGTATCGGTCTCTCCCAGCACGAGCCTCACCTCGTCGGCGCCCGAATGCTTCATCACATTGGCCATCGCTTCCTGAATGATGAGGAACAGCTGGTGCTCCATCGCGGCGGGCAGCGAGGCCGACACGCGAACATCGAGCGTCCCCTGCATGCCGTTCTGGCGGCAATAATCCGGGAACCAGCGATCCAGCGCCTCCGGCAGCGTCCGGCCCTGGAGCTCGAGCGGCCGCAGCTGCGCGATCAGGCCGCGCATCTGTCGCTGCGCGGCCTTGGACATCTCGATGAGCTGCTGCATGACGCGCCCGGCATGCTCCGGATTTTTGTCCACCAGCGCCGGGAGCGCGGATGCGCTCATATGGATTGCGAACAGCTGCTGGCTCACCGTATCGTGCAGATCCCTGGCGAGCCTGCGGCGCTCCTCCAGCACCGCTTCCTCGACGGTGGCCGCCTTGCCCAGCACTTCCTTCTCGCCGAGCTGCTGGAGCAGGCGGAGCCGTTCTGCGAGCCCTTGCTGCAGTCGGTTGAACTCCCGGTACGCGCCCGCGAAGGCGTCGGACCGCTCCTCCGGGAGTCTGGCCTCCCAGTTGCCGGCTGCAGACTGCTTGAGCGCCTCCTGCAGCGCTTCGATCCGCCCCTGGTACTTGCGCCCGCGGAAATACGCGGTGACGACCCGCACGACGATCAGCAGCGGCACGAGCTTGTAGATGATCTCTCCGGAAGGCAGCGCTTCAATATGCGGTCTCCACCAGCCGTAGATGATCGCCAGTATAATGCCGCTCGACAGCGCCGCGTAGAACACCCATTCCCACTTTGTGTTGCGAAGCAGCTTGGGCATCGGTCAACCTACCTTCGTCACGCGCACGTCGCCGATGAAGCAGCTGACGATCAGCACGACCTGTTTGTCGGCATCGTGGAATCCCGGCGTCTCGGCGGACATCTGATTGAACAGCCCGCCGCGCTTCTGCTCGAGAATCTTGACGTCGCCGATCAGGCAGCTCGATACGACCCTGATGCCTACGCTGTGATCGCCCGGCACATAAGCCTTCACATCCCCGATAAACGCCGATACGTAGATGCGCGTCTCTCCGACCGGAATCTGTGCGCGCGTCAGGTCGATCGTCGTATCGCCGATAAAATGAGAGATGCTCATCGGCTGAAGCTCCCACATCTCCTGGCCGATGTGCACGTCGCCGATAAACCGGCTATGGTCCACCCGCGGCCCGCGCATCGTATGGCCCGGCGGCCTGTGATAGCTCTTCCACATGCGCTCGGCATCGCCGCCGGAATCGCGGCCGACGTCGTATCCCCGTCTTGCATGCCGCTCCGCATGCCGTTCTGCATGCCGCGCATGATGCCGTTCTGCATGCCGCGCGTGATGCCGCTCCATACGCTCCTGCATTCTCTCCTGCATCCGCTCCCAGCGCTCCTGACGGCGCTCCATGCGCCAATCGGCATTGCCGGCGGGATCCCAGCCGCGCTCAGGACCGTTCGCCCGATCCGCATGAGTCGCCTCGCCCGGGCGGGCTTCGCCGGATTGGTCCGCGGCCGTCGAAGCGGCATCATCCGCAAACGCGGTCGGGCTGTCGTACGGCTGCGGCGGGGGTGGAGGCGGAGGCGGCGTATCGTAATGTTCGGGCGCGGGCGGAGGCGTCACCGCATTCCAGCCGCTCTCGTTGTCTCTCCATCGCTTCTTGGGTCGGCCGCAGCCGCTGCCCCTGAACACCATGTTGAGCCCCGCCACGATCAAGATCGCCGGAACCGCGAACCGGATCAGATCGCCGAGTTCCCAGCCGACCCACCCCAGATTGCGCCCCAGGAAAAAAAGCCCCAGCATCACGACGATCGCATTCCAGCCGAAGCCTTGGCGACGCTGAAGCAGCATGCCCTGTATGCCGAACAGAATCATAAAGAGCGGCCAGAAAGTCGAGAAAAGATAACCGATGTCGACCTGAATGACACCGCTCTGATTCAATAGAAAGATGATGCCGCCGCCGACCAGGATAAATCCCCAGAATATACGATGAAGCACGGACTGCTGCATAGGAGTTCCTCCGTTTTATGAACGCTGATTGTTCTGCTGATTACATTATAAAAGAAAGCGCGCTTAGTTCCATAGCGGCGCGGGAATGAACTTGCCTCAGTCCCGAGACCGAGCGTCATTTGGGACGCTCGATGGAGATGTCATTTATAATAACATCGTACGTTGACATATGTAACTTAACACTATATAATTTGGGTCGTATTTTTATATTTTAGGTTGAAAACGACAAATCCGAACCGTTCTGGGGGAAAAAGCATGACGTTGGAGGCGCTGTCCAGCGGCGTCGATACGATCTGGGTCGTATTGACGGCCGCCATGATCTTGCTCATGGAGGGCGGATTCGCTTTGCTTGAAGCGGGCTTCGTCCGGCAAAAAAACGCAGTCAGCATTATTATGAAGGTATTTGTGGACATCTCCTTCGGCGCGCTGCTTTTTTACGCCGTCGGCTTTGCGCTGATGTACGGCAAGGACACTGGCGGCCTGATCGGCTCGTCCGGCTTCTGGATGAAGGGCGATCTCTCCCATCTGAAGCTGAACATATCCACCGATACGTTCTGGCTGTTCCAATGCGCGTTCGTCATCGCCGTCATCTCGATCGTATCGGGCGCCGTAGCCGAACGCATTCATTTCCGTGCTTATATCGTCTATACAATTGTCATGACCGGGCTGATCTACCCGATATCCGGGCACTGGATCTGGTCGGCGGGCGGCTGGCTTGCCAAGCTCGGCATGATCGACTTCGCCGGGTCGGCCGCCATCCATGCACTCGGCGGCTTCGCCGCGCTCGCCGCCGCCATGTTCCTCGGACCGCGAATCGGCAGGTTCGGCGAAGACGGCCGCACTCATATCGTCCCTCCCTCCAACTTGCCGCTGGCTTCCGTAGGCGCATTCATCCTATGGTTCGGCTGGTTCGGCTTCAACTCGGGCAGCACGCTCAGCGCGACGAATCCGAACATCGGCCACATCGCCGTGACGACGATGCTCGCGTCCGCCGCCGGCTGCGCCGCCTGCATCCTGTTCACGATGCTGCGCTATCAAAAAGCGGACCCGCCTACCGTCATTAACGGCGCGCTCGCGGGCCTCGTCGGCATCACCGCAGGCTGCGCCTTCGTCACCGACGTCGCAGCAATCTTCATCGGCGCGTTCTGCGGCGTCGCCATGGTAGTGGCGACCGAATGGCTGGAGCGCCGCCGCGTAGACGATCCCGTAGGCGCCTTCGCGGTGCACGGCATATGCGGCAGCCTCGGCACGCTGGCCGTCGGCCTGTTCGCCGCGCCCCACCTGTCCGCGAGCGCAGGCTTGTTCTACGGCGGCGGCTGGCGCCTGCTCGGCGTGCAGGCGCTTGGACTCGCCGTCGTCGCGGTCTGGGGCTTCGCACTGACCTGGGGCGCTCTGAAGCTGATCAACGCCTGGCGGCCCGTGCGCGTGTCCCGCGACGAGGAGCTCGTCGGACTCGACGTGGGCATCCACGGCGTCCCCGCCTACAGCCAGGAGCACGACTTCCTCGATATCGAACGCCTGAAGAGAGAGTAGCCGCCACTCACCGCGCGATACACAGCTAGTCCACGAGGCCACTCAGCGCCGCCTGCCACTGCCGACAACTAAAAACAACCTCGCAAAAAGCGCAGGGCAGCGCCGCGCCATGAAGCTGAAGCGAGATTTCCGGGAAGAAAAACTGCCATGTCAATGCCATGTCAAAAAGAAGCTTCGCTATCCTTAAGGGACAGCGAAGCTTCTGTTGCGCTAACGATCATCAAAGTTGCTCGCCGTTCAGCTTCATCGCCTCGTAGCTTGCGATTTCCTCCCGCAGCCGTCTGGCTTTTTCGAGGGGCTTCTTGACGTAGTGGATGTATTCGACGGCAGCGTGATGATCGGGCTTCTTTCCCGTCAGCATTTTGCGCAGCGGCGACATGGCGCGGTAGGCCTGCTCTTGCATCTGGATGCGGCGCTCATAGCGCGCAACCATCTGTTCGATCTCCGCCACTTCTTCCCGGCGCTTCTCAATAAGCGTATCCAGCAACGAATGCACCTCCGCCGCTTGCTTGGTCGGCACCGCAAGCGCCGGCACCTGTACGATCGGCTTTGCCATGAAATATCACCTGTCTATTCTTGTGAATATTCATCACACATATAAGCCGATTGTACTGAATTGTCGCTAATTTGAAAACACTTATGTCAGCTATTTTGTGAATTAATCGCAATGTCGATGCCAATCACTCCAATTCGCCGTCCATCCGACGTTTGCAATGGCATAGATACCGTCACGCACGGTTTTTTCGTAATCGCCGACAAATAAACCTCGGAGACGAAAATTTCGCCCTCCATCGCTTTTTTCCACCAGTCCCGGCTTCTTGCGTTGAGCAGTCCTGCGACCGGCTCGGAAAAAATGAACGAACCGTCGGCTCGATTGGACCAGATCGCCTCCAACCCCGCAGTCTGGGCCAGCCAGCTCGTCAGTACGCGGCGATGGATGCCCTCGTCCAGACTGACCAGCGCCGGATCGGACGCCAGGGCGGATAGAAATTGCGTCCAGCGCTCCGTCTCCGCAATCCCCGTCTCCGACCAGACCTGACCTCCCGCCTGCTGAACGGCGCCGATCAATTCGTCCGCGGCGCCCTTCAGGCCAAGCGACACCCGCCCCAGCTTCGCCGTCTCCTCCCGCTGCTTCAGGCTCTGCGCAAGCGTATCGTCGATGCTGTCCATCATCAGCCGGACGGATTCGACGACCTCCCGCAGCATATCGTTCGTCGAGGCCGTTCTGTCCGCTTGTTCGGCCGCTGCGGACAATGTCGCCTCGACCTGCCCGTCCACCTGCACCATATGATTGAAGATGACATCCATCCGCTCCCGGGTTACCTTCACCTCCGCAAGCCCCCGCACGACCGATCGCTTCTCCTCGGCAACCGAAGCGACGACCTGCCGAATGCCGGCTTCAATGTCCGAGACGATGCCCGCAGACTGCTTGACCGCCGCCCCGCTCTGCTCGGCGAGCTTGCGAATCTCCCGGGCGACGACGGTAAATCCGGTGCCGAATTCCCCGGCGTGCGCAGCTTCGATCGCCGCATTCAGCGCCAGCAGCGACGTCTGCGAGACGATCTCCTGAATCAGCTCGTTCATCTGTGTGATCCTGGAGGCTTGGGCGATCAGACCGCTCACTCTGGCCTCCATCGTACCGTGGTTCACGGCCAGCTCGTTCATCACATCGTCCGTCTGCTGCAACGATCTGCACACGTCGACGACGACAGCCTTCGCCTGTTTGCTCTGTCTGCCCATCTCCGCGGAGGTCGCATGTATTTGTTCGGATGCCGCCGCCACTTCCTGCAGGGCGGAGAACGACTCGTTCAGCTTGTCCGTCGCCGCTCTGCTATGCTGCCTCAGCCGCTTCTCCTGCACGGCGGATTGGTCCGCAACCGCCTCAAGCCGGCTTGCGCTCGCGTCCACCTCATCGACCGCCGCCTGCAGACGATCCGAGATGACGACCGCTTCGCCGACCATCGTACGCAGCCGCTCCCGCTCCCGAAGGCCCGCCGCCTCCTGCTCGTGCGATGCAACATCCGCCATTTGAGCGAATTCAGTGCGGCCATTACGCTTTTTCATCCATCGCCCCAGTGCAGCCACGTTCGCATCCCCCTCGTCGACATCGACTTCTTCTCCGTTCAATCGACAAAATGTAATATTTCCTAACATTATAATCGCCGTTCGGGAAAAATAAAAGAGGAACCTGACGGTTCCTCTCGCATGTATGCATAATCGCTATAAATCCAACGCGCCGTTACCGCCCGTCTCCGCCTTCAACCTTGCCTTGCCGCGATGAATCCGGGCCTTCACGGTTCCTACGGGGACGCGCAGCGCCGCAGCGATCTCGTCGTCCTTGAAGCCGTAATAAAACTTGTAAAGGAGCAGCGTCCGGGTCGCCGGCTCCAGTCTCCCCAATATGTCCGACAGCTCTGCGACGATCTCCGGCTCGTTCAGCCTGGCAGTCCCTTGCTCGGCCACCGATGCTTCGCATAGCTCGCATACCGGCTTGACACGTCTTGCCCTGTTCGCATTCAACGCCAGGTTGGCTGCGATCGTCTTCGCCCAAGGGATGATCTTGCCGTTCTCCCGAAGCGTGTCCCGCTTCTCCAAGATTCTCACCCAGGCTTCCTGGACTACATCGATAGCGTCGCTCTTGTGATGAAGCCTGTGGCGCGCCACCCGCAGCATCTCGCGGTACAGCTCGCTCAGCAGTTCATCCTCGATTGCGGGTCGCTCCTGATATCCGTCATATGCGCGGGAGTCGGTCATGCCTGAATGTCACTCCTTGGGCCTCATGATCCACATCCTCCCTATTTTAACACACGAAATTCGATCATAATATACTAAATATACTACGAGCCGAATTTTTTGTCGGACAAGTCCTGCCCCGCAACCACGACCTCATTCATGGCGTCCAGCATCGTTTCCGTCACCTTGCCGTCGCCGCGCCGGATCACTTTTACCGCGACCTGCTTCTTGCCCCACTCCTTGTACACTTGGCGCGTGGACGGGAAGTACAGGTCGATGCGCCGGCCCTTAATTCTAGAGCCCGTGTCGGCTACGCACCCATAGCCGTAGCCCGGGATGTACAACAATGTGCCGAGCGGAAAAACGCGCGTATCCGCCGCAATGGTCGATACGTTGCTGCGCCTGACCTTGACGCCCGAGAAGGTGACGCCGTATTGCGGATGCCCCGGGCGCTTGCCGGTCGACTCGACGCCGGCCGTATAGCCGGTCGCCAACACGGTGACAGTCGTCTGAGCGGGCGGCTCGGGCTCGGCGCCGGCCCCCGCTTCTGCCGGACTTGCTGCAGCCGGCAGACAGACGCTTGCGACGAGCAGCGCTGTCGCGAATCTCATAAAAAAGCTTGCAGGCATTGGATGATACCTCCTAGAGGGAGAATGTCCAAAGCCCGCAAGCTTTATGCAGCGGCGAGGCGCTATGCCGCCAGGGCGCGACCGGCGAAGCGCCAAAGGATCGAGGCAGCCCCGGCGAACCCGGGTTTAGCCCAGGCGATCCGGGCACAGCTTGGCGGCTGCGCATGCTGCGCGCGGAATCCGCCGCGCTGTCAGTCGGTGCGCTTGCTGTCGATGTCGCCCTTGATCCGAGCGATGAATGCGTCGATCGGCTCGGCGCCGATGTCGCCCTCGCCGCGGCGGCGGACGGATACCGTGCCGGCTGCGGCTTCATTCTCGCCGACGACGAGCATGTACGGCACCTTCTCCAGCTGCGCCTCGCGGATCTTGTAGCCGAGCTTCTCATTGCGCAGGTCGGCTACGACGCGCACGCCGGCTTCGCGGATCTTGTCCTCCAGCTCGCGCGCATAGCCTTCGAACGCCTGGCTGACCGGCAGAATCTTCGCCTGCACCGGGCACAGCCACACCGGCAGCGCGCCGGCGAAGTTCTCGAGCAGGAACGCGGTCATGCGTTCCATCGTGCTGATGATGCCGCGGTGAATGACGACAGGGCGATGCTTTTTGCCGTCGTCGCCCACATACTCGAGCTCGAAGCGGTCCGGCAGCAGCACGTCGATCTGCGCGGTCGACAGCGTCTCTTCCTTGCCGAGTGCCGTCTTCACCTGCACGTCGAGCTTAGGCCCGTAGAACGCCGCTTCGCCTTCGGCCTCGAAGTACGGCAGGCCCAGCTCGTCTACGACTTCGCGCAGCATGCGCTGGGTCGTCTCCCACATGTTGTCGTCCGGCCAGTACTTCTCCTTGTCCGCCGGATCGCGGTAGGACAGACGGAAGCGATACTCCTTGAGCCCGAAGTCCTCGTACACGCGCTGGATGAGCTGCACGACGCGCTTGAACTCGTCCTTGATCTGGTCCAGACGACAGAAAATATGCGAGTCGTTCAGCGTCATCGCGCGCACGCGGTGCAGGCCCGTCAGCGCGCCGGACATCTCGTAGCGGTGCATCGTGCCGAGCTCGGCGATCCGGATCGGCAGATCGCGGTAGCTGCGCATCTCGCTCTTGTACACCATCATATGATGCGGACAGTTCATCGGACGGAGGACGAGCTCCTCGTTGTCCATCTGCATCGGCGGGAACATGTCCTCCTGGTAATGCTCCCAGTGGCCCGAGATTTTGTACAGATCGACGTTGGCGAGCACCGGCGTATAGACATGCTGGTAGCCGAGCTTCTCCTCCAGATCGACGATGTAGCGCTCGAGCATCTGGCGCACCTTCGCGCCGTTGGGCAGCCACAGCGGCAGACCTTGACCTACCTCGCGGGAAAAGGTAAACATGCCGAGCTCCTTGCCGAGCTTGCGGTGGTCGCGCTTCTTCGCTTCCTCGAGGAAGTGAAGATGCTCGTCAAGCTGCGCCTTCTTCGCGAAGGCGGTGCCGTAAATGCGCTGCAGCATCTTGTTCTTGCTGTCGCCGCGCCAGTATGCGCCGGCCACGCTCAGCAGCTTGAACGACTTGATGCGCCCGGTCGACGGCAGATGAGGACCGCGGCACAGGTCAAAAAATTCGCCCTGATCGTAAATCGTAATCTCGGCGTCCTCCGGCAAGCCGTTGATGAGGTCCAGCTTGAGCGGATCGCCCAGCTCGGTGTAGATGCGGAGCGCTTCCTCGCGGCTCACGACGCGCCGGGAGATCGGCAGATCCTCCTTGACGATCTTCTCCATCTCCGCTTCGATCTTCGCCAGATCGTCCGGCGTGATGGACTGCTCCATATCGATATCGTAATAAAATCCGTCCTCGATGACCGGGCCGATGCCCAGCTTCACGGCCGTATCGCCGTAAATGCGCTTGATCGCCTGCGCCATCAAGTGCGCCGTGCTGTGGCGCATCACTTCGAGCCCGTCGGCGGATTCGAGCGTGACGATCTCAACCTTGGCATCCGGCGTCAGCTCGGCGTTCAGGTCGACCACTTTGCCGTTCAGCTTGCCGGCTACGGCATTTTTCTTGAGCCCCGGGCTGATGGAGCCCGCGACGTCGGCGATGTTCGCGCCGTCCTCGTATTCCCGGACCGCTCCGTCGGGCAGCTTGATCTGTACAGTCATTGCGTTGGCCTCCTTAGGCAGCATGGAATTGGCGTATGGGGACCAAGCAACGCAAAAAAGCGCCCGTCCCCGGTAAGGGACGAGCGCCTGTCTATGGCGTCCGTGGTTCCACCCTCGTTCAACCGCCACCGTCCGCAATGGGCGGGCTGCTGGCGATTCTCTAGGCATGAGTAACGGTCATGACCCGGCAGGACTTAATGGCGATGCGGCGTGTCCCCGGATGTCATGTTCGCGATGCGAATATGCGATGAAGGGAAATGCGCGAATCGTGTTCGGCCCTGCGGCTCGAAAGGGGTCGACGCTTGCCGTTGCCGGAAGGAACTTGCAGCCTCATGGTTCCTCTCTCTGGACCGTCCGTTGCAGCGCCGCTGTCTTTCTCGCAGCCGATACGTTAAATTATACGCGCTTGTACGCGAAGCCGTCAAGGTCGCGAACGCCGTCGACACAGAGCTGCCGCGATGCTAGCGGAGCACCGGATCGTCGCAGATGGCGGCCCGCTCGCCGAAAATGCCCATCAATGTGCGCACCACCTGCGCGTCGGGCTCGTTCGTATGAATGTACAGCCGGCGCGGACTGGCCGCCAGCAGGCGGGTCACGAGCAGGCTCTCGCGGTCCTGCTGGTCGGTGGCAGCCTGCAGCATCGGCTCCGCGGCCTGCTCGTCGTGAAGCGGGCGCAGCTTCTCGTCCAGCAGCGTCGGGCTCTGCCCACCGCCGTGCAGCACATGAATGGCCGGCAGGCCGGTCTCCTGGCCCTTGACCATCGTTTGCAGCAGCCGCATGAACTCCTGATATTGCCGGTCCATCAGCATCTCGCAGGCTGCCGATTCGGCGGCGTCCTTGAGCTCCTCAGCATATTCCCGCATTCTGAACCGGATGAAGCCGTCGAGATGCACGGAGCTCTTCTCCCACAAATATTCGCCCAGCTTCATCCCCATCCTGCCGAGTCTAAGCTTCCTGCCCGCGCCGGTCTCTCCTTCCGAGACGATGGTCTCCCCTTCGGGAAGATCCCCATTGAGCAGGATGATCGCTTCCTTCATGCCGGTCCGGATTTCTTTGACGTCGCGCGTCCCCAGCTTGCTCTGCATGAGCTTCTCGAGCATGTGCGGCTCCTTGACGGACAGCACGAATTCGGCCAGCACCATGCCGGTTTTGTCGCAGAATTCCCTTCGTCCGGCCGTGATATCAAGCCGGCACACGATGGCATCGCCGCGCTCAGCGAGCTGCCACGGTCCTTGCCCCGCACTGTCTGCCAGCCCCTCGAAGGCATCGTTCATCATCTTTTGCAGTTGGGTCCGCATCTCCAGGTTTCCATACAATCTGACGCACCATTGCTCCCTCTCCATCGGCTCACCCCCGGCATCCTGTTCTTAAGCTATATGGTGACCGGAATCGGGATATACGATCGCTTGCGGGGAGTGGTATATTTTATTAATTTGCGATTGGAAAAAAGCGGCTGCGGCGGGAGGGCCAGGATTTGGCGATCGCGCTCACTACGAGAGGCGATCCGGCGCTCGGACGCGTGGGTCAGGCAATCGCCTTCACTACGAGAGGCGATCCGGCGCTCGGACGCGTGAGTCCGGGCGATCGCCTTCACTACGAGAGGCGATCCGGCGCTTGGACACGTGAGTCGGGCGATCGCCTTCACTACGAGAGGCGATCCGGCGCACGGGCGCGTGAGTCGAGCGATCGCCTACATTACGAGAGGCGATCCGGCACTCGGGCGCACGGGTCCGGCGATCGCCTTCACTACGAGAGGCGATCCGGCGCTCGGACGCGTGGGTCGGGCGATCGCCTTCACTACGAGAGGCGATCCGGCGCTCGGACGCGTGGGTCGGGCGATCGCCTTCACTACGAGAGGCGATCCGGTGCTCGGACGCGTGAGTCCGGCGATCGCCTTCACTACGAGAGGCGATCCGGCGCTCGGGCGCACGGGTCGGGCGATCGCCTTCACTACGAGAGGCGATCCGGCGCTTGGACACGTGAGTCGGGCGATCGCCTTCACTACGAGAGGCGATCTGGCGCTCGGACACGTGAGTCCGGCGATCGCCTTCACTACGAGAGGCGATCCGGCGCTCGGACGCGTGGGTCCGGCGATCGCCTTCACTACGAGAGGCGATCCGTCGCTCGGGCGCGTGAGTCCGGCGATCGCCTTCACTACGAGAGGCGATCCGTCGCTCGGGCGCATGAGTCGGGCGATCGCCTTCACTACGAGAGGCGATCTGGCGCACGGGCGCGTGAGTCCGGCGATCGCCTTCACTACAAAAACGCCCATCCAGCCGCCCCGCGGGGCCATCTGAATGAGCGTTCCACAAATTATTAATTCTGCATAATAAAGTCGCGCGCCACGCTCTCGTCCTCGTTGTACACCTTCAATATCTCGTACCGCGTGTTGCGCTGCGCAGGAATCTTGCCCGCCTCGCGGATCAGCTTCAGGATGAGTTCGATGTTGACCTTGTGCGTCGTCCCGGCGGCGGAGACTACGTTCTCCTCCATCATCGTGCTGCCGAAGTCGTTGCAGCCGTAGGTGAGCGACAGCTTGCCGATCTCCGGCCCCATCGTCACCCACGACGATTGGAAGTTGTCGATGTTGTCGAGCGCGATGCGGCTGATCGCCAGCGTCTTGAGATACTCCTCAGGCGTTGCCTTCTCGCGCTTCATGTTCGTGTTGTCCGGCTGGAACGTCCACGGGATGAACGCCAGGAAGCCCTTGGACGGATACCCGTTGGTCAGGCATTCGTCCTGCGCTTCGCGCACGCGCAGCAAATGCAGCGCCCGCTCCTCCATCGATTCTCCGAAGCCGATGACCATCGTCGCCGTCGTGTTCATGCCGAGCTTGTGCGCGGTCGTCATGACGTCCATCCAATCGCGCCAGGAGCCCTTGAGCCGGCTGATCTTGCGCCGCGTGCGGTCGTCCAGAATCTCCGCGCCGCCGCCCGGCAGCGAGTCGAGTCCGGCTTCATGAATCTGGCGGATGACCTCTTCGAGCGACAGTCCGTCTGACACTTCCTTCATCTTGTGAATCTCCGCAGGGGAGAAGGAATGCATCGTGATGTCCGGGAACCTCGCCTTGATCTTGCGCAGCAGATCGAGATAATAGCCGAACTTCAGGTTCGGATTCGTGCCGCCCTGCATGAGAATCTCGGTGCCGCCGACGTCGACGGTCTCCTGAATCTTCTGCAGGATCAATTCGTCCGGCAGCACGTAGCCCTCGCTGGACCCCGGCTGGCGATAGAATGCGCAGAACCGGCAGTACACGTCGCAAATATTCGTATAATTCACGTTGCGTCCGACGACGAACGTCGTGATCGGCTCGGGATGGCGCCGCATCATCAGCTCGTTCGCGGCCGCTCCCATTTTCTCAATCTCGTCCGATTCGAACAGCCTGACGACATCTTCCAATTCCAAGCGCTGGCCCTGCAGCGCGCGCGTCAATATTCCATCCACCGCACTCATCGTTCAAGCCTCCTTCACTATGCTCTATTTTAACGAAGATCGACGGCAATGTCATGCATTTCTTTGTGAAATAAATCACGATTCATGGCGATAAAAAGAAGCTTCCTGCCATCAGGAAGCAACCAGGCGGCTGTGAAGCGATCGGACAATCACGGGGCAGTCAGAAATGACGACGCAATCCATTAGTCAGGAAGCAACCAGGCCGCGCCGAATCTGTATCCGTTCCTTCATCTCATCGAAAATGCCGCGCTCATGCTCGTGCATAAGCGGCTTGGGCCTTGCAAAATAGTAGCCCTGACCCATGCCCACATTCAGCCTGAACAGCACATCGGCCTCTTCTTCGCGCTCGACGCCTTCGGCTACGACCTCGCAGCTCATCTCCCCGGCCGCGGTCACGATCGCCCGCAGCAGACTCTCCTTGACCTTGAACCGGTCCACGAATTGAATGACGGAGCGGTCGATCTTGATCAGCTCGGGCATCAGCTCGCCGATCCACTGCAGACTCGAATAGCCGGAGCCCGCGTCGTCGATCGCGAATCTGAATCCCTTTTCCCGGAAACGTCCCAATATGCCGTGCATCTCGCCGAGATCGTGAATCTCGTGGCGCTCCGTAATCTCGAGCACGATCTGCTCGGGAGACAGGACGGGATGCCGCCCCAGACACTGCTCCAGGTGGGTCAGGAACAGCGGATGCGCGAGCGTCACGGGCGTGACGTTCAGAAATATCGGCTCGCGGATGCGCCGGGCCGCAATCTCGTCCAGCGCATGGCGCACGATGATGAATTCCAGCCTGCTGAGCTGCTTGCTCTGTCCCGCGAACCGGAACAGCTCGTCGGGCATATGGAACACGCTCGCGGCCGGCCCCCGGGTCAGAATCTCCCACCCGTAGATGTCGCCGCTCCTGAGATTCATGATCGGCTGGGCCAGCACGGAGATCCGGCCTTCGGCCAAAATCTCGTCCAGCTGCCTGCGCGCTTCGATCACCTGCGGAGTGACCGCCCTCGTCGCCAGCGCCAGCGCAAAATCGAACGTCTCCTTGAGCACTTCGGACGCGTCCGTGTGCCTGTCCCAGGAATTCTGCGATACCGGGACATACGTGCCCGTGAGCTGCCAGTGACCGGCGACGTCCGGCCAGGCCGACGCGACGCCGCCCTCCAGCGCATGCCTGAGCAGCTCCAGCCGGCGGAACAGCACGGCCGGTACGAACGATTCGTCGGGATCGGACGGCGCGCCGAGCAGGACGGCGAACTCCTGCGGGCCCAGCCGATCGACGCCGATCAGCTCCTCGGCGCCGAACTGTTCGCGGGCGAGTGTGGCCAGCTGCCGCCTGCTGGCGACGGACAGCCGCTCCTCTTCCTCGCGGCTGTGTCCGCGGTGCTCTTGGGGAGCCTTGCTCTCCCAGCGGTACAATGCCAAAAAGCAGGCTTCGCCCCGGTCGAGCCGCCGCCGCAGGAGAGACACGATCGGCCGCCGGATCGTAAAATCCGGCGGGAAGACGTTCAGCCGGCTGGCCGGAAGAAAAGCCTTGGCAATCGTCTTCAATCTCTCAAGCAGCCATGAAGCGGTCAACGGTCTTCGCCTGCCTTGTCTTGTCGAATGGTCTTATTCTACCACGTATTGGATATGCAGAAAAGTCGATTTATGACGAAGCTTGTATTTTCGTGAGGAATCGTCTCAGTCCGCGAGCGCCTGCTCCAAATCCCGGATGAGATCGTCGATATCCTCGAGGCCGACCGAGTAGCGGACGAGTCCGTCGGAAATGCCGCGAGCGGTCCGCACCTCGGGCGGCATCGCGGCATGCGACATCATCGCCGGGTAGGACAGGATGCTCTCCACCGCGCCCAGACTGACCGCGACGAGCGGGATTCGCACCTTGCCGAGCAGCCGCTTGGCCCGCTCCCCGCTGCCCGCATCGAACGAGACGACGGCGCCGTAGCCCTTGGACTGACGTTCGTGAATCTCCTTGCCCGGATGGCCTTCGAGCCCAGGATAGTAGACGCGGGCGACGCCCGGATGTCCGCTCAGCCACTGCGCCAGCTTGAGCGCGCTCCGCTCGCTGGCCTCCATGCGCACCTGCAGCGTCTTCATCCCGCGCATGAGCAGCCAGCACTCCTGCGTGCCCAGCACCGTGCCGAGCCCGTTCTGCAGCGCCTTGACCCGGCGGCCGAGCTCTTCGTCCGCAGTGACGACGAGGCCTGCCAGCACGTCGCTGTGGCCGCCCAGAAACTTGGTCGCGCTGTGTATGACCAGATCGACGCCAAGCTCGATCGGACGCTGATGGTACGGCGTCATGAACGTGTTGTCGAGCATCGAGATCAGCTCTTGTTCCCTGGCCCAGGCGGCGATCCGCCCGATGTCGGTAATCTTGAGCGTCGGGTTGGACGGCGTCTCCATGAACACCGCTCTGGTGTTCGGCCTGCGCGCCGCGACGACCTGCTCGAAGTCGGTCATGTCGACGAACGTGGACTCGATCGCCAGCCGGTTCAGCACCGTCGTGAGCAGGCGATACGTGCCGCCGTACACATCCTCGGTGACGATGACGTGATCGCCCGCCGACAGCAGCAGAAACGCGGTCGAGATCGCCGACATGCCGGAGGAGAAGGCGAAGCCGCGCGCCCCGCCCTCGAGCAGGGCGATATACGACTCCAGCGCCTCGCGCGTCGGATTGCCGGAGCGGCTGTAGTCGTGCTTGGGCGGCTGCTCCAGGTCGAAGTGGTGGAACGTCGACGCCTGATAGATCGGCACGCTCGAAGCGCCGGTCGCCGCGTCGATCTCGGTGCCGAAGTGAATCAGCTTGGTGGCGAATTCGCGGTCCGCCGCATGGCGGTCGTTCGGCTGTGTCATACGCCCGCGCCTCCGATCTCGGCGACGGCCGCATCGATCGCCTGGCCAAGATCCGCGATCAAGTCGTCGATATGCTCGATGCCGACGGAGAAGCGCAGCAGACGGTCGTCCACGCCTATTTTCCTGCGGATCTCCTCGGGGATGTCGGCATGCGTCTGCACGGCCGGATACGTGAGCAGCGACTCGACGCCGCCGAGGCTCTCCGCGAACGCGATCAGGCGCAGATGGCGCAGGATCGGCTCGACCGTGCGCGCGTCCTTCATGCGGAAGGAGAAAATGCCGGTGCTGCCCGAAGCCTGGCGCTTCTGGACATCGTGTCCCGGATGGTCCGGCAGCACGGGATGATACACGGATTCGACCGCCGGATGCGCCGCCAGCCACTCCGCCAGTTGGACCGAGTTGTACTCGTGCCGCTCCATCCGCAGCGCGAGCGTCTTCATGCCCCGCATCAGCAGCCAGGAATCCTGGGGTCCGAGCACGGCGCCGATGGAATTGTGGAGGAACGCGATCTCGTCGGACAAGGCTTGTCCCTTCGTGACGATCAGCCCGGCCAGCACGTCGTTGTGTCCGCCCAGATACTTGGTGGCGCTATGGGTGACGATGTCGGCGCCGAGCTCGATCGGGCGCTGGAGGAACGGCGTCATCAGCGTATTGTCGACGATCGTCAGCAGGCCGTGAACCTTCGCCCAGGCGGCGACCGCCGCGATATCGGTGATCATCATGAGCGGATTGGTCGGCGTCTCGATCAGCACGGCGCGGGTAGCCGGGGTGCGCAGCGACTCGAGCGCGTCGAGATCGTTCGTGTCGACATAGGAGGCGGTCACGCCGAAGCGGGACATAATGCGCTCCAGCAGGCGATACGTGCCGCCGTACAGATCGAGCGAGACGATCAGGTGATCGCCTTGCTTGAACAGCGCGAAGATCGTCTGGAGCGCGGCCATGCCGGAGCTGCATGCGAAGCCGCGATCGCCGCTCTCAAGCTGCGCGAACGCCTCCTCAAGCACCGCTCTGGTCGGACTTTTGGTACGGGAATAGTCGAAGCCCGTGCTCTGTCCGAGCCTTGGATGGCGGAAGGCGGTCGACTGGTAGATCGGGTAGCTGACGGCGCCGGTCGCGGGATCTTCCTGCGAGCCGATCTGGGCAAGGCGGCTTTCGATTTTCATGAGAAGCGATTCCTCCATCTTGGATTAGATTCCCGGGATTCCAGTTCGGTTCGAGCCCGTTGCTTCATATGCCTGCCCCCAGGTCATAGGGCGTCTCCTGATACACATAGTAGTTCAGCCAGTTGGAGTACAGC
The DNA here is from genome assembly GCF_037963805.1 of Cohnella sp. 56. NCBI lineage: Bacteria > Bacillati > Bacillota > Bacilli > Caryophanales > Paenibacillaceae > Cohnella > Cohnella sp. 56. The sequence continues at coordinate 121,674 of NZ_JAZDQE010000013.1, read as the reverse complement.
AGGTTCGCATGCGCGCGCCAGGTCGACACCGGCATTTTGGACGGATCGTCCTGCGGAAAATAATTTTTCGGCACGTCGATCCGCAGCCCTTTCGCTTTGTCGCGGTCGTATTCCCATTTGAGCGAATTCGGATCGTATTCGGAATGGCCCGTCACGAAAATCTGCTTGCCGCCCCGCGAAGCGACGATGTATACGCCCGCTTCCTCCGATTCGGCCAACACTTCAAGCTGCTGCACCTTGTCGATATCCTCGCGGCGAACCTCCGTATGGCGCGACTGCGGCACGTAGAACATCTCGTCGAACCCGCGCAGCAGCGGCACGTTGCGCTTGGCGAGCGTGTGCGGGAACACGCCGAACAGCTTGCTATCCAGCTCCACCTTCGGCACCCCGAAGTGGTGGTACAGACCGGCTTGGGCCGCCCAACAGATATGGAACGTCGAGGTGACGTACTTGGCGCTCCAGTCCATAATGTCCTTGAGTTCTTCCCAGTAGTTGACCTCCTCGAACGGCAGCGTCTCGACCGGCGCTCCCGTGATGATGAGACCGTCGTACCGCTGGTGGGAGATCTCGTCGAACGTCTTGTAAAAGCTCTCCAGATGCTCGGACGAGGTGTTTTTGGAGGTATGGGTTTTCGGATGAAGCAGCACGACCTCCACCTGGAGCGGCGTGTTGCCGACGAGCCGCAGCAGCTGGGTCTCGGTCGTCTCCTTGGTCGGCATCAGGTTCAGGATCGCAATTCGCAGCGGGCGAATATCCTGATGGTAGGCGACGCTCTCATCCATGACGAATATGTTCTCTCCGGCCAGCACCTCCTTGGCGGGGAGGCTGTCGGGAACCTTGATCGGCATACTGATCACTCCTGTTCAACAGATCTATAGGCAAAACAAAAGACCCGCTCTCGTCAGAAAGGGGTCGTCGTAAACAAACGGTACGCGATCGCCTCTCTCATCTCCCAGAAACGTCCTGAATCGAACGTCTTCGCAAGAATTAGCACCGTGCGTAGCTACGCCGGTTGCCGGGCTTCATCGGGCTAGTCCCTCCGCCTGCTCTTGATAAGATGGGCAAAACTATTCGGTTGTATCGGGTTAAACTAATCCTAATGTAACCGATCGGTCCGGCCTCCGTCAAGCGTCAGGAAAAACCGCGTTAAATTGTCCTTGAAAGGGTTGATGCAGAGGATTATACTTAACACGGATTGTGCCCGGACAGGGCATACCCGATGCCGATCGAACATCGGACACAGCGGGAAGGAAAGGGGGGAGCCGGTCATGGAAGGAGATCATCCTGGGCCAAGTTGCATCGTACGCCGGAATGCCGCAGGACGTGAGTCCGCCACCGAAGCTCCGCGCTTGCCCGGCTCTGCCGAGTAATCCCCTTCGCGCGCGGATGTCCGCCCTGCATAATACGACAGCGCCGTTCCATGCGCCCTCAACCAGGCGCGCCGGACGGCGCTTAAGCCGATTATGACAAGGAGCGATATCCATGAAGATCCGCCTGGTCCGTCAAGGCGTATTCACGCCTGTTGAAAATATTACCGATACTTTGTTGCCGCCTGAAGAAGGCTTCTACTGGATCGACGCCGACGTCGAAGACCTGATGGTGCTGCAGCCGCTTTTCGGCATTCACGACCTGGCCGTCGAGGACTGCCTGACCGAGGAAGAACAACGCCCGAAGCTCGAAGTGTACGAGAGCCATTATTTTCTGGTCATCAACAGCATCCGGTTCGACGACGAAGAGATTTTCCTCCGCGCGCTGAACCTTTTTCTCGGCCGCCACTATCTCATCACGGTCACCCGCCAGAAGATCAACGAGCTCCGCAGCATCAAGCCGGTCCTGTGGGAGCAGGAGGTCAATACGGCCGACAGACTGCTGTACCACCTCGTCGATATCGTCGTCGACAACTACTTTTCCGTAGGCGACCGGATCGAAGCCCGGATCGAGCAGCTCGAAGAAGACATCCTGATGCACACCAAGAAGTCCCATCTGACCGAGATCATCGGCCTGCGAAGCGAGATTTTATGGCTCAAAAAGGTGCTCGGCCCGCAGCGCGACGTGATCGCGACGCTGAACAAGCGCGACCTGCGGCTCATCGACCACCAGCTGCAAAAGTACTTCACCGACATTCACGAAAATGCCGTCAAAATTTATGAAACGTTCGAAACGTACCGCGATCTGATGGGCAACTTGCGCGAAGCGTATCAGTCGAGCGTCGCCAACCGCGCCAACGAGATCATGCGCGTGTTCACCGCGCTGACGACGATTTTCATGCCGCTCACATTCCTGACCGGCGTGTACGGGATGAACTTCGACTACATTCCCGGCATGCACGATGAGTACGGCTCCGTCGTGCTGCTGATCATTATGATCGGACTGGGCTTCGGCATGTTCTATATCTTCCGCAAGAAGGAATGGCTATGAACGACATATGCCCGATAATGAAGACAAGGCGCTCCTGACATTCTGCAGCCGCAGAGGTCATGGAGCGCCTTGTCGCATGTCAGGGGATCGAAAGTCAAGACCATCAGACCGTCAGGCCGCTCGCCGCAGCCGCAGGACCGCCCGCAGCACATTGTCCCCGCTCGGCGAACAATCCCCGCCTCCGGTGATGCCGCCAGCGGAGATACAGCACCGCCCCGCGGATGTACTCGTCGAGGATCATGCCGGCGTATACGCCGTACAGCCCCCAGCCGAGCTGAATGCCGAGCAGATAGGTGATGCCGACCGATACCAGCCATTGGCTCGGTATCGAGATCTTCATCATGTACCGGCTGTCGCCGACCGCCACGATTGATTGGCCGAGCGCCATGTTCAGCATCTTGCCGGGCTGGAGGACCAGATTCAGCCACAGGAGCGCGATCGCCATATCGACGATCCACGGGTCCGCGGTGAAGAAGGTAATGATCTGCTTGCGGAATACGAGCATCAATCCCGTGTTGACCATCACGAACGCCATGCCGAAGCCCATCGCGCGGTATGCGCTATAGTACGCTTCCTTGAGCCGGCCCTGCCCGAACAAATACGCGATCAGAATCTGCACGGCCATCGCATACGACCAGCCGATCGTAAATGCGAACGACTCCATCGTATTCATGTACGTCCTCGCCGCCAGCTCCTGCGCGCCCATCACGCCGATCAGGCCCGTGATCGCCAGCTGGGACAGCTGCCAGGAACCGCCGTTGATGCTGAGCGGCCAGCCGATGCGCAGTATCTCCTTCGCCTTGCTCCAATCCGGGCGCAAGAGCTCGCCGAAGCCGATCTTGCCGCCGAACGCCGAGCGGAATATATAGAACAGCAATACGACCGAAGTCGCGCGGACGAACAGCGTAGACAGCGCGACGCCGAACAGCCCCCACTTCGGCAGTCCGAACAGACCAAAAATAAACACTGCGTTCAGGAAGATGTGAACGATGTTCATCATGATCGCGATGTACATCGGGGACCGCGTGTTGCCCGTGTTGCGGATTGCGGTCGACAGCGCATTGCCGATTGCCGTGAAGATCATGCCGCCGCCCACGATTGACATATAGTCGCGCGCCAGCGGCCTGATATCGCTCGGCATGCCGAGCCATCCCGCAATCTGGCTGGCCCCGACGATCATCAGCAGGCTGACGGTCAATCCGATCGCCCCGGTCAGGACGACCGATACGATGGCCAGCTTGCGCGCCTCGTAGGCCTCGCCGGCTCCCAGCCGGTTCGCGATCAATATGCCCGCGCCGCTCGCCACCAGCATGAACACGACGATGACGGCGTTAAAAAACTGATTGGAAAACCCGACGACGGCAACGGCGTCGTCCGAAATTCTGCTGACCATCAGCGTATCGGACGTGCCGATCGCAAACGCCAGGAACATCTCGATCATAATAGGCCAAGTGAGACGGCCGAGCTTCATTTTTTTGCTTAATTCCATCTGTGCAAGCGCCCCTCGCCGAACCCGCATGATGAGCCGATTCAAAATATCCATGGCATCATAACACGTCCGGTTCGGCGGCAAAAGGGCGCTTTAACCCCGTGAACGCGCTCCTACGGCGATATTTGCCCTTAAATGGCGATCTGTCGACTTCTACGGAAGCTTATGCGAAGCATGCGCAGCTTCTCGTACTGTCTCTCCGCCTCCGCATATTCGGTAGCCGCAGCGCCTCCGTAGACACGCTGCTGCAGCGGCTTGAGGAAGCGGTCGCCAAGCTCGCCCATGGCGCTGAGGGCTTCCTCCCGCTCCTCGGCCGGCACTGCGGACAGCTCCCGGTCGATCAGCGGCGAGACGTCGTAGCCTTCTTCGTCAAGCTGCTCGATGCGCGCGATCAGCTCCCTGCGCGCGCACTTCATCCGCTCCGCCAGCTCCGCCAGCGAGCCGCCCTCGCGGATGCCGGTCAGCAGCTTGCGCTTGTCGCGGATCATCTCGAGGCTCTTGCCGTAGCGGTCTTCCCGCTGGGCGAACGTCCACGCCGCGAACTGCTGCGGCGACACTGCCGCCGACACCCAGTCCAGCGGGTAGGCATGGCTGCGCTCCGTCTGCGCCAGCAGCGCGACCAGCTCCCCGCCGTAGCGGTCGGCCTTGAGCTTGCCGAAGCCCGGCACCTGCTGCAGCTCGGCAGCGGTGTGCGGCAAAAATACGGCAAGCCCCTGCAGCTCGCGGTTGGTGGCGATCATATACGCCGGCCGCTTCTCCTCGGCCGCCTTCGTCCTGCGCCACAGGCGCAGCCGCTCCAGCACCTCCTCGGAGGCCGGGAGGCCGTCCGCATAGCATTGGAGCAGCGCCTGAAGCTGAGGCTTGCGCTCCCAGAACGGCGTATCGTCCAGCATGCCGTCCAGCATCGGACGATAGCCCTCCTTCATCCGGCCGGCCACGCCATGGCGGAACGTGGACAGCAGCTCCTCCCAGCTCGTGCCCTCGTACCATACTGTCTGTTCGGTCTCGCCCCCGTCGGACGATTCACGCCAGCCGGCGGTCCAATTGCCGTTTTCCTCGCCGATGAATACTTGTCCCTGCCGTCCCGCCGGATAGCCGCCGTCCATCTCCAGCCGATTCAAAAACACGATGTTCATACCCTTCTCCTCCTCGAATGTCCGGCGCGTTGCCGGTTGTTATCCAAGTCGGCCAAGGATGGGAGAGGGCAATAAAAAAAGGAAGCACCTCCGCCAGCGCTTGGCGTGTGAGGTGCTTCCTCGTCCGTTCGACTTGTATGCACTCAGATTATCAAATCGGGGACGGTTTGGCAAGTAGGCATTGCGTATTTACCGCGATCATGCTTCACAAATTCGACTTTTGCGGCAGGATGGACGGTATGATAATGTAAATTCAACGAAACGGCACAGCCGCGAAGAGAGAGGTGCGCATCCGATGAAAAGCATCCCTGCATGCGACGCCGGTACGGAAGCGGTCCGCTCCGAAGCCGCCAGCTTCCTGACCCGATACGCTGAAGAGACGAACCTGCAGGAGGCCGCTCTCTCGGCTCGCATGCAGGAGGCATTCGCAGAGATCGACGTCACCGGAACCTATAGGCATACGTACGAAGAGCTGCGGCACGGCGCACGGATGGCCTGGCGCAACGCCAACCGCTGCATCGGCAGACTGTTCTGGAATCGTATGCACGTATTTGACGAACGCGAAGCCGAGACGGAGGAGGACGTGTATCACGCGCTGCTCCGACATCTGGCCTTCGCCACCAACGCCGGCGAGATTCGCCCCGCAATCACCCTCCTGCCGCAGGAGGGCCGCGCCGGGCGCACCTTTCGGATCTGGAACCACCAGCTGCTCCGCTACGCCGGCTACGAGCGGCCGGAGGGCGTCGTCGGAGATCCGTCCTCGGTCCGGTTCACCCGGGTTTGCGAGCGGCTCGGCTGGCAAGGAAGCGGCTCGCCGTTCGATCTGCTGCCCCTGGTCATTCAACGCGGCGACGGCCGGCCCCGGCTGTTCGAGATTCCGTCATCTCATGCGCTCGAAGTTCCGCTGTCTCATCCGGACAACGATATATTCGGCAGCTTCCCGGCCAAATGGTACGCCGTGCCGGTCATCTCCGATATGGTCCTTGAGATCGGCGGCGTCCGCTATACCGCCGCTCCGTTCAACGGCTGGTACATGGGCACGGAGATCGGCGCCCGCAATTTGGCGGACGAAGGCCGCTACAATCTGCTCCCGCTCGTGGCCGCCAATCTGGGACTCGACACCTCGTCCAATATTACGCTGTGGAAGGACCGCGCCCTCGTCGAGCTCAACGCCGCGGTGCTGCACTCGTATCGGCGGGCCGGCGTCACAATCGTCGATCACCATACCGCCGCGCAGCAGTTCAGCGTCTTCGAACGCAATGAAGAAAAGGCGGGCCGGGACGTTACCGGGAGATGGTCCTGGCTTGTCCCGCCGCTGTCGCCCGCGACGACGCCTGTCTTTCACCGCAGCTATGAGGATCGGATTGTCAGCCCGCAATTTTTGCATCAGGAGACGCCTTATTAGAATTGACTTACACAACTCTCTCTCGAAAGGAGCAGGTGCATCATGGAGCTGAAGGACTTCGATTTTCTCTCGGACAGCACGGAGCAGACGTCGACCCGATTCGTGACATTCGTCTCGCCCGGACTGAACCGCTTCGATCTGGCCATCGTCACGACCAACCGCTTTTACGGCAAAAAGCTCGTCATCGACATGCAATCCGGCCGAAGCGGCGTGCTCGCCTACGACGATCTGGAGGAGGACGGCGTGATCGCGTCCGTATTCCGTATCGAAGAAGAGCAAGCGGCGGAGCTGTCCCAGTTTCTGAGCCTTGTGCTCGGAGAGGTCCACTTTACCGACTGATTCGCGCTTGGAAAATGCCGATCGATCAGGCTGCCGGATGTGCGGCCCATGCATGATTTGACCGGGGAAGGCAAATGATAAGCCCATCTGTTATTCATAAGGAGGGCTTATTTTGTCGCGCTTCCTCTCCGAAGACCGCCGTCCCGATACGGATGTGAGCACGGTCGAATCCCATCGCAACGACTTGTTTCTCGAGGAATTTCCCGAAGGCCCGTACGGCGCCAGCCTCGTCACCAACCTGAAGCTGGGCCGCGCGAAGCCGTGGCGCATCGACCAGGATACGCACGCGGGCTACGAGAACATCGAGCTTCACGAAGACCTGCCCCGGAATTACCCGGGAGAGGACCCGCTCGGCGATACGGACGACAGATAACTATCAGCTGACCGAGAAACGGATTACGTTCCACGACGCCTTGGCCAGTCTCGCCGCAGCCTTCGCTCCGTCGACCGCCGCATCGCCGCCGGCATGCGGCTTCACCCGCTCCGGATCGCGCTCCGTATTGACCGCCTTCAAATTTTCGTTTTCCAGCACCAGATGCTCGATCACACGGCATTCGCCGAAGCTGCGCAGATCGATCTCCAGCGGCAGCGCCTCCTCCAGATGCCGGTTGACGGCAAATACCGTCACCTGCCCGGCCGCTTCATCGTGGACGGCCACCGCCTCGAGATACGGAACGTCGGTGATCTCCTTCGTGTCGTACTTCGGCGACCGGACCAGCGGCACGAGCGCGCGGCCCCGGCCGAACGTGGACGCATGCTGGAAAGGATAAAAAATCGCCTGGCGCCATGCGCCGCCGCCCGTAGCGGTCATGATCGGGGCGATCACGTTCACGAGCTGGGCGAGACAAGCCATCTTGACGCGGTCGGCCCGCTTGATCAGGCTGATGAGCATGCAGCCGACGACAAGCGCGTCCTCGTGCGTGTATACGTCCTCCAGCTGCGGAGGCGCGATGCTCCACGGGTCGCGGGCTGCGTCCGCGGCGTGGGAGTGATACCAGACATTCCATTCGTCAAAGGACAGCAGCATCGTCTTCTTGCTGCGCTGCTTGGCCTTGGCATAATCGCAGACAGCGATCAGCGTATGGATGAACTGGTCCATCTGCAGCGAGCGGGCGAGGAACGTCGGCGTGTCGTCCTCCGCGTTGCCGTAGTACTGGTGCATCGACAAATATTCCACATGCTCGTACGTATGATCCAGCACCGTCGCTTCCCAGTCGGGAAACGTAGGCATCTGCAGCGTCGAGCTGCCGCAGGCCACGAGTTCGATCGAAGAGTCGACCCACTTCATCGCCTTGGCGGACTCGACGGCGAGGCGGCCGTACTCTGCCGCCGTCTTGTGCCCGATCTGCCACGGTCCGTCCATCTCGTTGCCCAGGCACCAGGTCTTGATCCGATGCGGACGCTCGTATCCGTGGCTGCGCCGCAGATCGCTCCAGTACGTGCCGCCGGGATGATTGCTGTATTCGACGACATTCCGGGCTTCATCGATGCCGCGCGTACCGAGATTGACCGCCATCATCACTTCCGCATTCGCCTTTTTTGTCCAATCGACGAACTCGTTTAATCCGAATTCATTCGTCTCGATCGTTCTCCATGCCAGCTCGAGCCTGCGCTTGCGCTCTGCTCGCGGACCTACCGTGTCCTCCCAATTGTAGCCGGAGACGAAGTTGCCTCCCGGGTACCGGACGATCGGCACCCGCAGCTCACGCACGAGCGCGAGGACGTCCTCGCGCAGACCGTCCTCGCCTGCCGACGGATGACCAGGCTCGTACAGGCCGTTGTACACGGCCCGGCCGAGATGCTCGACAAAGGAGCCGTAAATGCGTTCGTCGATCTCTCCGACAACGAAGTCCTTGTCGACAATCAAGCTAGCTTTTAATGTCATATAGAAGCACCCTCTATTCTGTGACGGATACTTATATAGTAAGCGGTTGCACATTTGCGGACAATCGACTATCCCGCCGATTTGCTGACCTATCGTGCTTATTTGTGATTTGCGTCTGCGCGTCCGGCACCCGCTAATAAAAAACGCCGGGGTACGCACCCCGGCGATCGTTCAAAAAAATGATTATGCAAGTCTGTCCCGGAATCCCGGGAGCTCAAGCTCCGTCTGCAACACAACATCCTCGCCGAACGGGTCCTCCTCCGGCGCGAGCAGCAGCGCCTCTGCCATCGCCGGCTCGACACCGAGCAGCTTCACGAGACCGCCGAATTCAAGTTCCTCGAACTTGCGGACCGCAGACTCCTGGCGAATCGCCCAGACGCATTCGTCCAGCGTGCAGGCGATCGGCGCATCCAGCCGAATCGTCGCGAGCCGGCGGGACAGATGCAGCAGCTCGAGATTGGACTCGATCTTAGCCCGCACGCCCTTGGCCAGCTTGTCGAGATTGTCCAGCACGCCTTCGACATCGCGGTATTCGAGCAGCAGCTTGAGCGCCGTTTTCTCGCCGATGCCCGGTACGCCGGGATAGTTGTCGCTCGTATCGCCCATGAACGCCTTCAGATCGATGATCTGCGCAGGCGTGAGCTGACGCTCGGACAGGAGCGTGTCCGGATCGTACACCGCGTAGTTCAGCTTGCCTTTTTTCATAATGACGACCTTCACATTGTCCGATACGAGCTGCAGCAGATCATGATCGCCGGTGAGCACGAATACCTCGACGTCGGCGCCGAACGCCGCGGCCAGCGTCCCGATGCAGTCGTCGGCCTCGTATCCGGGCATGCCTACGTTCAGGACGCCCATCTCGGCGACGACTTCCTTGACCAGGTCGAACTGCGGGATGAGCTCCAGCGGCGGTTCCGGCCGGTTGCCCTTGTATGCGCCGAACTGCTCGGTCCGGAAGGTGGAGCTGCCCATGTCCCAGCAGCAGACGACATGCGTCGGCCGGAACGTCTTGATCGCATCGAAAAAGTACTGGACGAAGCCGTGAACCGCATTCGTCGGCAGTCCCGCCTTCGTCTTGCGAATATATCCGGTATAAGAGGTGGCGAAGTAGGCTCTGAACAAAATCGCCATGCCGTCCACGAGCAGCACTCTTTTTTGGTATTGTTCCATGCTTGGCGTTCTCTCGCTTTCGTGCGCTAGTCTATCTCTCTATTATAGCACACCCCGCAGGAACCGTCCGATCCGCCCGGCCGCCTCGCGCAGGCGATCCTCCGGCTCGACGAGCGCGAAGCGGACATAGCCCTCGCCGCGCGCGCCGAACGCGCTGCCCGGAATGACCGCGACGCCGGTCCGCTCGAGCATCGACCGGGCCAGCTCCCGCGAAGACCGGCCGTCCGGCACGGGCGCCCAGGCGAACATCGAGCCGCGGGGCGGCGGGATCACCCAGCCCGCTTCGGCCATGGCCGCGATGAAGGCGTCGCGACGCCGCTCGTACTCGGCGGCTACCGGATCTGGGGCCGTCATATCGAGATCGAGCGCTGCGATCGCGGCCTCCTGGACGGCGAGGAACACGCCGAAGTCGATGTTGTTCTTGAGCGCGCGCAGACTGTCCAGCACGTCCGGGTTGCCTACGGCATAGCCGATGCGGGCGCCGGCGAGATGGAACGACTTGGACATCGAGTGGAACTCGATCGCCACGTCCTTCGCGCCCGGCACCTCGAGCACGCTCGGCGGCTTGAAGCCGTCATACGCCATCTCGCTGTAGGCGTTGTCGTGCACGAGCAGGACGCCTCTGCGCCTGGCAACCGCGACGGCTTCCTCGAAGAAGGACAAGTCCGCCACGGCCGCCGTCGGATTGCTCGGATAGCTGAGCAGCATGAACTTGACCTTGTCCCAGACGCGGTCGGGGACGGCGCCGAAGTCCGGCAGGTAGCCGCGCTCCGCCGTCAGCGGCATGGCGACCGTCTCTACCCCCGCCACGGCGAGGCCGGCCTGGTAGACGGGGTATCCGGGATCGGGCAGCAGCGCCGCGTCGCCCGGATTCGTCATGGCCAGCGCCAGATGCGCGAGGCCGTCCTGCGTGCCCATGAGCGAGAGCACCTCGCGCTCGGGGTCCAGCGCGACGCCGAAGCGATGCTCGAACCACGCCGCGACCTTGCCCCTGAAGGGCGGGCTGCCGTCCGTGCCGGGGTAACGATACAGCTCCGGCTGCAGGCTGGCCTGCGCGAGCCGCTCGCGGATCGCCAGCGCCGGCGGCCTGTCCGGACTGCCGATATCGAGCTGGATGACATCCAGCCCGCTGGCCCGCGCCTGCGCTTTCCAGCCGCCAACCTCCGAGAATATGGCCGATCCGAGACGACTCAGCCGATCCGATGTCCAGCAATTCCGTTCCATAGCCGCTTCTTCCTTCCCTTTCGATGCCTGCCTATTGTCCGCCGTACCCTGCACGGGCTCCGTCTACACAGGCTCCGTCCAGCCTGCTTGTTGAATGACCCACATCATATAGACGAGCAAAAAAATAAGGCCGCCGTACAAAATGCCGATCCGCCATCTGTCCCGGTTCGCCACGTCATAATAGTTATCCGGCTCGTACACATTGCCTTCGACCCGCACCTTGAGCGACAGATTCTGATCCTCGTCCGGCCCCTCGATCTGGTAGGCGTATACGCGACGGATCAGAATCGCCTGATCGATCGGCAGCTCGCCCTTGAAGGAGAGCGCTTCCCATTCGAATTCGACGACATGCTGGCCGTCCATGGTGCAATAAGCCGTATAGGGCAGGTCCCGCAGATGGCTGGAGCCCCGATAGTACCAATCGGGCAGCGAAGCATCCGCCTTCGCTTGGTATACGCCCTCCGCAATATGTTCCGGTCCACTCCCGCGGCCCTTCTTGAATTGACGGTAAGTGGACACCACGAACCAGCCTAAAATCAAGGCGAACAGCACACTTTTCGTATACCAGAGCACGAACGGCGCCGCGACAACGCCGCCCACCCAGATCCAGCGGTTCACCGCCGCTGAGATTCTGCCGCCGTCAAGCGGGCGCATCGGCAGCAGATTGAACAGATTAAGGAAAAAGCCGATATAAGCGAGCATATGCCAAACGCCGCTGTCCGTGTAAACGCCGATCCCGTAGCAGACGAAGGCCGCTGCCGTGCCGAGGTACGGCCCGCCGAGCGCGATGTCGGCCTCCGTGGCGGCGTCCTTCGGATTGCGCTTCATCATGACGGCGGCGCCGAGGAAGGGGACGAACAGAAGCGCGGTCACGGGCAGCCCTTTGCGCTTGGCCACCCAGACATGGCCCAGCTCATGGACGAGCAGCAGCGCCACGATGCCCACCGCAAACGCCCATGGATAAATAAGCGCATAAGCGCCAATCGATACGGCCATGGAGATAAGCGGCTTGCCGAACTTCAAGAGCAGCAGCAGTCCAGCCTTGCCCTTGCCGAGCAGAAACGCCAGCACCGCGCCGAATGCCCAGGAGCCCCCTTTGCCGCGGCGCCTGCCGCCTTCGTCGCTTGGGGAGCTATCCTCGCGAGATGGCGTTTCCGCTTGGAATGCCCCCTTTTCCCGTTCAAATCCGGCTTCGGGGTTCGGGTTCGGTTCCTGCTCCCGCTCTGCAGCTTCCGTCCGTTGTTGCGCAGCCGGCTTGCTCTCCTGACTAGACGTTACCTCCGGTTCCCGGCCGTCAGTCGGCATAGACACGCTTGTACTCCTCCTCCCGATAGCCGACGGTCGCCGTATTGCCATCCGTGACGACCGGCCGCTTGATCAGCATGCCGTTGCCGGCCAGCAGCTCCGTTTTTTGTTCATCCGTCAGCTGCGCCATGCGGTCCTTCAGTCCGAGAGACCGGTATACGTCGCCCGCCGTATTAAACCATTTTTGAATCGGCAGGCCGCTGGCCGCGATCAGTTTGTTCAGCTCCTGCACGGAGGGCGGAGACGTCTTGATATTAATTAATTCCAGCTCGTGGCCTTGCGCTTGCAGCGACTTGACCGCTTTGCGGCAAGTATCGCAGGATGGATATTGGTACACGGTCAACTTCTTGGACATGGAATAGCTCCTTCGGTTCATTCTCAAGAAAATGGGACTTGGCAGCGGCGTCAAGCTAACTTGAGCTCGCGCAGCGCGAGCTCGAGTGCGCGCAAGTCCTCGGGCAGCGGCGCCTCCAGCGTCGTCTCGGCACCCGTCACCGGGTGGCGGAAGGAGAGCAGCGCGGCGTGCAGCGCCTGCCTGCCGATCCGCCCCGAGAGCGCGGCAGCCAGCGGCGTCCGCTCCCATGCCGGATCCGCATAATAAGCGTCCCCGATGAGCGGGCAGCCGATCGCGCCCATATGCACGCGAATCTGATGCGTGCGCCCCGTTCCCAGCCGGACGCTCAGCGCGCTGGCGCCGCAAGGGAACGCCTCCGCCAGCGAATAATAGGTCAGCGACGGCTGTCCGTCCTCGCGCACCGCCCTGCGGTGCGGATCTTCCGGGACGCGTCCGATCGGCGCGTTCACTTCCCCGTCCTCCGCCGGCGGGCGGCCGTACACATAAGCGCGGTACTGCTTGACGACGGTGCCCGCCGACATCTGCGCGGACAGCTGCTGCTGCGCATACGGATGCTTGGCGACGATCACGAGCCCGGACGTATGCTCGTCCAGCCGGTTGACCGGACGGAACCGGCAGCGCTCGCCGCGTTCCCGCCAGTAGTGCACGACGCCGTTCGCCAGCGTATTGGCATAATGCCCCGTCGTCGGGTGCACGATGATGCCCGCCGGCTTGTTCAACACAAGCAGATGCTCGTCCTCGAAGACGATATTCAGCGGGATCGGCTGCGGCAGAATATCCTCTGACGATTCCTCCGCCATGCGCAGCGCCAACACGTCCCCGGCCGTCAGAATGAAGCTGGAGTAGACGGCGTTCCCGTTCACGGTCACGCCTTCCTCCGTCGTCTTCAGCTTGTTCCACAGCCTTCTGGAGATGCCCAGGCGGCCCCGCAGCACATCGCGCAGCATGCGGCCTTCATCCCGCTCGTCCGCGACATGGACGAGCGGCTTGTAGTATCCTTCAACATGTTCTGAATTCATCGATGCTATAGCTCCCTGCCACCGCGGCGGAACACCGCGGCGCCTCTCTCGTATTCGACGTCCGGCACGCCCTCGCTCGCATTGGCTGCTCTCGCGGCGGCAAAAAAATAATCGGACAGCCGGTTCAAATACTTCGCTACCTCGGGCGGACAGGATCCGCCGGTCGCAGCCAGCGTCACGACCGTCCGCTCCGCTCTGCGGCATACGGTCCGGCATACGTGCAACGCCGCCGCGACGGCTGTGCCGCCAGGCAGAATGAACCTCGCGATCGGCGGATTGCCCGCCTCATGCCGATCGATCCAAGCCTCGAGCCTGGCCGTCATCTCCGGCTGTACCTTCAGCTGCTCGGGCGTCGGCGCCGCGTAGGAGAGATCGGACCCGCAATCGAACAGTTCGTGCTGGATGACAGCCAGCTCGTCCGACAATGCCGCCGCGAACGGCGACGCTCCGATGCCGCCAGCCGCTGCTGCAGCGGCCTGACCTACAAATGCATTCAGCTCGTCGATCGTCCCGAACGCTTCCACGCGCTCGTCGTTTTTGCTTACTTTGCCGCCGATGACCGAGGTCATCCCTTTATCGCCGGTTCTTGTGTACAGCTTCATTCCGCTTCCCTCCGTTCACAGCCGCTCGCCCCGGATCGCCGTGGCGATGCCGAAGGACATGCGATAGATTGCATGAGACGCGTCCGCCAGCCGCCGGTTGGCCTCGGCCAGCAGCCGTATGTATAATCGTTCCCATGGATCTGAGGCGAGTCCCGCGACAGCTTCCTCGGTCACGACGATGACGATCCCTTCAAATTCAAGCAAGGCTCGCAGCAATTCCTCTGCCGCTGCCTTCGGGTTCGCTGCTTGCCGGCCGTCATGGCCGCCTTGCTCTTCACGATGCTCGCACAGCGTTTGGTCGTCCCGCTTCATATCCATCGAGGCAGCCGCCACCTGCTGGCGCAGCCAGCCCGACAGGCTGTCCAGCACCAGCGCCCGGCGCTCGGCCCGGTACGGATTCGAGTCCATATTGATGCGGTTCAGCGCCAACGCGCAATCGGCATTCGCTTCAATATGCGTCCACTCGAACCTGCGGCGTGCCGCGCGGTCTGGATTTGCAGCAGGCGTCCCGCGGGTGTCGGACAACAAGCCGGCGTCGCTGTCGTGTCTGCAATCCATATCAGGGATGCTGTCCGCATTGAGCGGCGGCCAAGTCGGGCATGCCAGTCTGATGGCTTCTCGCCCAAGCGATTGTGCGAGATGCCTAGCGTATGCCGATTTGCCTGATCCCGTACAGCCGGTTACAAGCAAGAGCATCCCGTCACCCCCAGGCGCAATTTCTAGCTTTACTATAGCATAATCCGCCATGGACAAGAAAAAAGCCCGGAGCAGATCCCGGGCTTAGCGCGCAATATAGCTCATTTTCATATATTCGTTGATCTTCAGATCCAGCATCCGACTGATCTCCATGACCGGCTCCGCAGTGAAGGAATCTTCCTGGAGAAAGGTCTCCGTCATTCGCCGCCTAAGCAGATCGATCTCTTCTTGCAGGCTCCTGTCATTGTACGAGGGAGGCGCGCCGACTTCATTGCAGACATTCGTGACCGGCATCCAAACCGTGCGCTGGGCCGGATCAACTAAATGATTGTTCGCTGTCGCCATCGTTTTCCCCCTCTCCGCAGTACGGTCAAGTCTGCAAAACAAGGGTAATTATAGCAGAATTTCAGAAAAAAAACACCCTCAGCTTAAACTGCTCAGATCTGCTTGACAAACTGCCCGATCCGCTCCAACGCTTCGGTAAGCTGAGATACCGAGGACGCGTACGAGCAGCGGAGGAAGCCTTCGCCGCCTTTGCCGAACACATGGCCGGGAACTGCCGCGACCTTCGCATCCTTCACGAGACGCATCGAGAATTCCTCCGAAGACAGGCCGGTCGATTGAATCGAAGGAAACACGTAAAATGCTCCCTTGGGCTCGTGGCACGACAGCCCGATGTCGCGGAATCCCTGGACGACGAGCCTGCGGCGCTGGTTGTACGACTCGATCATTCGATACATCTCGTCCATACCGTTCCTGAGCGCCTCAAGCGCGGCGACTTGGCCCATGATCGGGGCGCACATGACCGTGTACTGATGAATCTTCAGCATTGCCCCGATGAGGTCGGGATGACCGCAGGCGTAGCCCATGCGCCAGCCGGTCATGGCGAACGCCTTGGAAAAACCGCTGACCAGAATCGTGCGGTCCTTCATGCCGGGCAGCGAAGCGATGCTCACATGCTTGGCCCCATAGGTGAGCTCGGCATAAATCTCATCCGAAATGACGATCAAATCGTGCTCCACCGCTATCTTGGCGATCGGCAGCAGGTCCTCGTAGCTCATGATCGCGCCCGTCGGATTGCTCGGATAGGACAAGATGAGCACTTTGGAACGCGGTGTGACGGCAGCGCGCAGATTATCCGCCGTCAGCTTAAAGCCGTCCTCGGCGAACGTCTCGATCCCGACCGGTACGCCCCCGCCGAGCGCCGTGATCGGGTCGTACGGCACGTAGCAAGGCTCCGGGATAAGAACCTCGTCTCCCGGCTCGACGAGCGCCCGTATGGCGAGATCGATCGCCTCGCTACCGCCGACGGTCACGAGCACTTCGTCCGAAGGCTCGTATTGCAGCTGGAACTGCCGGCTCAAGTAAGCGGCGATCTCTTCGCGCAGCTCCAGGAGGCCGGCATTGGACGTGTACTGCGTCTTACCCTTTTCAAGCGAGTAGACGGCGGCATCGCGAATATGCCACGGCGTCACGAAGTCCGGCTCGCCGACGCCGAGCGAGATGATGCTGCTATCCTTGCTGGCGCTGACCAGGTCGAAGAACCGGCGAATGCCAGACGGCGGGATTGCGCGCGCGCCGGCGGATAAATACCGCTTCATCCCTTCTTCCGGTGTCGTGCCGCGCGTCTGTTGATTCGTAATCATGATTGGACAACCGTCCTTTGCAATATACTCGCTCTTTTACGGAGAGACGAGCAGGCGGTGATCGTCTTCGATTTCCTCGAATATGATGCCGTCCTGTTTATATTTTTTAAGAATAAAAAAGGTTTTGGTCGCGATAACGGATTCGATCGTCGAGAGCTTGTTGGAGACGAACGAAGCGACTTCCTTCAGCGTCTTGCCTTCAATCTCTACCTGCAAATCGTATGCGCCCGACATCAAATATACGGACTTGACCTCAGGATACAGGTAAATGCGCTCGGCAATGCTCTCGAAGCCGCGGCCGCGCTCGGGCGTGCACTCGACTTGGATCAGCGCCGTAACCTTCTCGTCATCCACCTTGCTCCAGTTAATCACACTCGCATACTTTACGATCACATGGTCCCGCTCCATCTCCGCGATGGCGGAAGACACATCTGCTTCGTCCGCCCCAAGCATCGTAGCGATGGTCGAAGCGGACAATCTCGCGTCTTCCTTGAGCAGATCCAAAATCTTAAACTTGAACTCGTTCATTGGGATCCCTCCTGAATAACTCTCATATTACATCAAATACGGGCCCTGTGGAAAGGATAATTCATCTTCGACCGCATTTAAAAAACCTCTCTCGGACGCTTCAGGTCCGGGAGAGGTTGAGTGATGCCGCTCGGCCAAACTTGGCATGAACAGGAGCATGCACCCGGCATTTCTGCCGAGCATGGACAGCGGTCTTAATGCTGCTGCATTTGCGGCTGGTTCATTTGCTGTGCCTGCTGCTGCCACGCTTGCGGCGCGTTTTGCTTGACCTGCTGCACGAATTGCTGGGTTTTCATTTGCGTATCCTGATAGTTCTTCAGGTTTTTGTCGATATCCTGCCGAAGCGTCGGCGAAGAAGCGTTGTACATATTGTTCGACTGCATGGCCGTGTACAGCTCTCCCTGCATCTGGAGCGTCATGTTCAGCAATTGCGTGAATTGCTGGCGAACCGCCGGACAGACCGATTCCATCGCCGCCGTGGCGTACTCCCGGGTCGTTCTTTTCAGATCGCAGAGCACGGTATAAGCCAAGTCCTCATCCGGCATAAACTGTTGATTAGCTGGCGCCATATGATAAAACCTCCTTGTTCTTGTTGGTAATAAGATTAAGCTTGCGGCTGCGTAGGAGCGAGCGGCTGATGCTGCTGCAGAAGCGACAAAAGCGTCTGATAATTCTGGGTATGCACCTGCGCCTGATGATCGAGCACCTGCTTGATTTGCGGATTCGAACACTCCGCCGCGCCAGCCGTACATTGCTTGATCATCAGATCCTCGTTGGACATGGAGTCGGCGATGTACTCCAGCTCCTTGCCGGTAATCGGTTGAAGCATTACAATCCCTCCTGTAGTTGGGCAATCCACCTTATTATGCGGTTGTCGCGCCTGCCCTATTCAGATTCTGCATCCTGGGTTCTTGTCCATGCTTCAAGCAGTACTTGCTTTATTGATTTACTTTTTCTACCATTTCATTGGGGCCTAATACTGCAAATTCCCCTTTTGAACGGTATCCCCTTCGGGCAGGAACGACGTGCGTTATCGCTGATCGATATCGCTTTATCTCCACATCCCAGATTGCCGTATTTCCGCCTCCCCAACTCCCCGTCTCCCATTTCTGCATCCTCCAGATCGCCAAGCCCCTAACGCTTCACATCCTCCAGATCGCCGTATCCCCTTTATGCAGGAGCAAGCATTCTCGCCTCTGAGGCCTCACTTTGAAGGTTGCATAATGTGGAATTTTGAGGTAAAATAAGAACATAAGTTCTCATATTTGAAAGCGAGGGCATGTCCATGTATATGCATTCGGAGATTCGCGAGTCATTGCTTCAATTCAATGAGGAAGCTTGCCGGACTGCGCTTTTCTCTGCCAAATGGCCTCATGGATTCCGCTGCCCCCGCTGCGACCATTCCGCTTATTACCTTCTTTGCTCCCGCAAAAAATACGAATGCCGTTCATGCGCGCATCAGACTTCGCTGATCTCCGGCACGATTATGGAGGGTACGCGTACGCCTTTGGCCAAGTGGTTCCAAGCCCTTCATCTCATGCGAATCGGCATCTCCGCCAAGCTGCTGTCCGAGCTTATTCAGGTGACCTACAAAACCGCATGGCTTATCAATCACAAACTGCGTCATGCGATCGGTATTTGGGACGAGGCACGGTTGCTTGAGGGTGACTTGGAGCTGTTCGGCGAATTTTATGCGCGGCCCTATTATAGTTACTTCGATTCGCGCATTCCACTGGAATGTCAGGAACAGCCCTGCGTCTTAGGCGCATCCGTTCAAGCAGATACGGGCGAAGTCGTTGAAATAAAGATCAAGCGTTTCCCACTGTCGGGATTTACCCGACGTACCTTTAGCGATGCATCTTTTCAGCCTTTTCTCACGGAGTATGCCGATACCCGGCCAAGCTCCCGAAGCACCAGAATTGTAGGACGGTCCGGCGCGCACGGCCGAACAGCTTTAGGAATCATCTGGGAAGGGGCGGTCCGCTGGCTCGCAAGAACATTCGGCGGGATCGGGTCCAAGCACTTGCAAGCCTACTTGGATGAATTCTGCTTTCGTTATTCGATCCGTACCGATCTCTTCGAATCGCTCGTGCGCCAATGCGGGATGACGCCCACCGTGACATACCGAGCATTGGTTGGAAAGGATCGTAGCGCAGCCGCCCTAGGGTGGAATTACGCAAACTTCAGCACGCAAAAGGCTTCCCCTCTCGTATCGTAAAAGCTGAATGAAGCGGGGCTCATCCGAGAACAAGCCTCAACCTGATCGAAAGGGATACTCCGTGGAGCGGGTGTGCCGGGGGGGATTGTAACATGTAGCAGGAGAAGCTGAGCCTAACATGCGGCATGTATGCGATATCTGAGGATTTCTGTCTGAGGATTTCTGTCTGAGGATTTCTGTCTCAGGTTTTCCTGCCCAAAGGGGATACCGTTCAAAAGGCATAAAAGGGGATAGGTTACAGCGAGGGCCGACCGGCTGCGCCGAGCCTACGACACAGCCTGGGGCGATCTAGAACAAATCCATCGACAAGTACCGCTCTCCGGTATCGGGCGCGATGCACAGCACCCGCTTGCCTTTGCCGAGCTGCTTGGCCAGTTGCAGCGCCGCCCATACGGAAGCGCCGGAGGAAGGTCCGGCTAAAATGCCCTCGCATCGAGCCAACAGCTTCATCGTCTCGATCGCATGTTCGTCCGACACTTGTACGATCTCGTCGTAAATAGCGGTATTCAGAATCGCCGGAACAAATCCGGGGCTCGTACCGACAAGCTTGTGGGGACCAGGGATACCGCCCGACAACACCGGCGATCCCGCAGGTTCGACAACTGCGATATGAATACCCGGCAACCGGGCCTTCAGCGCCTCGCCCGTGCCGGTCATTGTGCCGCCCGTGCCGGCTGTCGCCACGAACGCATCGAGCCGTCCGTCCGTCTGTTCCAAAATCTCCAGCGCGGTCGTTCTGCGGTGAATATCGGGGTTGGCCGTGTTCTCGAACTGATTAGGCATGAAGCTGCCCGGCGACGCTGCGGCGATTGCCTGCGCTTCGCGGATTGCGCCCGGCATGCGCTGGGAGGCGGGCGTCAGCACGACTTCCGCGCCGTAGGCCCGCAGCAGGGCGACTCTTTCTTGAGACATATTGTCCGGCATAACCAAGATTAACCGATAGCCTCTGGCCGCCGCGTTCATCGCGAGACCGATGCCCGTATTACCGCTCGTCGGCTCGACGATAAGCGAGCCGGGAGAGATCAGCCCCCGCGCTTCGGCATCCTCGATCATCGAGCCGGCCGCCCGGTCCTTCACGCTGCCGCTCGGATTGAAGCGTTCCAGCTTCACCAGCACCTCAGCGTCCTCAGGACCGGTCACTCGGTTCAGTCTAACGGCAGGCGTATCGCCGATCATCTCGGTGACGCTCTGATAGACTAGCTTCTTCATGGTCATGCTCCGTCCGCGTCGTTGTCCTGGCTTAATCTGTCGCCAATCCGGCTGCGGTCGTCTTCGGAGAGCGCATATGTCATGGTGAAGCAGGACGGACACATATACAGTATCATCGAAAAAGGAGCCTGGAGAACGGAGCGTCCCTGCAAACGCGCTGCCGATTTGGGCGTGAAGTCCTTGGCAGCGACGACTTGACGGCCGGTCTCGAGCATATATTCCCTGCACTGCGGACATTCGGGCACGAATTCCTGCTCGTCCAGTATCGCTTCTACGGTCGACTCATATCGCAGCAACGCCTCGTCCTTGGTCCGCAGCTCGTCGTCGTCCAGGTCAATCTCTTCCACATCTTCGGTTTGCCCTCTCAGCAGTGCCGCGCTCAGACCGGGGCGCTCAGCTTCGTCGTCTTCAAATTCCTGCTCCTCGTCGTCTCCGAGTCCGAATCGCAAGGTTCGGTAGCCGCTCAATTCGTTGTCGCACACCGGACAAAATTTGTCCGGCTCCTGACCCGGTTCTTGAATGATCTCGGATTGACACCAAGGGCAAATAATAATATCGGCAGCCATCTTAACCCTCCTTTACCATGTAGACAATTCCCAATATGAAAAACAGGGCCGCAAGGGCGAACAGCGTTCCCCATAAATACTTCATCACATACCTCCCGCGGCCGCCGGCCTCAGCCGAGCGTCACCGCCGCTCCGATAATATAGGACAACGACACGGACAGCAGCATCGAGATGAGACCGACAGCCCGGTTGTCCTTGCCGATCTCTTCGTCGATCCGGAATACCGGCGTCACGAATTCGAACAGCAAATAGGCGGCGAGCAGCAGCAGAAATCCCCCGCCGGCCCAGAGCATGCTCTCGTAAATGCTGTCGTTCGATTGAATGGAAAAGCGAAAGATGTTGCAGATGCCGAAGATCTTGCCTCCGGTAGCCATGGCGACGGCAATGTTCCCTTTGCGAATCTCGTTCCAGCATTCGTACTTGGTAACCCGCTCAAAGCAGTATAGACAGACGATCAGCATCAGAATGCCGACGGAGAAGTAAGCAGGAATCGCGATCGCCGGATGGGACAGCAGACGATCGATCGCACTCGGCTCGTTCATGCGCACCGCTCCTTCACGCTAGATTAGCTCCGCTACGGTAACGCCGGCGCCGCCTTCGCCGTAATTGCCCAGCCTGTAGCTCTTCACATGCTTGTGGCGGCGCAGAAACTCCTGGATTCCTGTCCGAAGGGCGCCCGTACCTTTGCCGTGAATGATGTACACCTGATGCAAATTCGACAGAAACGACTCGTCGAGAAAACGATCGGTCTCGATGATCGCTTCGTCGAGCGTGGCGCCGCGCAGATCAAGCTCGGTGCGGATCTGGTCGCCGGTCGTTCGCTTGACGGTCGGACCCGCTGCCGCAGGCTGGGCTTTTTTGCCGGAAGCCTGTGCCTTCGACGCTTGGGTCGGTTCAAGATCCGCGAGCGGCACCTTCATCTTCATGATGCCAAGCTGCACGAAGGCGTCGCTGCCGGCAATCTCCACGATATGCCCCTTCTGGCCGCCGAGGCTGTAGACCTTGACCTCGTCTCCCGCTCCCAGCTTGGCGGTCTTGGCTGCGGCAGGCCGCGGCCTCGCAACCGGATCCGGCACGGCATCATCCAGCTTCCTGCGCGCTTCGATGAGCTTGTGCTCCTTGACGCTCGCGGCCTCGTCGAGCGCCAGCTTGCGCAGGTCGGCGATGATCTCCTCCGCCTCGCGTCTCGCCTTGGCCACCTGCTGACGCGCTTCCTCGCGCGCATCCTCCAGCAGCTTGACGCGCTGTTCCTGAAACTTGAGCCGTTCTTCCTCCAGCTTGCGCCTCAATTCGTCGGCTTCGCGCTTCAACCGCTCCGCGAGCTGACGCTCGGATTCGGCCGTACGCCGATCCCGCTCGAGCGAGGCGATCATCGTGTCCACCTTCAGCTCGTCGTCGCTGACTTCGCCGCGCGCGCGATCGATGATCGAACGCGGCAGCCCGAGCCGCTCGGCGATTGCGAAGGCATTGCTTCGTCCAGGCACGCCGATCAGAAGCCGATAGGTAGGGCTTAGCGTGGCCACGTCGAACTCCATGCTCGCATTCATGATCCCTTCGCGATTGTAGGCGTACGCCTTCAGCTCGCTGTAGTGCGTAGTGGCGAGCAGACGGCAGCGCATGCGGTGCAGATGCTCCAGTATCGCGATGGCCAGCGCCGAGCCTTCTGCCGGATCGGTCCCCGCGCCGAGCTCGTCGAGCAGGACGAGGCTGCGGCTCGTCACCTGCCCGAGCATGCCGATCAGATTCGTCATATGGCTGGAGAACGTACTCAGGCTCTGCTCGATGCTCTGCTCGTCTCCGATATCGGCGTAGATGCCGTCGAATACGCACAGCATCGTCCCTTCGTCGGCCGGCACGAACAGACCGGACATCGCCATGAGGCTGAGCAAGCCGACTGTCTTGAGCGATACGGTCTTGCCGCCCGTATTCGGCCCCGTAACGATAATCGCCGAATGTTCGTCGTCCAGCTCGATGTCGGTCGGCACTACTTTTCTGGCATCGATCAACGGATGTCTCGCCCGCTTCAGCCGTATGCGGCCGTCATCGTTCATCTGCGGCTTGGTCGCGAGCATGGCATCGGCCAGTTTGGCGCGGGCGAATATCGAATCGATGTATCCGAGCGCCTCGGCATCTCCGATGAGCAGCTCTGCCTTGACGCCGACGCCATCGGACAGCTGGCGCAAGATCCGCTCGATCTCGCGCGTCTCCCGCAGCTTGAGCTCGCGCAGCTTGTTGTTGATCTGCAGGACGGCTTCAGGCTCGACGAACAGCGTCGCGCCGCTGCCGGATTGATCGTGGACGATGCCGCCGAAGTGGGAACGGTATTCTGCCTTGACGGGGATGACATACCGATCGCCGCGAATTGTGATGAGCGCATCCTGAAGCATCTTCTGCACCGATGTCGAGCGGATCATGCTCTCGAGCTTCTCGCGGGCCCGGCCTTCGTTTGTGCGGATCTCTCTGCGGATCGAGCCCAGCTCCGCGCTCGCTGCGTCCATCACTTCACCTTGATCGTCGATGCAGCGGCGGATCTCGTCTTCCTGCTGCTTGGCGTCGATCAACGGCTCGCACAGATCCTCGAGCAGCGGGACATCCGCTTCTTCGGACACGGCCGCCACATATTTGCGTATTCTCCTCGAGCCCATGATGAACTGGGCGATGTCAATCAGTTCCGTCGGCAGCAGCATGGCG
Source organism: Cohnella sp. 56 (assembly GCF_037963805.1). Taxonomy (NCBI): domain Bacteria; kingdom Bacillati; phylum Bacillota; class Bacilli; order Caryophanales; family Paenibacillaceae; genus Cohnella; species Cohnella sp. 56. The sequence goes on along the minus strand of NZ_JAZDQE010000013.1, from coordinate 97,773 downwards.
CCGAGCTTGGCTCTGCCGAGCGCCGGCCGAACATCACTTATGCCGCCGAAAGGCGGCGATCCCTTGACTGCCATCGCGCGTACGGCTTCGGCTGTCGTATCCAATCTCCGGCTCACGTCGCGCAGGTCGGAAGAAGGCCGGAGCTTGCCCGCCTCCTCCTTGCCAAGTGACGTCTCCCCCAATTGCGTGAGCCGATTGATGATTTTGTCGTATTCCAATGTATATAGCGCCTTGTCGTTCACGGCGTCGCGCCAACTCCTCTCGCCTCCCATTATATCCGATGGCGGGTACGCTTGCATCACGCCCAGTAATAACGAATGCAAGTACGGGATACACTACCTTTAATGCCGGCGTTATTGCCGGACGATAGTTATGATGACGGGAGGAAGGCATATGCATTTTCTCGGACATGTCGTACGCTTCATCGTGTCTGCGATCATTCTGATGATTGTCGGATACTTGGTTCCCCAGTTCTCGGTTGGCGGATTCTGGAGCGCCCTCATGCTCGCGCTCGTGATCGCGGTACTCGGTTGGATCATCGAAGCGATCTTCGGCAAAAACGTAACGCCGTTCGGACGCGGCATCGTCGGATTTCTGTGCAGCGCGCTCGTCATCTGGCTCGCACAGTTCATCGTCGGCGGTATTAGCGTCTCGATACTCGGCGCGCTCCTCGCCGCACTCGTCATCGGGATCATCGACCTGTTTATCCCGATCGGCAACCCGTACAACGCCGGCAAGCGCCACAATTGACAAAAAGGCGGCTTTCTTCATCAGTGGGAAAGACGTCCGCGTCGCAAAAAACCTCGCCGCTCCATCAATGGAGCTGGCGAGGTTTTTTGAATATCGCTTGCAAATCGCGCAGTTGTCCCTCAAGAGACACCGGGTCCTCACGCAGCCACTCTTCGCCGAGCACGAACACCCGCTCGCGGCGAACGGCTTCGAGCCCCTGCCAGATCGGGCTCTGCGTCAGCCGTCCGAACTGCCTCCTTGACGATGCGTCGGGACTGACGACGACCAGCAGCGTATCGCCGACATACGCGGGCAGCTGGTCGATGGACACGTTCGATTTGAATGGATGGCCGACACGCCCCTGAATTTCCCGAACGACGGGAGGAGGCTGGCAGCCGAGGTCGCGGTAAAGCACGGTCAAATCGTTGTAAATCTGTACCGTATGCGGCAGTCCGAGCGTCCACATAAAGCTGACGGTCCCGCAGCCGATCAACGGTCCGGATAGCCGCTCGGCAGCCTCCTCGACTTTTTTGCGATAACGGCGAATCCAGCGGGCGGCCTCTTCCTCCCGATCGACAGCGGCGGCTACGGCGGACAGGCGCTCCTCGGGCGAGAGCGACCAGGACACGTCGAGCGTCGGCGATATTGCCGCATATCTGTCGTAATGACAGCCGTTAAAGGTGAGGATCAGCTCGGGCTCCAGCAATCTGACCCGCTCCAGATCCGGCTCGACGACCGAGCCACCCGCCTGCGCCATGCCCCGCACGCGATTGCCGAAGTAGCGGCATCCCATCAGCTGGCGAGAGGCGCCGAGCGGCTTGAGACCGAGCGTGAGCAGGTCTCCCAAATATTGAAAGGCAACCAGGCGCATGCCTTGCTTCCTGGAGCTGATATAAAAGCTGGGCGCCACGCCCTCATGCCGCTTGAAGGCGCGGCTGAAATGAAACGGATCGGCGTAGCCCAGCGAGCCGGCGATCTCTGCGAGCGAGGCCTCCTCGCGCAGCAGTCTGCGCCGCGCCTCCGCCATGCGCTGCTCGGCCACGTACTGCATCGGGCTCAAGCCCGTCAACGACTTGAATAATCTGCCGTATTGGCGCGGCGAGCAGCCGGCCTCGCGGGCGAGCCGCCCGATGCTCCAGTCCGCACCGGGATCGGCCGTCAGGCGGGAGATCGTTGCGGCGACCGTACGCCGCAGCTCAACGCCGTCGTCCCGCTCGCGGTGCAGCGATTCAAGCAAGGCAAGCACGATCTGCTGGGACAGCAGGTGAGCGCGGTACATATCCGGCTGCCGCGTCGTCTCCCGCAGCGCGTACAGCGCCCGCATGGCCGTTATGGCCTCGGGCGCCAGCGGCAGCGCTACGCCGCGGCCAAGTTCGGCGCGCAGCTCGGCTTCCCCCGCAAGAGCGGCAGCGCCGTCGGCGCCGCTCTCGCCGGCAGGGGGCGCAGCGACTTGCACATAGCGGAGCGCATAAAATGCGACATCCTGCCGAAATCGGCAGACGAGCGCGTCCTGGCCGCCCGTCGGCCAGAACGCACAGGCATCGGCGGCTGTCAGGCGCTCTCCGCCGTCGATGTCCAGACTGAGCGCGCCCTCCTCGGCGGCGAGCAGGAGGAGGCGATCGTCAGTCGGCCAGGTCAACACCTCGTCCCGCTTGACGGTCAGCCGCTCGATGCTCTCCCAGCGGTAAAATACGGTCAGGCCGGCGGCGGCAGGAGAAAATTCAGTCTGCAGCTGCATGGCGGCGCCTTACTTGTTCGACAGCAGGGCAACCGCATCGTCGAGCTGCGCGCTGAACGACATGACGTCGTACGAGAACCACAAGTTGTTGTCCACCTCGTACACTTTGCCGTTTTTAACGGCAGGAAGGCTTTTCCACAGCGCGCTGTTCAGCACCTGCTGGTCAAAGTCGGGATCATTGTCAAAACGGACGAGAAACAGGCGATCGGCCGAAGCGAACTCCGGAAGCTTCTCCAGCGAAAGCTGGATGCCCAGCTCGTGGCCCCCTTTGTCCCACTCCCGCTTGACGGTATCGGTCATCGAAAAGTGCAGCGCGTCATACAGGACGTAGCCGACATTGCCAGGCCCGTATACCCGCAGCTGACCTTTCTCGTAGCCGCCGATGACGACGACGCCGAACGTCTCTTCCGGCCCGACGGAAGACTTCAATTGCTCCGCAGCGACAGCGGCCTTTTCATTGAACTTGGCCGTCCAATCCGCCGCCTCCTTCGTCTTGCCGAGCACGGCCGCCACATCGTTCAGATGCTGAAACGCATCCCTGCCCTCCCAGCCGACGAACACGGTCGGTGCGATTTTCTCCAGCTTGTCCAGATTGTCCTTGTCCCAATCCGTGGCGATGATCAGATCGGGCTGCATGTCGAGCATCTTTTCCAGATTGGGATCGTTCGCGGGACCGATGTCTTCAATCCCCCCAATCTGATCCTTCACCGATACGAAGCCGGTCAACAGATGCGATACGACGCCGATCGGCTTGACGCCTACGGCCAGCATCTCCGGCAAATACTGTGTCGTCAAAATGCGCTGCGGATGCGCGGGAATCGTCACCTCGCGGTCCAGCGCATCCCGGTAAACGACCGTCGCACCGTCGTCAGCCTGCCCGGAAGCTGTGCTGGCGGCTTGCGAAGCCGGCGCCGAAGAAGACTGCGCGGCCGGCTCCGAATTGCCGCAAGCTGAGGCGAGCAAAGCTAACAATATGACGACGGCGGCCAGCGTCCCGCTCTGTCTCTTAAAGCTGTACAACATGTTAAAACGCCCCTTATCATGCAAATGATTATCGTTATCATTGATTCATTATAAAGAAACCGCCGTTCGTTGACCATGCCTTTATTGGCCAAGCTTCATGCCCGGAACGGCCATCCGTGTGTCGCCGTCGCGAAATTGTCTATCGTTTCCATTCTATCGGTCGAATATGCTATGATAGCAACAGTCCGGCAGAGATTCGCTCGTGTCCGGGATTTTAATTCGCAAGGGGGATTCATCTGATGCGTAAAAAGATAGCCGCTGCGCTGACCGCGCTGGCGCTGATGGGCACGCTCGCCGCGTGCGGGGGCAAAAACGATAACGCCGCTGGCGAGGATACGGCCACGGCTTCGAAAGAACTGGTCATTCACGCCAGCAACTGGCAGTTCGACAAGACCGAATACACGGTACCCAAGGATACGCCGATCCGGTACACGCTCGAAAACGAACAGGGCGCCCATGGCATCGAGATCGAAAAAGCGGGCGTCAAGCTAAGCAACGGCAAAAAATCAAAAGTCGCCACGCTTAAGGCCGGCACGTATACGATTAAATGCAACATCGTGTGCGGACAAGGCCATCTGTCGATGAAGGCCAAGCTGATCGTGGAGTAGCATCGCCGCCGCGCGGCAGCGTGACGGCAATCGTCATAGGACAGCCTTTGACCAGCGCAAAAACGAGCGCCTCCCCTCCGGATTGATGCCGGAGGGGAGGCGCTCGCTATTTTATTCAGGTCTGCTCCTCGAGCATGTCGATCCATTCGTTGTACTCGCTCTGAAGCTTCGCATATTCGATCTGAAGCGCCTCGTGCTCGCTCCTGATCCGGGAGAGCTCGTGTTCGAGGCGCTCTGCCTCGCGATCGCTCTCGGAGTTCTCCGAATGCAAGGACGATTCGACGCTCTGCAGCTTGAGCTCCAGGGCGTCGCGCTCGGCCTGAAGCCCAGCTGCGGCAGCCGCGGCCTGCGCTCTCGCCGCTTCGAGCTCCTGCTCCGCGCGAAGCAGCTCGTCGCGCTCCCGCTGCTGCTCGCTCGTCGCCTGCCGCACCTTGGCCTCAAGCGCCTCCGCCCGTTCGGCCGTCGCATCGCGCTCCCGCTCCGCATCCTCGGCTCTTCGCTGCAGCTGTCTCAGCGCGCCGGTCGACGTCTCGACCCGCTCGCCAAGCTCGTCCGCCAGCTCCCTGAGCCGGTTCGCCTCGCGCTCCGCAGCTTCGCGCGCCTCGGCTTCTTCACGCAGCCGCTCGGCCGCTTCCTTCTCCGCCGCCCGCAGCGCTTCCTCCCGTGCCGCCGCCGACCGCAGCTCCTGCGCAGCGGCCTCGCGAATCGCATTCGCTTCCGCAGACTGACGCTCGCAAACCTCGCTCAGCTCCCGCTCCCGAGCCTGCAAGCGCGCCAGCTCCGTTCGGGCAGCTTCGGCAGCCGCTGCCGCCGCTTCGCGTCCGTCCAACGCCTGCTTCAGCTCCGCTTCGTACAGCTCCTGCGTGACCTTCAGCTCTTCCTCCAGCGCCTCGCGTCCGGCGTCCGCGCTGGATTCGGCTTCGGCCTTCAGGCGGTGCAGCTCCGCTTCATGAACGGCGCGCATACGCTCGCGCTCTTCATCAAGCGCACTGCGCAGGCGCTCGCGCTCCTGATCGGCGGCGCTCCGCAGCTGCTCCAGCTCGTCCGCATGCGCGTCCCGGAGCTGCTCGAGCTGCTGCCGGGCTTCGACCGCCGTCCGGCGCTCGGTCTCCAGCTCGCCTTCGAGCGGCGCCGTCGCCTGTCGGACGGCCGCAGCCAGCTCGCCCTGAGCCGCTGCGCGCACTTCGTCCAGCGCGGCCGCCGCGGCTGCCCGCTCATCCTTCAGCTGCTGCGCCAGCCGCTGCTCGGCCGACTGCCGCTCGCGAGCCAGCTGCTCGTCCAATTGGCGAGCTGCCTCTTCGCGAAGCCGGGCGATCGCTTCCTCCGCTTGATTCGCCTCATCTTCGCGAGCGCGGGCGATCGCCTCTGCAATTCGCCGTTCGGCTTGCTCGCGCTCCTCGTCGATCGCTTCGTTAAGCAGCTGCGAGGCGTCCTCCCGCTCCTTCGCGAGCAGCGCTTCGAGCCGCTGGCGGTCCTCGGCGTACGACGCCTCGGCTGCGGCGACAGCTTGCCGCGCAGCCGACAGCTGCTCGGTCAGCTGTGTCTGCAGGCGCTCGACGGCAGCCTGCGAGGCGGTCAGCTCGGCTTCCAGCTCGGCCCTCGCCGCCGCGAGCGCCTCCGCGCCCTCGCGTCTGGCCGTCTCGAGCGTCTGGCTGTGCGCCGCCCGCAGGCGCTCCGCCTCGCCGCGGCTCTCCTTCAGCAAGCGGTCGAGCTCTCCCGCATGCTCGGAGCGAAGCTTCGCAAGCGCGGCCTCCCGCTCCGCCACAACCTGCCGCAGCGCCTCCTCAAGCTTGCTGGCAGCCGCAGCCTGCTCCGACTCGCGGGCTTCGCGCTCAAGCTCCAGCTCGAGCCGCAGCTCGTCCAGCTCTGCATTGTGACCGGCGCTGAGCCGCTCCAGGTCGGCCAGATGGCCTGTGCGCAGCGACGACAGCTCCGATCTCGCCGCATTCGCATCCGACCTTGCCGCCTCCAGCTCCGCTCTGGCTGCCTCGACCGCAGCTTCGCGCTCGGCCAGATAGTCAGCTTCCCGCCTGGCCAGCTCCGCGGCATGCGACTCGCGCAGCGTCTTCGCCCGCTCCTCGCTCTCCCGGAGCGCGGCGTCCAATGCGCCCTGCAGCCTCGCCTGCACTTCCTCCCGCGCTTGCAGCGCCTGACCGAGCTCTGCGACGAGGCGGTCCAGCTCTTGCTGCTTGTCGTCCATGAGCAGCGCCAGCTCGTCCTCGTAGCCTTGACGCATCTTGCGCAGCTCCGCATCCTGCGCCGCAGCGCGCTCGGCGAGCACTTCCTCCTGCCGGCTCCGAAGCTCGGCCACGGCGGCAGCATGCTGCGCGGCCGCAGCTTCGAGCTCGGTCCGATGCGCCTCCGACCTGCGCTGCAGCTCCGCCGCATGCGCTCGCGCCGTCCGCTCCAGCTCCTCAACATGCGCTGCCTGGAGCGAGGCGTTCTCTTCGCCGAGCAGCTCGATCTCGATCGCGTGATCGGTCGACAGGCGATCCAGCTCGGCTTGGTGGGCCGCTGCGACGGCGTTCAGCTCGCTCTCGTGATCCGCCAGCTTCCGCCCCAGCTCGGCGCGATGCCTCTCGGTCGCTTGTCCGAGCTCCGCCGCGTGCGCCTGCTCCGTCCGCTCCAGCTCCGCTGCGTGCGCAGCCTTAAGCGACGCATTCTCCTCGCCGAGCAGCTCCGTCTCGACTGCATGTTCGGCCTGAATCCGCTCCAGCTCGGCTCGATGAGCCGCAACGGCAGCGTTCAGCCCGCTCTCATGATCGGCCAGCTGGCGCTCCAGTTCGGCGCGATGTCTCTCGGCCGCTTGTCCGAGCTCCGCCGCATGCGCCCGCGCCGCACGCTCCAGCTCCGCGGCATGCGCAGCTTTGAGCGAGGCGTTCTCCTCGGCGAGCAGCTCCGTCTCGACCGCGTGATCGGCCAGAATCCGCTCCAGCTCGGCTTGGTGGTCCCCGCGCAGGCGCTCCCGCTCCTCGTCGGCCTTGGACAATGCAGCCGCCAGCGCGGCAGCGGCAGCCTCGCGCAGCTTCGCCTCCTGATCGGCATAGCGCCGCTCGGCCTCCTCGAGGGCTGCCGCGCTCTCCGCCTTGTGCCGGTCCCACTCGGCCAGCAGCGACTCGATCTCAGCCGACAGCCGCTTGCGCTCCACTTCCTCGTGCAGCAGCCGCTCGTTCTCGCGCCGAATGCGCATGAGCTCGTCGGCCATATTGACCGACGCCAGGACGCCGAGCCGGGCGAGATCCAGGCGGGGCGAGCCGCTCGCGATCTTGTGCATCTGATCGCTGACGAGCATCGCTACCCGCTTCATATAATCGGTGCTTGAATGTCCTGTCAATGTGTACTGTGAGCCGTATATGTCAACCGTTACGCGTGTCTTGTCGTCAGCATTCACGGTTATTCCCCCTACGTTCCATTTAAGCAAAATCGCAGCGAATGTCGCTCAGACCGCATTTCGCGTTCTGATGTATTCGCTGCGCTTTGCGCCGTTTCCTGCTTATTTTCGAAGCTCTGCGTTGAAAGATTGTTCCAGGTGCCGAACGACGGCCTCCTGCGCCCCCGCAACCTCTTCGTCGGTCAGTGTCCGGTCGGGGTGACGGTACACGAGAGCCAGCGCCACGCTCTTCTTGCCGGCGCCGAGCCGCTCTCCCGCATACACGTCGAACACGCGGACGGACTCGAGCCACTCGCCCGCAGCGGATCTCGCAGCTTCGACGAGCGAAGCCGCCGGCACCGTCTGTTCGACGACGACCGCGAGGTCGCGCTCGGCCGACGGGAAGCGGGGCAGCGTGCGGTACACTATGCTGGCGTCAGCCGCATCGTACAGTGGCTTCAGATCGAGCTCGGCGGCATAGACGTCGCCCAGATCGGAGTCGCGCTGCAGCTCGGGGTGCAGCTGGCCGACGTATCCGATCGTCGTCTCGCCCGATTCCGTCACGAGCTTGAGCGCGGCCGTGCGGCCGGGATGGAAGCCTGCGGGCTTCGCCTGCTCGAAGCGGACGGCGCCGGACAGTCCGAGCCGCGCCAGCGCGCGCTCCAGGACGCCTTTGGCATCGTAAAAGTCGTACGGCTGCACGGCCTGATTCCAGCCCGCGCCGACGCGATTACCGGTCAGCAGGAAGGCAAGACGCGGATGCTCGGTCGGCAGCGTCGTCAGCTTGGCCTCCGTCGAATGATAGACGCCCGCGATCTCGAATATCGCGGTGCTGCCGCTGCGGCGCGCCTTGTTGTACGCCGCGGCCTCGATGAGGCTCGGCAGCAGCGCGGTGCGGAGCGTGCTGCGCTCCTCGCTCATCGGCATCGCGAGTCCGATCGGACGCATGCCGTCCGCTGCGCCGGACAGGTCCGGGAACAGCCAGGCGCGGTCCGCCGAAGTGACGGAGTACGTCACGGCTTCGCTGAGGCCCGCTTCGGAGAGCAGTCCGCGCAGCGCGCGGCGGATCGACTGCGGCTTCGTGAGCGCGCCCGTCGTCGTCGGGCCCTCGATACGGGTCGTCGGGATCTTGTCGTAGCCGTTCAGCCGGGCGACCTCCTCGATCAGGTCGACGCCGCGCGCGATATCGCCTCTGCGCGTCGGCACGGTCAGGCGCCATGCGCCCTCGCCCGCAGGCTCCGCCGCGAACTGCAGACGCGACCAGATCGTCTTCACTTCGAGCGCGGAAAGCGAAGTGCCGAGCATCCGGTTGATGCGGCCCTGCGACAGCTCGATGACAGCCGGCTCCGGCGAGGCGAGGAGGACTTCGGCGACGCCTTCGGTCACGAGGCCGCCGGCGATCTGGCCAATCAGCGACGCCGCGCGGTCGAGCGCGCCGAGGACCCGCGCCGGATCGACGCCCTTCTCGAAGCGCGCCGACGCTTCGGAGCGCAGGCCGAGCTGGCGCGACGTCTTGCGCACCGTGGCGCCGGCGAACCGGGCCGACTCGAGCAGGATGTCGACGGTGTCCGGCGTCACCTCGGAGTCGAGGCCGCCCATGACGCCGGCCAGCGCGATCGCGCGCTCGGCATCGGCGATGACGAGCATATGCGGCTCGAGCGTCCGCGTCTGGCCGTCCAGCGTGACGAGCGTCTCGCCTTCGCGCGCGAAGCGGACGTTGATCGCGCCCTTGACCTTGGCCGCGTCGAACGCGTGCAGCGGCTGACCGTACTCCAGCATGACGAAGTTGGTGACGTCGACGACGTTGCTGATCGGACGGATGCCGGCGGCGATCAGGCGGTTCTGCAGCCAGAGCGGCGAAGGGCCGATCTTCACGCCCTTCACGACGCGCATCGCATAGTGGCTGCATGCCTCGGCCGCTTCGATGCCGACCTTGATCGCGTCCGCGGTCTTGTCTGCGGCCGGATACAGCGCCTTCTCCGGCTCCGGCAGCTTCAGCGGCCGGCCCGTCAGCGCGGCGGTCTCGTAGGCGACGCCGAGCAGGCTCAGGCAGTCGGAGCGGTTGGGCGTCAGATCGAGTTCCAGCACCGCGTCGTTCAGACCGAGAAGGTCGGTGATGTCCGTGCCGACGGCCGTGTCGGCGGGCAGCACGAGGATGCCCTCCTGCAGCTCCTTGGGCAGCAGCTTGTCGTTGATGCCGAGCTCGCGCGCGGAGCAGATCATGCCCTGGGACTCGACGCCGCGCAGCTTGGCGCGCTTGATCTGCAGGTCGCCCGGCAGCTTCGCGCCGACGAGTGCGACCGGCACCTTCTGCCCGGCCGCCACATTGGGCGCGCCGCAGACGATCTGCAGCGTCTCCCCGGTACCGGCATCGATTTTGCACACATTCAGCTTATCCGCGTCCGGATGCTTTTCCTTTTCCAATACATAGCCGACTACCGTCTTCGTGACGCCTGCGTTGCGGGACAATACGCCGTCGATCTCGATGCCGCCTCGCGTCAGCATGTCCGCCAGCTCCTGCGGCGCGATGCCGCCGAGGTCTATATATTCGCCAAGCCATTGATAGGATACATTCACAGGTTGACCGCTCCTTCCGTATACACCTTCGTTAATCGCCGGCCGGGGCCGTCATATGCGGGCGAATTGCCCGAGGAACCGCAGATCGTTGTTGTAAAAATGACGGATGTCGTCGATGTCGTACTTGAGCAGCGCGATCCGCTCGACGCCCATCCCGAAAGCGAAGCCGGACACTTGCTCGGGGTCGAAGCCGCCGTGCTCGAGCACCTTCGGATGCACCATGCCGCAGCCGAGAATCTCGATCCAGCCCGTATGCTTGCACATCCGGCAGCCTTCGCCGCCGCATTGGGTGCAGGTCACGTCGACCTCGGCGCTCGGCTCGGTGAACGGGAAGAAACTCGGACGCAGACGAATCTGCACCTGCTGGCCGTACATCGCCTGCACGAACTGGAGCAGCGTCCCCTTCAGATCGCTCATGCGGATGTTCGGGCCGACGACGAGGCCTTCGATCTGGTGGAACATGAACGAATGCGTCGCGTCGTCGTCGTCGCGGCGGTAGACGCGGCCCGGGCAGATGACCTTGAGCGGCGTCGCGCCGTCCGCGTTCTGCATCGAGCGGATCTGCACCGGCGACGTATGTGTGCGCAGCAGAATCTCGTCCGTGATGTAAAAGGAATCCTGCATGTCGCGCGCGGGGTGGTCCTTGGGCAGGTTGAGCGCTTCAAAGTTGAAGTAATCGGTCTCGACCTCGGGCCCTTCGGCGATCGTATAGCCCATGCCGAGGAAAATGTCCTCGATCTCCTGCGTCACCTTGGTGAGCGGATGGATGCTGCCTTGCGCGACGCCGCTGCCGGGCAGCGTGACGTCGATCGTCTCGGCGGCCAGCCTGCGCTCCGTCTCGGCGCGGTCGAAGGCGGCCTGCTTCTCCGCCAGCACGGACTCGATCGCCGCGCGCACGTCGTTGGCGACCTGGCCGATGACCGGACGCTCCTCGGCGCTAAGGCCGCCCATGCCGCGCAAAATCTCGGTCAGTTGACCCTTTTTGCCCAGGTAATGCACGCGCAGATCGTTCAGGCGGCCGGCATCGGCCACCTCCTGCAATTGCGCCAGCGCCTCCGCGCGCAGCGCCTCCAAACGGTCCTTCATGATGCCACTCTCCCTCTATCGCTTGGTATATCGGCCGGCCGACTGTCCGTACGCCGACAAAAAAGGCCTTTCCTCCCCGTAAAAGGGACGAAAGGACCGTGGTACCACCCTAATTGGAAACTGTGCCGCCGCATGCCGCCGGAAAAGCCAGCCGCGCTCGGTAATAGATTCCCGCTCAAGCGGCATAACGGGCCGCTGCCGGTTCGCTCTACTGGCCGACCGCGCCGGGCGCGATCTAGCGTTCAAGCGACTGCTCCGGAGTGAATTTGGGCAGCTCTCGTCCTCGGGCACGCTCTCAGTCTCGGCGTCCCCTCCCTGGTCAGGCAGGCGCTGCTTACTTGTCTCCATCGTCGCATTTGTGAATCTGGCGTTGAATTAAACACTATTATAGGGGAACGGCGCCCGCCAAGCAAGTCAGGGCGCGGGAATCGGGCGTATTAACGGCGCATGTCCGCAGCGGCCGCCTCGCCGTACCGCCATGCGGCATGCTTCAGGCTGCCGATGCCCGCCCCAAGCGGGAAGCTACCGGCAATGGCCGCGGCGACGAACGCCTTGGCAGAGCGGCAGGCTGCCGGCACGCCGTCGCCCTTGGCCAGCGCCGCGCATGCGGCGGACGCCAGCGCGCAGCCGGTGCCGTGCGTATGCTTCGCGTCCAGGCGCGGCCCCTCCAGCAGCAGCGGGGGCGACGGCGTGGCGTAGATGCCCGCGGCGTCGTCAGCATCGGCGGCTGCGCCGACTAGCACGTCGACGCAGCTCGCCGTACCGGCATGTCCGCCCTTGAGCAGCACGTAGCGCGGCCCCCAGGCGAGGAGCGCCCGCGCCGCTTCGATCCTGGCCTCGACCGTGCCGAGGCTTCGCTCGGTGACGCCGAGCAGGGCGGCCGCCTCCGGAATATTGGGCGTCACGAGCTCGGCGAGCGGGAACAGCCGTCTCGCCGTCGCTTCAAAAGCATGCCGCCCCGCCAGCGCATAGCCGCCCTTCGCCGTCCGCACCGGGTCCACGACCAGTCTGCGGACGCCGTATCGCGTCAGCGCGGCCGCGACGGCGTCGACTGCCTCCGGCGTCGGCAGCATCCCGGTTTTCGCCGCATCTGCGCCGATATCGCCGAGCACGCTGTCCAGCTGCGCCGCGACGAGCGCGGGGGCGACGGGCTCAGCCTGCTGGACGCCCAGGCTGTTCTGGGCGGTAATCGCCGTGATGACGCTCATGCCGTAGACGCCCAGCTCCTGGAATGTTTTCAGATCGCCCTGGATGCCGGCGCCGCCGCCCGAATCCGAGCCTGCGATCGTGAGCGCCCGATAGATGCGGCTGCCGCTTGATCCGGCTTCGCCGGTAGAGGTTGCCATCAGCGCTCCGCCTCCGCTCTCTCCCGTGCGCCGACGCCGCCGAAGCGCCCGGGCCTGAACGCATGTCGGGAGGCGCCGCTCTCCGGCCTGCCGCCCGCGGCCAGCCATTCGCCGAACGCCGCCGCCGTCGCGGGGCTGAGCAGGATGCCGTTGCGATAATGGCCGGCCGCCATGAATACGGCGCGATGCCCGGGCACCGGTCCGATGAGCGGCCGACCGTCCAAGGTCGCCGGCCGCAGACCTGCCCAGCTTCGGGCCGGCGCGACGCCCGACAATGCCGGCAGCAAGCGCCCGCCTGCGCGCACGAGCCGGCCGATGCCCGCGTCCGTAACGGTGCGGTCGAAGCCCGCTTCGTCCTCCGAAGCGCCGCAGATCAGGGAACCGTCCGGCTTGCCCACCCAATACGCCTGCGGGCCGAACACGATATGCCGCAAGGCGATGGGCGCAGGATCGTAAGCGCAGATCTGGCCCCGGATCGGATGGACCGGGATGCGCAGTCCCAGCCACGCGGCCAGCCGACCGCTCCACGCGCCCAGACAGCAGCAGACTGCGTCCGCGGAGATTCTCCCGTATTCCTCGAATTGGACGGATACGCCGCCGGACGCGTCGCTCTCGGCGTCCGTCAGCTCTCCCGCCAGCGGCAGCAGCTGCGCGCCGCGCCGCCGGCACGCCCGGATCAGCGCCTTGACGAGCAGCGGCGCCTGCACATGCGCCTCATCCGCGCAGTAGAGCGCTCCGGCGAACCCCGGGGGCAGGGCGGGCTCGGCGCGGGCGAGTCCCGCTTCGTCCAGCCATTCCATGCTGGCGCCGTTAGCCGACTGCCATGCCATTCGGCCGGCGAGCGACAGGCGGTCCGCGTCATGTCGGACGACGTGCAGGCTGCCAGAACGGACGAAGCCCGTCCGCAAGCCCGAATCCGCTTCGACCTCGGCTATCCATGACGGATATCTGTCGAAGCTGTCCATGCACAGTCCGAAAAATGCGTCGGGCGCCTCGCCGTTCTCGTAATAAGGGGCCAGCATGCCCGCCGCCGCGCCTGAAGCCTGGCCGCCCAGCGCGCCGCGCTCGGCGACCGTCACCCGCCAGCCCTGCTGAAGCGCCTCGTACGCGCAGGACAAGCCGACGATGCCGCCTCCGAGCACGAGCAAAGTACGCGTCATTCGGCATCGCCTCCGGCCGTTCCCGGCCGCGCCGCGAACAGGCCGCCCTCTTCCCCGCTGCTGGCCGACGCATGTCGGCGCCGCGGTATGCGTCCCGCCTGCCGCGACAGCCAGCCCGCCTCCACGCCGAGCTTCATGGCGGCGGCCATCGCGACCGGATCGCGCGCCTTGGCAACCGGCGTATTGACGAGAATGCCGGCCGCCCCCAGCTCCATCGCGGCCGCGGCGTCGGCCGCCGATCCGAGCCCGGCGTCGACGATGACGGGCACGCCGGCATTTTCGACGATCCACCCGAGATTGTACGGATTCAGAATGCCCAGCCCCGTGCCGATCGGCGACCCGCCCGGCATGACGGCGGCCGCGCCCGCCTCCTCCAGCCGGATCGCCTGCATCGGATCGTCGGACGTATAGGGCAGCACCGTGAACCCTTCGCGAACGAGCCGCTCCGTCGCCCGCAGCGTCTCTGCCGGATCGGGGAGCAGCAGCCGGGGATGCCCGCTGATCTCCACCTTGACCCAATTGCCGAGCCCCGCCTCTCTGGCGAGCCTCGCGATGCGCACCGCTTCGTCCGCCGTCGAGGAACCGGATGTATTGGGCAGATAGACGAGGTCTCTTCCCTCTGTCTGACTGAGCAGCGGATCGTCCTCCGCGACGTCCAGATCGACTCTGCGCACGGCAAAGGTGACGACGTGGGCGCCCGAGGCTTCGAGCGACTGCCGCATGACGGCCGGGCTCGGGTAGCGTCCTGTCCCGAGGAACAGTCTGGAGCGGAGCGATATGCCGCCGATCGTCAGCGGTGTCCGGTATGCATCCATCTCTCTCACCCCCCGCCCACGAACTGGACGAATTCGATGCGGTCGCCCGCTTGCAGCCGGGTCGTGTCCCAGTCCGCCCGCGGCACCGCCTCGCCGTCCCGCTCCGCCATGACCCGCCGTCCGGCCAGCCCCAATGAATGCGCGAGCTCGCCGAGCGTGGCGGTCCCGGTCGATATGCGCTTGCCGTTCAGCAGCAGCGTCAGCGCTGCTGTCGCAGGTGCGTCCGACTTGGCTTCGCCCGCTGCCGCTCCGTGCTCGCTCTCCGGGCGCATGCTGCCGCGGGCTTCCCAGCGCTCGATGTCCCGCTTCAACGCGATGCACACGCCTGTCGGATCGGGGGCGCCTACGACGGCAGACACCGCGCACAGCCGCCTCGCCCCCGCCGACAGCACGGCCTCGGCCGTAGCGGGCGAGATGCCGCCGATCGCAAAAAAAGGGATGTTGATCGCGGCCGCAGCCTCCGCGACATAGGCGGTCGTGACGGCCTGCCTGCCCGGCTTCGTCGGCGTGGGATAGACGGGGCCGACGCCGATATAGTCCGCCCCTCCGCGCTCGGCTGCCAGCGCCTGCTCGATATTGTGCGTGGAGATGCCGATGAGCAGCTGTCTGCCGGCTCTGTGGCGCGCCTGCGCGAGCGGCATATCGTCCTGTCCCAGATGCACGCCGTCCGCATCCGCCGCCAGCGCCAGCTCGACATCGTCGTTGACGACGAACAATGCCCCGTACCGCCGGGTCAACCGGCGCAGCTCCACGGCTTTTCCGAACAGCTCCGCCGCTGTCGCGTTCTTGTCCCGCAGCTGCACGATATCGGCGCCCCCCGCCAGCGCAGCCTCCATCACTTCAATCATCTTCCTGCCCGGATGATAGCTCTCGCCCGTGATGACGTACAGCCTGCAATCCATCAGGTTCCTCAAGCTCGATTCCTCCTCTTCGCTCACGGCGATTTGTCCATGAGATAGTAACGGCACAGCTCCAACGCTTCGGCAGGCGTCTCGACGCCGCGTACGAGGGCGCGCCCGTCGCCGAATACGGCGAGCGAGGCGCCGGACGGCGTGCGGGCGCGGACGAGATACGCATTGGATGCGACGATCTCGCACCCCAGCCCGGCGAGCCGGTCCGCGCAATGCGCAGGAGCGGTCTCCCTGCCCGTCGCCACCTGCACCGTCCCCCGGCCGCACAGCACGGTCGCCACCATATGATTCAGCTCACGATCCGGCTCGCTCAGGTGCGCCTGCAAACGCGCTCCGTCCATCCCGCCGGTCACTGTCTGGCTTGGCTCCGCCCAGCCTGCTCGCGCGCGGCTCTCTCGCCCGCTCGAGGCCGCCTCCTGCGCCCCGCCGGCGCCCCCGCAGTACGGACAGCCGCTGCGGCCCGGCGGCAGCTTCGTCTCCCGCAGCGCAAATTGCCAGACGTCCGCCGTAATCCAGGTGCGGCGCATCGCCTCGCGGTTCCCGCTCAGCCACTTCAGCGCCTCGGCCGCCTGCAGCGAAGCGGCGAGCTCGACCGCCGGCCCGATAATGCCCGCCGTATCGCAGGTGTCGCCCGGCTCGGTATCGCCCGGCTCGCCGATCAGACAGCGCAGGCAAGCGGTCTCGCCCGGCACGAGTGCGGCCGCCGAGGCGGACGAGCCCGTCGCGCCGCCGTACACAAAAGGGATGCCGCGGCTGAAGCAGGCGTCGCTCAGCAGCAGGCGAGTCTCGACGTTGTCCGTGCCGTCGAGCACAAGATCGGTCCCCGAGATCAACGCCGCTACGTTGGCGGCGTTGATCTCGGCCACATGCGGCTCGATGCGCGCTTCGCTGTTCAGCCTGCGCAATCTTGCCGCGGCGGCGACAGCCTTCGGCGCCG
This sequence comes from Cohnella sp. 56, assembly GCF_037963805.1. Taxonomy (NCBI): domain Bacteria; kingdom Bacillati; phylum Bacillota; class Bacilli; order Caryophanales; family Paenibacillaceae; genus Cohnella; species Cohnella sp. 56. The sequence goes on along the minus strand of NZ_JAZDQE010000013.1, from coordinate 81,473 downwards.
ACGTCGCGGCGTCGTCCTCGTCGAACAGCGTCTGCCGGTGCAAATTGTCCGGTTCGACGAAGTCACGGTCCGCCAGCCGGATGAAGCCGACGCCCGCCCGCGCCATCTGCTGTGCGAGCGAGCAACCGAGCGCACCCACGCCCGCTACCAGCACGGCAGCATCGCCGAGCCGACGCTGTCCCTCGGTCCCGATCGGCGCGAACCGCATCTGCCGGTCGTATCTTGACCTGGACGTCGCATCTAAGCCCGCGGCCCGTTCAAACCGAGCTGCCGCATCCTGTGACGTCCGGACTTCCGCCCCTGCGCTAGACATAGAGGCGGCTGCCGGACGCCTTGAAGCTCTCGGCCTGCTCGCGCAGGCCCGTCTCGACCGCCTCGGCCGTATCCAGCCCGTGCTTGTCGGCGTATGCGCGAATATCTTGCGTGATCCGCATGCTGCAAAACTTCGGCCCGCACATCGAGCAGAAATGCGCCGTCTTCGCCGCATCCGCGGGCAGCGTCTCGTCGTGATAGGACATCGCCCGCTCCGGATCGAGCGCCAGGTGGAACTGATCCTGCCAGCGGAACTCGAATCGGGCCTTGGACAGCGCATCGTCCCGCAGCCTCGCTCTCGGATGGCCCTTGGCCAGGTCGGCGGCATGCGCCGCGATCTTGTAGGCGATGACGCCGTCCTTCACATCCTCCTTGTTCGGGAGGCCCAGATGCTCCTTGGGCGTCACATAGCAGAGCATCGCCGTGCCGAACCAGCCGATCATCGCCGCGCCGATCGCGGAGGTGATATGATCGTAGCCCGGGGCGATATCCGTCGTGAGCGGACCGAGCGTATAAAAGGGCGCTTCCTTGCACACTTCCATCTGCCGCTCCACATTTTCCTTGATCAGATGCATCGGCACATGGCCCGGCCCTTCGATCATCACCTGCACGTCGTGCTTCCAGGCGATGTCCGTCAGTTCGCCGAGCGTCGCCAGCTCGGCGAACTGCGCCTCGTCGTTGGCGTCTGCGATCGATCCGGGACGCAGCCCGTCGCCTAGAGAAAACGTAATGTCGTACGCCTTCATAATCTCGCAGATTTCCTCGAAATGCGTATACAGGAAGTTCTCCCGGTGATGCGCCAGGCACCAGGCCGCCATAATCGAGCCGCCCCGCGAGACGATGCCCGTCACGCGCTTCGCCGTCAGCGGGATGTAGCGGAGCAGCACGCCCGCGTGGATCGTGAAGTAATCGACGCCCTGCTCCGCCTGCTCGATAAGCGTATCCCGGTAGATCTCCCAGGTGAGCGCCTCCGCCCGGCCGTCTACCTTTTCGAGCGCCTGGTAGATCGGCACCGTGCCGACGGGCACAGGCGCGTTGCGGATGATCCATTCCCGGGTCGTATGGATGTTTTTGCCCGTCGACAGATCCATGATCGTATCCGCACCCCAGCGGGTCGCCCACGTCATCTTCTCGACCTCTTCCTCGATGGAGGAGGCTACGGCCGAATTGCCGATGTTTGCGTTGATCTTGACGTGAAAATGCCGGCCGATAATCATCGGTTCGCTCTCCGGATGGTTGATGTTGGCCGGGATGACGGCCCTTCCCGCCGCCACCTCGTCCCGCACGAACTCGGGCGTCATCCCTTCGCGCGCCGCAATGAACGCCATCTCCGGCGTCACGATGCCCTGCCGCGCATAGCGAAGCTGCGTCACGCAGCCGCCTTCGCGCGCCCGGCGCGGACTGCGCATGAGCCCGGGATAGGCCTCGGCCCCTTTGACGCGGGCGCGCTCCGCCGTGGCGTATCCGTCGTCCGACGGGAGCGCGGCCCGGCCGCCGTATTCGACCGTATCCGCTCTTGCCGATATCCACTCGCTCCGCAGCGGCGGCAAGCCTCGTCTGATGTCCGCCGTGTAGCCCTCGTCCGTATACGGTCCGCTCGCATCGTACACGAGCAGCGGCTCGTTCGGCAGGCGGGAGCCGTCCCTCGCCTCGCTGTCTCCGAGCCTGATCTCCCGCATCGGTACGCGGACGCCGCCTTCGCCTTGTACATACACCTTGCGGCTGCCCGGCAAAGGCTGTGTCAAGATCGCCATAACAAAAAACCTCCCTATGAATTCGTGCGAATTCCTCCGGGAGGCCGTACGGCGCATGAGACGCGCAAGCAAGCGGGAAACAATGGCATAAACTGCGGGCATGAACCGCCGCGCCCATACCGGGGCAAGCGCTTCAAGACATAATCCCCCCTCCGGGAACGCTCCTTGACGGTCGGCTCGCTGCAACATAAAAAGCCGCCCCGTCGGGAGCGGCCAAAGGGTGCAGCTTCGGCGCGGCAGCGGAAAAGGCCGCGGGACGGCATGCTGTACGGAAAAACTCCCGTACGGCGGCCTGCCCGGAAAAGGCCGGCATCGCCCGGCATTCGCCGTCGCGATCTCCGTTGCAGCATGCTACGCACATTGGTCCACTTTCCTACGCTGGCATGACCCAGATCAGGTTCAAAGGGACCAAGGCATAGCTGCCTTATCTCAGCCCTCGCGGGCGCCCCCAGTGGAATTCTTGACTTCAACTGTACATGCGCCGGTTCAATCTGTCAATCCATGGCATGTGCTTGCCGGCCCTCCGGTTCAGCTCGTCGCGTACAGGCGCTTGACTTCGGCCAGCGGCAGGTCGAGAATCTCGGCGATCGCTTCCGCTTCGAGCCCTTTGCTCGCCAGCTTGCGCACGACGGCACGCCTTTCTGCCTCGGCGCCCCGCTCCATGCCTTTTTCCATGCCTTGTACGATGCCTTTTTCAATCCCTTGTTCAATACCTTGTTCAATGCCCTTCTCCATGCCCTCTTCATAGCCCCATCGCTTCCAAGCCGGCATCAGTTCCATAATCAAAGCCTCCTCCTCGGGGATGGTCTCCCGCATTTCCTGCAAAATATCGTAATCTTCGTCCGGCTTCGGATCGAAGTAGAGGTCTGCGATCGCCATCACCAGCGACATCCGGGCCGGGTCCAGCTTATCTTTGATCCGAAGCAGCATACGCAAATACGCAAAGCGCAGCTCTCGTCTTTCTCTACGATTATAGCCCATTCTGGCCAGAAGCGCAGCGGCTACCGGGTTGTCCGATTGCGCAAACTCCCGCCAATTCCGCTTCTTCAGCTCGACTTTCAAATATCTGAACCGCAAAATCTCCTCTTCCGAGCCAGGCAGTCCCATGTCGATTCCGTCCGGCTCCGCAACGGGAGAATCTCCCGCAAATATCGCGACGGGAATGATTTGCTTGTGCGTGACCCGATACTTTTCAAACAGACGGCTGAAGTAAATGAACATGCGCTCCTTGAAGAGATTGTCCCTGTAAAATTGAGGCTCGTAATGCAGCAGGACAAAAACTTCCCGCGCTTCAAGCAGCTGCGCCTCAATCAGCAGATCGAGCGTCCGCGACTCCCGGCCGACGATATCCACGAGCTGCTCCTGCATGAGCAGCTTGGCCTTCGAATAATCGAGACGGCGGTGTACCTCCGGGAAAAACAAAGCCATAAACTCCGCAAAAAAAGTTTGCAGCAGCTTCTTGAACGCCTCGTCGTGCCGGGTCGGCTGCGCTTGCCGCCTGTTCCCCATTCGATCTCCTCCAATGTCCCCGCAAAAGCAAAAACGCCGCCCGCTCTCCCGGAGGAGAAGCGAACGGCGCATGCTTTGCGGCCGAATCATTTATGATAGCTCCAGATTACCAAATGAGGGCCGCAAGAGCAAGCGCAACTTGTCTGCGCGGCTGCCCACAGCTGTTAAACCGTCTATCAGCGCGTCCTGCGGCGCAGCAACGCAGCAGCCAGTGCGGCAAGGCCGGCGACCAGACCGGCAATGGCGAGGCCGAGGGTCAGCGGGTCCCGGTCTCCGTCCGGCTTGTCGGCCGCAGACCCTGCGCCGTGCCCGTGCCCGTCGCCGCCGGCCGCCGTCACGGCTGTCACGGATGCCGGCGTATCGGCGTCCGGCGCGCCCGTCCAGTCGACGACTGCGCCGTCGGAATAGGTCTGATGCGCTTTCCAGACGAGCTCCTTCGCGTCCTCCGCGACATGCCCCTGGAAGTTGAACTGTACGAATTCCGTCTCGCCGATGCCCTGGCCGTCGGACTTCCACGTGACGGCGGTAACTTTGCCGTCCGCATTTTTTTCGATCACGCTCGACCAGCCGGGGTAGGGCTCGAAGCGGGATACCTCCACGCCGTCGGGTACGTCCAGCTTCACCTCGGTCGTCTTGACGCCCTCATTCTCGCTCGGGACGCGGATCGTGAATACTTGATACGCGTTCTGCGCCACTTCATCGGGCGCGACGCGTACATGCGCGCTCGCCATGCCCGCATAACCGAACGCCAGCGTGGCGGCGAACAGCAGAGCACCAATCTTCTTCATCAATGACCAACCTTTCGTCTCTACGGATACGCCTATTATACAAGCTGTCCGTATCGACGCGCATGACCCCAAAGAGTCATGGTTCGAACGTGCTGACGCCGTTGAACGCACATTCCCGCGTTCAAGCCGCGACAGACTCATGCGCAAATTTGCACAGGATGCGCATTATTTCCCTTCATCCGCACTCCACAGCTTCACCCGGTCCTGTACATACCTGGTATAGCCCTTCTCCATCTTTTCGACGCCGGCCTTGATCAGGTCGTTCTGGTAATCGTCCCAGATCTTGTCGAAGTCTTCCGGCTTCGCGAGGATCGCCTGAGGGATGCGTTTCCAGGTGATGTCTTTCATCTTGTTGCCCAGGATGGACACCTCGTCTTCGCCTGGAATCTGGATATTCCATGCCGCGCCGTACGCCTTGACGTTGAACTCGTCTTCCTTCGGGAACAAGTCCTTCCAGGTCGTCGCCTTGTAGGCGGCGAGCGTTTCCTTTTCCACGTCGCTGTAGCCGTCAACGATCAGTTCCGGGCTGTTCTTGGTATAGTAGTTGCCGGTCGAATCCTTCACGCCGTCGCCGTAGTGGACCATGATGTTCCAATAAAATCCGATGCCGGACTCCTTGGTGAATGCGGTATTGTCGTTGTTGATGCGATCCTGCACTTCCTTCGGCACGACGCGCTTGCCATTTTCCACCACATAATGCTTGCCTTCAATGCCCCAGTTATTCATGATCTGGAACTCGTCCGATGCCAGATAGTCGAGAAATTTGATGATGCGGACCGGGTCCTTGGCCTTGCTCGAGATCGAGATGCCGTAGCCGCCCATGAAGCCCGTCGGCCAGAACGACGTTTCCTTGAACTGCTCGCTCATCGTGACCGGATAATGGCCGTAGGTTTGGTCGAACTTGCCCGCAGTCTTGAGCGCCTGCTGGCCGTCATTGTAATCCCAATCCTGGTCGATCAGCCCGAGCACGCGGCCGGAAGCGACCTTCGCCTTGTACTGGTCGTATTTTTGCACGAAGCTCTCCTTGTCGAGCAGACCCTCGGCGTTCATATGATTCAGCCAGCGGAAATACTCCTTTTCTTCCGGACGGCGGAAATGATAGGTCGCTTCGTGCGTTTCCTGGTTGACATAATACTCGCCGTCGTCGGATGCGCCCGTCACGAAGGCGGCCGGATTGGTGACGGAGATGTACATATGCCAATCGTCCGCATTCAGGGACAACCCGATGTTTTTATTGCCGTTCTCATCCGTAGGATGCTTGGCCAGATAGTCCTTGATGACCTTCTCGTAGTCATGCACGGTACGGATCGTCGGATAGCCCGCTTCCTTGACGACGCGATGCTGCAGCTCGAAGCCGCCTCCCGCGGTCGCCTTCACCTCGTCGACGCTCGACCAGGTCGGGATCGAGTAGATCGATTGATCCTCTGTCGTATATTTCGCCCGGCTCATATACGGACCGAGCACCTTTTTAATGTTGGGCGCGTACTTGTCGATCAGTTCTGTCAGATCGAGTACTGCGCCGGCGTCGACGAGCTTGCCGATGTCGCCTTTGGCGGCAATAATATCCGGATAAACGCCGCTGGCTGCCATCAGCGCGACCTTTTGCGCCGGATCGCCTACCGCGAATTCGGCATCCAGCGTGACGCCGGTCTTCTTCGTGAGCGCTTTGGAGACATCGTCCTGCATGTGGTTCCAGTTCGGATTGGGGTCCTCGGAAAAGTAGGTGAACGTTACGGGCGTAAGATCCTCGCCGCCTTCATCGCCTGACTTGGCCGCATTCGTGCTCGCAGCGGCGGAGCCGGACGGCGCGGCATCCGTACCGTCGCTGCTCTTGCTGCAGGCGGACACGAGGCCGAGCGTCATAGCGCCTGCGAGCAGCAGGGCGTTTACTTTAAACCATTTTCTCATTGCGCTGAACCCTCCGATTGATCCAAGTTTATTTATCGTATAAACAGGCTTGCGCCTGCCGATACCGTTCGCACGAGCCGCCGTGCGCCGCTTCTTCAGCTTTTTACGGCGCCAAGCGTCATGCCTTTGACGAAGTACTTCTGCAGGAACGGATACACGACGAGGATCGGCACGGTGACGACGATCGTGATCGCCATTTTCACCGATTCGGGCGAGATCTGGCGCATCACCTCGGTCATGTTCCGGCCGCGGAACTGGTCCGCGTTGGTCGTCGTGCTCTGCAGCACCTTCATAAGCTCGAATTGCAGCGTCGTCAGCTTCTCGCTCGAGCCGTTATACAGGTAGGTATCGAACCAGGCATTCCATTGTCCGACCGCCAGGAAGAGTGCGATCGTCGCCAGCGCCGGCTTCGTCAGCGGCAGAATGACCCGCCAGAAAATCGTCCAGTCGTTGGCGCCATCGAGCTTCGCGGATTCCTGGAGCGCGAACGGGATGCCGTCGATAAAGGAGCGGATGACGAAAACGTTAAAGGCGCTCACGAGTCCAGGCAGCACATATACTGCAAAGGTATTCATCATATTGAGATCGCGAATGAGAATATAGAAAGGAATGAGCCCGCCCGAGACGTACATCGTCAGCGCCAGAAACGTGGAAACGAAACGTCTGCCCTGAAAATCCGACCTGCTGATTGTAAAAGCCAGCATGGAGGCGCTGATGAGGCCGAGAATCGTACCGACAACCGTCCGCAGCACAGATATTTTGAGGCCGGTGATCAGGCCGCCGAATGCGAAGATCGTCTCGTAATTTTTGAACGTAGGCACCCTCGGATAGATCGTAATGCCGCCGCGTACGCTGTCCGTCGAATCGTTGAGCGAGATCGCGAGGACATTGAGGAACGGGTACAGCGTAACGACGGTCACCAGAATCAGGAGCAGATAGACGGCGACATCGAACCACCGGTCCGACCACGGACGGCCGGTACTTTTTTTAAGCGCATGCATATGGGCCGTCCCTCCTTCAGAAGATGCTTTCTTTCGTCGTGCGTTTAAAGATCCCGTTCGCGATCAGCAGCAGGAACACGCTGATGACGGAATTGAAGATGTTGATCGCCGTGCCGAAGGAAAAGCGGCCGAGACCGAGACCGTAATTCAACGCGTACAGGTCCAGCACCTGCGAATAATCGCTTACCAGCGGGTTGCCGAGCAGAAATTGCTTTTCGAAGCCGATACCGATCAAATGGCCGATTGATATGATGAGCAGCACGATGATCGTAGGCCGGATGCCCGGCAGTGTAATATGCCATACTTGCCGCACACGGCTCGCGCCGTCGACCCGGGAAGCCTCGTACAGCTCCGGTCCGATCCCGGCGATCGCGGCCAGATAGATGATTGTGTTCCAGCCCATCTCCTTCCACACGTCCGAAGCGGTCACGATGTACCAGAACAACCCGCCCTTGGCCATGAACTGAATCGGCTCGTCGATAATGTGCAGCGCTACGAGCAGGTCGTTAACGACCCCCCCCTCCGTCGAGAGCATCTTGGTCACGATGCCTGCGACGACGACCCATGAGACGAAGTGCGGGAGATACGAGACAGTCTGCACGAAGCGTTTGATCGACATCGCGCGCACTTCGTTCAGCACGACCGCGAAGACGATCGGGACGACGAAGCCAGCGACCAGCCCCATCGTGCTCATGGCCAGCGTATTGCGGAGCACGCGATAGAATTGCTCGTCCGCGAACAGCTCCTTGAAGTACTGCAGGCCGACCCACTTCTGATCCCGAAAGGCGATGCCGGGCTTGAACTTCTGGAACGCCATCGTCCAGCCCCAGAGCGGCAGGTAGCTGAACACGAACGCCCAGAGGACGAACGGTAGCGACATGAGATACAGGTACCTCTGGCGCACGAACGTTTTCCAAAATGCCGAGCGCTTTTTCGCCGCTGCTTGTACGACGGTGTCCTTGCGGCTTGCAGTCATGCTTTTCATGCGGCACCTCCTTGCTTTCACTTATTATAAGAGAACGTTTTCAGCGGTCCCACCCGCCAAATCGAACAACAAATCAGGCTAAAATCAGAACTTTTCGAAAGCGCTTTCTGCAAATGCCTAAAAAAAGACGGATAAAACAGCAAATTTGCCGTTCTATCCGTCGTCGCGCTTGCCGGCCCATGCCGGCTCAAGCTGGCTCCGGTAGGAAGTGGGCGATTGGCCCACGTACTTGCGGAACTTGCCGTGAAAGTAGTCCGGATTCGCATAGCCAACCTGCTCGGCAACTTCATAGACTTTGAGCCCCGCTCGCAGCAATCGCTTGGCCTGGTCGATTCTAACCTTGTCGAGGTAAGTGTTGAACGATTCGCCGGTCACGGTCTTGAACAGCTTGCCGAGATAAGCGGGATTGTAATTGAATGCCTCCGCCAGCTTCTCCAGCTTGAGATTGTCCCGGTAATGACTGTCGATCAGCTGCGTGATCTTGCGGATCTGACGCTCGCCGGTTCCGTCGTCCGCCTGCCGGGCGGCCTCGGTCAGCAATTGCGCGATTTGCGAGAGCATGGATGCGTAGCCGGCAGCGCCGTGTATCGCGGGCAGCCTGGCTGCGTGCATCTCGGATGCCAGACGAGCCGCCGGATGACGCGCGGACAGCTTCTCCAGCAAGCCTGCCAGCAGCTGGACGAACCGGGCCTTGAGTTCGATCTCTCCCGCGCCGGCGTCCAGCATCAGGCTGCCGAGTGCCTCCACGAGCGGGGCGACACGAGAGATATTACCCGTGCTGACAGCCAGATACAGCCGTTCCGTCACGGCCTGCAGCAGCTGCGGTTCGACCGGACCCGGCACGGGGGCCGGCAATCTGCCTGCCGTTTCTTCATCGATATATTCGGCGCCGTCGTAAAAAAAGCGCTGCTGCAGACGGCATCTGGCCGTGGCGTATGAATGGGGAATGTCGGCCGCGCGGCGGATGCGCTCGCCGGCGGCTACGGCTGTGCTGCAGCTCGACGATTCTGTCCAATCTCGAAGCGCCGTCAATAGCCTCCTGCGATTCGAATCCCGTAGACGGCTGGCGCCGAGCAGCAGACCGATATGCGCGCCCGCCTTGAACACGACGCCCGCTCCCGGCTGCTCGTAGAAGACTGCCAGCCGCTCGAGTATTTTTTGCTGCACGCAGGTCGCCTCGCCCGTCTCGCACGATACGTCCACCAGCATAATCTGATAGCTCTCTTCCTCCATTCCCCGTCCGCTCAGCTCCGCCTGCCATTGCGCTGCGCTTGCCTGTCCCGTCAACAGCTCGCCGAGCCAGGCGCCGCGGTCGGCCAACGCCGCCCGTCCCGCCTTCCCCCGTTTCTTCGCCTTGTCGTCGAGCAGCTGTGCGACGGTCTTGAGATTGTCCGACAGTTCGTCCTCGTCCACGGGCTTCAGCAGATAGTTGGTGACGCCCAGGCTGATTGCCCGGCGCGCATAATCAAAATCGGCATATCCGCTCAAGACGAGTACCTGGAGGTCATCCGCCCGCCGCTTAAGCTCCCGGATCAGTTCAAGACCGTCCATGCCGGGCATACGAATATCTACGATCATCAGATCGGGGCGTATATCCTCGTACTGACGCAGCGCTTCCTTGCCGCTCGCGGCCAAGCCAGCGATCTTGTAGCCCAGCGACGTCCAATCGAGCAGCTGCGCGAGACCTTCCCGAATCGATGGCTCATCGTCGACGATGACGATTTTATGCATGACCTTGCCCTCCCTTTCCGTCAGGAATCACAAACCATACGCAAGTCCCGTCCTGCGGAGCGCTCTCGATCGACAATCCCTGTCCGGCGCCGTAGGAGAGCTGCAGACGGGCATGCACGTTGCGAAGGCCGATATGCGTCGCCTCGTCCCGGTCCTCCGGATCCGCCAGATTATGGATGACTTCGGACAGACGCGACGCCGTCATGCCGGCACCGTCGTCGCACACCTCCACGTATACGCCGTCCTCGCAGCGCCTGACCGTCAGCTCTACGGTCACCGCTCCCTCCTTGTTCTCCATGCCGTGAATGACCGCATTTTCGACGATCGGCTGGATGACGAGCGAAGGAATGCGCGCATCCAGAGCATCCGGGTCGATATCCAGCCTGTATATCAGCCTGTCTTCATAGCGGAACTTCTGAATCTCCAGATAGCAGCCGACCATGTCGACTTCGGCCGAGATCGGGATGACGCCGCTTCCCGCCTCCAGGTTTTTGCGCATCATCTTGCCCAGCAGCTTGACCGTCCTGGCGATGTCCGCTTCCTTTCTCACAACCGCCTTCATGCGGATCGATTCCAGCGTATTGAACAAAAAATGCGGATTGATCTGGCTGGCCAGCATGCGCAGCTTGATCTCATTTTGCTTGGCCTCCAGCACGTTTCTCTGCCGATTGGATTCGTTCACCTCGCCCATCAGCTCCCGGATGCTGCCGAGCATCGCGTTGAATTGACGGGACAGCTGACCGATCTCGTCCTTGCCGTCGATCGCAAGCTGCAGGTCGAGCTTGCCTGTCGCGACCTTGGATATATGCTTGCTCAGCCGGAGCAGCCGGTCGCTGACCAGCTTGGACAACGCCAGAATCAGGATCAAGGCGACGGTCAAGCCGAGTCCGATCGCCGCCAGCGCCGACCTGATGATCCGATTCGGTTCGTTGACGATGCCGTCTACCGAGAAAATCGACAAAATACGAAGATTGATCAGCGGGTTGTCCGGGTATAAATCCGCGATCTGAATGCGTACGCGCTGGCTGCCGAATTTGGTCATGAACGCGCCGTTCCGCTGCTCGGCGACGAATGGATCAAGCGGCAGATCCTTTAACGACTTTCCGATAATATCGGGCCGGTTCGCGGCGACGACATCCTTGTCGGCAACGATCATCGTGTCGAAGCTCTCTTGACTGAGAATGCCGTTCAGCATGGATGAATTGGCATTGATAACCAGGACGCCGTTCGTGGAGTGCTTATAAAAATCAATGCGCCGAATCAAGCTTAAATAGCGGATGCCGTCTCTGGAATCTTTGATGTAGCTCCAGCGGATCAAGCCGTCCGATTTTTTGGCCCACTGGTACCAGGGCGCCTGCTCCGTCTCCCGATCGATCGGGATGATCTCCCAATTGTTCAGCAGCGTAGCATTTTCGACGTACAGCCGTACGCTCGTGATCTCCCGATACAGATTGACGTACTCCTTGAAATCCGGATAATCCTGATATGCGTTCACTACGCTGTAGGTCGTATCGTATGAGCCGTTGGCCAGCTGTCCTAGCCGCGTATCGTTAGAGAGGCGATAAGAGATATCGTAGGAAACGTTGAGCAGATCCAGCGTCCGTTTTTTGATTCTTTCCATATTGACATTGATCTGCTCTATCGCCCCGCTTAATGCCATTTTCCGCAGTTCGACGGTCAGATAGAGGCCCACGATCAACGTCGGTACGAGCACGACCACAATGAATGACAGGATCAGCTTATTCCTGATTTTCATATGGTTTGTGAAAAGGCGGAAATAAGACCGCATACTGCGCCCCTTTCCGAATGGAGTCTCAAACTTCGGTAAGCGCTAACAATTCCATCAACCTTCATCATATCCGGATGGCGGTGCGGCGTTAACCTCCGCAAGTACACTATTTTCCATATTAAAATTAGCGTTTTTCATAAACTTTCATAAAGTCGCGAGCAATGGAGAGGGGGCCGCGCGCCGGCGCGGCGCGATAAGGAGATCGTCTACGGTTCGACGATCCCCTGCTCATAGGCATACCTGGTCAACTGGACACGATTGCCGAGCTGGAGCTTTTGCAAAATGCTTTTTAAATGGTTTTTGACCGTATGCTCGGACAGGCCCAGCGCCAAGGCGACGTCGCGGTTGGTCAATCCCCGGGCCACTTCCTGCAAAATCTCCGTCTCCCGGGGCGTCAGACCTTCGCGCAGCGGCTCGTCGCGGCCCGCCGCCATGCCGGTGCGCCTGGCAGCGCCAGGCAAGCCTGCGGCGGTGCCGTCCTTCGTCTTGCGTCCTGCGAACTCTCTTAATATCGACAACGCAATATCCGGGCTGAGCGGCGCGTCGTCGACGACGATGGCCCGCAAATACTCCCGCCAAGCGGCGGGATTCAGGTTTTTGAGCAGATAGCCCTGCGCGCCTTTTTTGAGCGCCTCGAACAGATGCGCGGGCTCGTCCGACACCGTCACGATGACAATCTTGACGGCCGGATACGTTTCCTTGATCGCCTTGGCGGCGGCCAGGCCGCCGATGCCCGGCATCTGGATATCCATCAGCACCAGATCGGGCCGGACGGACGGCATCAGGTCCAGCGCTTCCTCGCCGCTCGCAGCCTCGCCGACGACGGCGAAGCCGGGACAGCTCTCCACGATCTCGCGCATGCCTTGCCGGGCATGGCGATGATCGTCAACGAGCAGCACCTTCCATTGGCTGTCGATGGATATTCGCCCCTTTCTTGATCAGCTCGATCACTGTCATACCCTCCCGCCGCTCTGCCGCGAACGTCCAGCCCATGCGCAGTGCGCGCTCCCGCACCATCCGCAGGCCGAATCTGCCCGGCGCCTCCAGCGGATTGCCGGCGAAGCCGATGCCGTCGTCCATGACCGCACAGCGGAATCCTCCGTCCGGGGAGCACTCGCCGAGCACGTAGACGTTGCCGGCTCTGGCATGCTTGCGCACGTTGACGAGCGCCTCGCGCAGGCAGGCATGCAGCTCGATCTTTTCCTTGATCCCGAGCAGTTCCTCAGGGATGTCCCAGCGGAACTCCGCCTCGGCCTCGGTCAAGGCCGCGGTCTCGCCGAGACATTCGCGCAGCGGCTCCGCCCAGTCATGCTGCGATGCTTCGGGAGGCAAGCGCAGTCTGGCGATCGCCTGGCGCACATCCTCGTGCACGTCGCGTACCGTCTCGCGCAGTTGCCCGGCGAGCTCGCGCCGGGCCGGCTCGTCCGCAGCCGCGTCGAGCCTGTCCAGCTTGACGGCCAGCAGGAAGAGCGACTGCGCGATGCCGTCGTGCAGCTCGGCCGCAAGCCGCTCCCGCTCCTCGAGCGCCGCGCCGCGGGAGCGCTGCCGCTGCAGCGCCCGCTGGGACGATTCCAGGCGGACGAACAAGCCGCGCACGAGCGTCAGCGTCACGGCCAGCACGATGAACGGCGCGAGCAGGTTGCCCAGATCCATCGTCATGTACGGCAGCAAAAAAGCATGCCGGATATATTCCCACAATCCGATCGTCAGCGTCGGTATAAGGAGGATCATCCATTTGATCCGGCGGTCGTTCATCCGTATGCCCTCCCGTCGCGCGGGCGAGGCGGCATCCCCGCCGCCCGTCAATAGATGCGGAATGTCGTGGACCTGACGAGCTCGTCGTCATCCCCGTTCGTCACCCGGATCTGCGCCTCCCACCGTCCCCGGAACGCCAGATACGGCCCCTGCGATCGGTAGGTCGCCTTGATGAAGTCCGGGAAGTCGTCCAGTTCGGTGTCCTCGTACGATTCGAGCGGCACCTCGATGAATCCGACATCCCCGCCGCCGAGCGGCCGAAGCCGCAGCGCGACCTTCTTCGGCGTCCCGGAGCTGTCCGGCAGCCAGACCTTCAAGGTAAACGCATTGTCCCCGGGCACGCCGGGCGTGATCCGCAGCGTCACATGCATGTCGGTGCCCATCTCATGATAGGAGATCGGCTGGTTCGCAGGCAGCGGATTCTGGTAGGTCAGGACGCCGACGCTGAGCGCGATCGCTCCGAGCAGCCCAAGGTCGGTCCGCAGCAATCCTGCGCGGGGCAGCTCGCCCTTGCGCAGCCGCAGGCGGATGAGGAAGGCCGTGACGACGACCATGAGCGACAGCGCGATCTTGATGAGCATCCACGTCCCCCAGGCGGTCTCGAACAGATAGGAGAGCGTAGGCAAGTAGCGCAGCGTACTGAGTGTGCCGGTCAGCGCGAGCAGCAGGAACGATACGAGCGCCCATCGGGAAAATTGAATGGCGAACCTGCCGGCCTCGGGACGCTCCCGGTGCCAGATCGCCGCCAGCAGCACGAGCCCGCCCGCCCATACGGCCGCGCCCAGCAGGTGAACGTAGTCCAGGGCGAGCGTATAGGCCGCCGGGGTGAATGCCGCCGCGTGGCCGTTCCAGGCTTCGGCGGCCAGCGCGAGCAGCGTCCAGACCAGCCGGGCATAGACGTTCATGCCGCGGAGCAGCAGGGCGGCGAACGCGAGCAGCAGCTGTGCCGCGTACAGGCGGCCGACCGTCGTGTCCGTCAAGATGCGCGCCCATTCGGAGAGCGGCTCGCCCTCGGTCAGATTCGCCATCTGAAGCACGACGTAGGCAAGCGTCGCGAGCGCCCCGAACTGGGCGGTCCAACCGATCCATGTCTCCCGCGACTGCCGCTCGGCCGCGGACGGACTTCGCCGCATGGACCAGATCAGCAGCCCTGACAGGACAAGCAAGGAAGCGTAGAACAGCACTCTGCTGGCATAAAAAAGGAAGCGGGTCGTCGTAAGATCCTGTCCGCCGCCATGATTGTGCGAATTATGTCCCAACTGGCTATGCGGATCGAGCTCGGACGCATCCTGGAGCGGAGGCGGATTGCCGACCGTGAATACGTAGGCTCCCTCTACGGGGTGCCCGTCCGCGGAGATGACCGAATAAGACACGGTATAGTGCCCCTCGCCAAGCCGGGGAAGCGCGAGCCGCAGCCCTTTGCCCTGGCTCGTCCGCTCGGGCTTGCCCTGCGCTGCGACCTTGGAGTCGCCGTTCAGCACGGTCAGCCGGGCCGACGAGCCGCCGTCGAGCCGCTCGTTGAACAATAGCTCGACCGCCGGCGGACTGTCGGCGAGCTGCTCGTTCTGCGCGGGCGTCGCCCGCTCCAGAACCGCATGCGCGGATGCGGACGGCGCCCAGATGGCCGCCCAGACCGCAATCAGGACAAGCCAGAACGCCAGCATACCCGCCGCGGATACGGCGCGGGCGCCCCCTCCCTGCGAGGCGCCGGTGGACGCCCCGGCAAGCTTTATTTTCCTCATCCCCGAATTCCCGCCTTCCCATCGTCCATCGAATCATGCCAACCAGTATAATAGAAGCCGCCGGCCGGCGCATGACGCGAAGGAGCCATATCCGAAAAAACCTTCCGCGGCGTTCTCGTCTCCCCATCGTATCGCAACGGGCAGGCGCGTTCAACCCGCCGCGCCGGGACGAAGCGCGTCCGTACGCTGCGCCTTGCCCGTACCGCTCAAGGCGAAGGTCTGCCGATCTTAAACCCGGCCGCCTCCAGGCCCCGGCGCAGCGTGCTGGCGAAGGCGACCGCGCCGGGCGTATCCGAGTGAAGGCAAATCGTCTGTACGGATAGCGCGATCGGCTGACCGTCCACCGTATCCACCCGCCCCTCGCCGAGCAGCGCCAGCGTCTGCCGCAGCGCCCGCCCGGGATCGTCCAGCACCGAGCCGGGCATGCTTCGCGGCGCCAGTCCGCCGCCGCTCATATAAGCGCGATCCGCGAAGCCCTCCGCGACACTGCGGAGGCCCGCCGCCTCCGCCGCCCGCAGCAGGCAGCTGTCCGGCGGACCGTACACCGCCATGCGGTCGTCCGCGCTGCGCACGGCCCGGACGACCGCGGCCGCCAGCTCATCGCTTGCGGCCGCCATATGATACAGCGCGCCGTGCGGCTTGACATGCTCGACGCGGGCGCCGCCCGCGGCAGCAAATGCCTGCAGCGCGCCGATCTGGTACAGGACGAGGTCGTGAACCTCGTCCGGGGCGATCTCCATCGTCCTGCGTCCGAAGCCGAGCAGGTCGGGCAGTCCGGGATGCGCGCCGATCGCCGCGCCGCGCGACAGACACAGCTCCACCGTCCTGCGCATCGTGCGCGGATCGCCGGCATGGAAGCCGCAGGCGACGTTGGCCGAGCTGGCCAGCTCCAGCAGCTCCTCGTCGCAGCCGGCGCGGTATGCGCCGAAGCCTTCGCCGACGTCGACGTTCAAGTCTACGGTCCGGTTGTGCATCCACTCGTCACTCCTCTAAAATAATCGGGTCTTGGCGCCGCAAGGCAGCTGCACCGCCCCGGCATACCAGGCCAGCCGGATGCCGGCTTCGGCGATCCGCGCGTCGCGCGCGAGCCTGGCCTGCTCCGCGAGCGCTTCCGGCAGGCCGCACGGTCTGAACGCGACCCGGTCGCCGGGCCGAAGCTGTCCGAGCAGATCGAGGTCGGCCGCGATCACATGACCTGCCACCGGGTAGCCGCCTGTCGGCTGGCAGCCTGCGGCCAGCACGATCGGCTCACCGCCCGGGGGAAGCTGGATCGTGCCGGGCACGACGCCGTGGGACACCGTCATGCCCGCTCCGTCCGGCGCATCCGGCAACCGCCTGCCGCCCAGCCGGATGCCCATGCGGTCCGAAGCGGCCTTCGTCTCGAACGGGCCGCCGAGCAGGGCCGCATAGCCGGGGTGCTGCCGCTCGCCGTCCTCCTGCTCCGCGGCGGGCGGCAGCACCCGCAGCGCGACGGTGCGCGCGCCGTCGCCCCCGGGCGTCAGCGCCGAGGCAGCCCGCGCGCGCGCAGGCCCGGCATGCCACAGCCTGCCCCGCTCCGCCGCCTGCCGCCCGTAATCCGCCAGCAGGCACTCGGCCGCCGCGCTCGGCGGCAGTCCGCGCAGCACGGCGCCCGGCGCGAGCGCGCGGCCGTTCACGCCCCCGATGCCGGCGCGCGTATCCGTGCTCCTGCTGCCGAGCACCTCCGGCACGTCGATGCCGCCCGCGATCGCCAGATAAGCGCGGCAGCCCGTGCGGGCGCCGGCCAGCGCGAGCTCCGCGCCGGCCGCCAGCAGGAACGGCTGGCCGCGAGGCACCGCGGCGCCTGCCGATCGAGCCTGCATGTCGGCGCCGGTGAGCGCGACCAGGCAATCGCGAAGCGCGCGGAACCGGCCGCCGGCGATCGTGAGCTCCAGCAGCGGCTCCTCGCCGCGACCGCCGACGAGTTGGTTCGCTTCCGTCGCTGCGCGCCGGTCCATCGGGCCGCCGGCGGACACGCCGTACGCCTGCCACCCGGTCCGCGGACCGGCCTGCACCGTCGTATAGTAGCCCAGCTCGATCACCTCCAGGACAGACGCGCCGGCGCAGCCTCCGGAATCCGGCGCAGCTCCCGCCGCCCCCCGCTCCGGCCGGCCGTCTCGCCGTGTGCCGCCTCCGGCGTCGTCCGCGCCGTCCTCCGCGCGCGCCTCCGCTGCGGACAACCGCGCATACTCCCGCTCCGAGATGCTCGTGAAGCGGATCGCGTCCCCCGGCCGGATCGGGAACGGCGTGGCGGATTCCGGCCGGAACAGCCGCATCGGCGTCCGGCCGATGATCCGCCAGCCGCCGGGAGAATCGACCGGGTAGACGCCGGTCTGCGCACCGGCGATGCCGACCGACCCGGCCGGCACCGCTCTGCGGGGCGACGGCAGCCTTGGCAGCGCCAGCTCGTCCGGCAGCCCGGTCAGATACGGGAACCCCGGCGCGAAGCCGATCATGGCTACCCGGTACTGCGCCCCGGCGTGCGCACTGACGAATGCCCGCTCCGTCAAGCCGCTGTGCGAAGCCGCGAACGGCAGGTCCGGTCCCGCAGAGCCGCCGTAGAGCACCGGCACGACGATCTCTCGGCCATACGCCAAGCTGCCGTCAGCGCCTCCCCGATCCGCCCCATCCGCATTCGTCCCGGCAGACGGATCTTCACAATCGCCCGCCTCTGCAGGCGCATGGGCTGCCCCCGTGCGGGGACCAATCCCGTTCAGCGCATCGTAGAGCGCCTGCCGATTCCATCCCCGGTCCGGGTCCGTCAGCCGGCGGGGCACGCGCAAAGCCTCAATATGAATGAGCAGCGTGTCGTAGCCGGGCACCGTCTCGACGATCCACGGGATACGCCTTTGCGCGATCGCGCGCGCCCATGCGACAGGTCCTCCCTGCTCGCCAACGTCCTGTTCCCACTTCATCAGCCAGGCGCGGTCGCCGAATGGTCCGATATGCCACGCTGCCATGCCTGTACGCTCCTTTGCGCGTTGCGCGGCGGACCCGCGAACGGCTACAATATAGAGATCGGCTTTGCGCCGCTTGCGCTTGTACGATCTATCATAGCTTGCGACGCCCGTCGCGCCAACCCGAATTGTATTACTACGGACAGGAGCTTACTCGCAGATGGACACTTTTGAATTGGCATCGCTGCAAGTTCGGCAAGGCAACAACGAATGGCCGATCTCCTTCGCGCGCGCGCGGCTGTTCGTCATTCAGAATTACGGCACTTTCTCATGGTATATCGAGCTGGACGGGATGACGCAGGAGGAGCTGCTCCAGCACTTCGCCGGCTCGCTCGACATCGATATCTCCGTCGAAGCCGTGACGGTCGGCGGACGCGAGCTGGGGGGCGACGCCTTCTTCCACCCCAATCCCCAGATGCGCGCCGCCGCTCTCCGCGGGCAAGGCGAACTCAAGGGCTATCAATGAGCGATTCATCGCTGTTACGCAAAACGGGACGAAGCAGTCTGTCTGCTTCGTCCCGTTTTGCGGCTGGACCGGCGTGCTCACTTGCCCGTAAAGATCTCCGGCGTCGTCATCTTGTCGTAGAAATCCGTGAAGCGATCGCGCTCCGGCGAGGCGCGCCAGCCCATTGCCGAGCGCGGGTGCTCGTCGAGAGTGCCCGTAATCATGTCCGGAATGAGGTAGCCCCATTCTTCCTTTTCCCGCAGCTTGAGCATATGGCGCTCGATCATGCCGAGCACGGGACGCAGGCTGTAATTCGGATTGGTCAGCTTGGCGAGCAGCAGCTCGGTCGGCGTATTGCCGGCGGCGCGTCCCATCCCGTAGACCGAGGCGTCCAGCAGTTCGACGCCGAGGTCTGCCGCAGCCAGCGTATTGGCAAAAGCAAGCTGCATATTGTTGTGCGTGTGCACGCCGAGGCGCTTGTGCTTCAGGCTGCGTCTGAACTTCTCGACGAGGAAGCGCATATCGTCCGGGTCGAGACTGCCGTAGGAGTCGACGATGTAGACGACGTCGATCGGGCTGTCGCCGATCATGGCGAGCGCTTCGTTCAGCTCGTTGTCCATCACGTTGGACAGTGCCATAATATTGATCGTCGTCTCATAGCCGCGTTCGTGGAACAGCGTGCCCAGCTCGATCGCCTTCTCCGTGTCGCGCGCGTATGTAGCGACGCGGATCAGATCGAGCAGCGACTCGCTGCGCGGGAGGACGTCGTTCTCGTCCACGCGGCCGACGTCGACCAGGGCGGACAGCTTCGTATTGAGCTTGTCCGGGATGACCTTGCGCAGGAAGTCGTCGTCCAGAAACCGCCAAGGTCCGGCTTGATCCGCGCCCTTGAGCAGCCGCGGCGAATTTTTGTAGCCGACCTCCATATATTCTACGCCGGCTTCGTTCAGGCTCTTGTACAGATCCTGTACGAATTCGACGCTGAAGTCCCAATTGTTGACGAGCCCGCCGTCGCGTACCGTGCAATCGACTATTTTGCAATGGCTCGTTTTGCTGTGAATGGTCATCATAACTACCTTCTCCTTTTTCGCTGCCTCGTCGCTTCGGCGCATCGTCTTCCTACAGCCGCATTTCCTATATGACACAACATGACATCAATTTTATAACGAAACGATGCGTGACTACAAGCGGTTTGCTTAATATATTCCAAAAGACGGGCCGCATGCGGCCGCAGCAGTTGCTTGCGGAGCATGCGGCCGGATCGGTCGCTTTTATCGATGACGCTCGTTATCGGCCGAGCCGGACCGGTTCGAACCTTGCCGACAGCCGTCAGGCGCAGATCAGCCGATCCAGGCGTCGACCTTATCTTTGTTCTGGTCCACCCAAGCCTTGGCGGCTTCCTCGGGCGACTTCCCTTCCTGGATATCGACCATAACCTTGGCCATATCGTCGGCCGTCCATTCGAAGCGGTCCAGGAATGCATAGGCGTCCGCCTTGTCTGCCTTCAGCCCCTTGCGCGCGATCGTATGGATCTGCTCGTCGCCGCCGAACACATTTTGCGGATCGTCGAGATACTTCAGATCCATCTTGGCGAACATCCAGTGCGGCGTCCACCCCGTCACGACGATCGGCTGCTGCTTGTCGTAGGCGCTCTGAAGCTGCTGCGCCATCGCCGCGGACGAGCTCTCGAGCAGCGTCAGATCGCCCAGCCCGTAGGCGCCCATCGCTTTTTCCGTTGCCATCATGATGCCTGCGCCCGGCTCGATGCCGATGATCTGCTTGCCGATCGAAGACGCGACCTCCGGCTTTTTCAGATCCTCGATGGAGGAGATGTCCATATAGGCAGGCACGGCCAGCCCGATCTTCGTACCGTCCAGATTGACGCCCAGATCGTCCACATCGCTTGCGTACTTCTCCATATAGGAAGCATGCGTGCCGGGGAGCCAGGCGGCGACCATCGCGTCCGCGCTGCCGTCGGCAATGCCTGCCCACATCGGTCCCGCATCGACCTGCAGCATCTCGACCTTATAGCCCAGCTTCGATTCCAGCACCGTCTTGACGACGTTCGTGCTGGCGATCTCGGAGTCCCAGGCCACATACGCCAGCTTGATGGATTTCTTGCCGCTCTGTTCCGTACATCCGGCGAGCAATGCTACCGTCATTATCAACGTCAACCATACGATCCACTTTTTGTTCAATCGATTACGCTCCTTATACGTTACGTTTTTTGAAAGCATTTTGCGTCAGTCTGTCGAGCAGGATCGCCAGAACGACGATCGCGATGCCGGCTTCGAACCCGATGCCGGTCTTGGCTTGCGTCACTGCGCGGTAGACGTAGGCGCCCACGCCCTGCGCGCCGATCATCGAGGAGATGACGACCATCGACAGCGACAGCATGATGGTCTGGTTGATACCCGCCATAATCGTCGGCATCGCGATCGGGAGCTGCAGCTTGACGAGCTTCTGCATCGGCGTGGAGCCGAACGCGTCCGCCGCCTCCACCATCTCGGCCGGCACCTGCCGGATGCCGAGCTCGGTCAGCCGGATCGTCGGCGGTATGGCGAATATAATGGAAGCGATCACGCCCGGCACGACACCCAGCGAGAAAAACGAAACGGCCGGCAGCAGGTATACGAATGCCGGCATCGTCTGCATAAAGTCGAGGACGGGCGTCACGATATGCCGGAAAGCGCGGGAACGCGAGCAAAAAATCCCGATCGGGACGCCGATTATGACCGATAGGATCGATGCGCTCAGCACGAGCGCCAGCGACTGCATCGAAGGCTCCCACAGCTGCAGGTCGTAGATCAGCAGCAGTCCGATCAAGGCGAATGCCGCGATTTTCCATTTGCCGATCCAATATGAGAGCGCCGCGATAATCACGATCAGCAGGAGCGGATGCAGGGACGTCAGCGCGAATTCGATCCCGCTTACCATGCCGCCGATCAAGCTGCGGATCAGATCGAACAACGGTCCAAGATGCTCTGTAAGCCAGTCCTCCAGCCGTTCGATCCATGCTCCTATTTGCAACTTCGGCATCGTCATCCTGCAGCACCCGCTTCCGGAAGCGCATTGCCGGCCAGTGCGGACAGGATCGCGCCCTTAATCACGATGCCGAGCAGCCGGTTGTCTGCGTCTACGACTGCAACCGGCAGCTTCGACTCCGCCATCTTCTCGAACAGCTCGTTCAGCAGCGTATCCGGACCGGCCCATGGGATGTCCCGCTGCATGACGGCTTCCAGGGGCAAGCCGTCCCGGAGCGCTCGCGATGCATCCTCGGCCGTGACGGCGCCAAGCAGCTTCTTCTCTTGATTCGTAATATAGAGACTCGAGACGCCGCTGTCCCGCATGAATTGAAGCGCGACGCGCGGTCCGCGCTCCAGCTTGATCGTCTCCGGCTTGCGCATGACATGCGATGCGGTGAGCACCTTCGACAGATCGACGTCCTCGACGAAGCGTTCCACGTATTTGTTGGCCGGCTGCGTCAGTATGTCTTCGGGTGTGCCGATCTGGACGATCGCGCCGTCTCTCATCAGAGCGATGCGATCCCCGATACGGAGCGCTTCGTCCAGATCGTGCGTGATGAAGACGATCGTCTTTTTGACGCGCGTCTGGAGCTCCAGCAGCTCATGTTGCATATCTTTGCGAATGAGCGGATCGAGCGCGCTGAACGCTTCGTCCATCAGCAGAATGTCGGGATCGTTGGCGAGGCCTCTGGCCAGACCGACTCGCTGCTGCATGCCTCCGCTTAATTGGTCCGGTCGGCTGTTTTCCCAGCCGTTAAGTCCGACCAGCGCCAGCGCCGCCCGTGCCGTCTCCTGCCGTTCGCGTTTGCCGACACCTTGAATTTCGAGGCCGAACTCGGCATTTTCGAGGACTGTCTTATGGGGAAACAGTGCAAACTTCTGAAAAACCATACCGATATTTTGGCGTCTGAACCGCCTCAGCTCTTCGGCGTTCATCCTCGTCACATCCGTTCCTTTGAACAGGATGCGTCCGGCCGTCGGCTCGATCAACCGGTTCAGCAGCCGTACCAGCGTCGACTTTCCGCTGCCGGACAGTCCCATGATCACGAAGATCTCGCCTTCCTCGATGCTGAATTCCGCCTGGTTTACGCCGACCGTCATTTTCGTTTCTTTCAAAATTTTTTCTTTTGACCACTTCTGCGCCAGCAGTGCTGCGGCTTTATCCGGGTCGTGCCCGAATACTTTTGTAAGCCCCTTTACTTCTAATATTGGCATGAATACCTCCTTGGCCCCCACGAGTGAACAGGCTTGCTAACATATTTAAAGTTTAGAGGTATAACGTTCGGACGGTCAAAGCGGATAATAGTTAATTAAGTTCGTACAGTTTAAACTTTACGTACAATACGTACGAAATACTCCGGCTAACTCCATTTTCCTAAAGATTCGTTTCTTTACTTGCGGGAGCGGCTAAGCATACAATACAAAGTGAAGCAATGCGCGCGAAGGTATACGCCTCAGGAGGGACATATGAGCGAATGGGATGGACTGACGGCTGAGCAGGTCCAGCTGGTTAAAAAAGTCCGCGAGCGTGTAATCGATACGATCGGCAAAAACATGGATCTATACGGCATTACGTCCTCGATCGGACATCTATATGGATATATGTACTTCAGCAACAACCCCATGACGCTGGACGACTTGAGCGATGCCATGGGCATGAGCAAGACGTCGATGAGCACGGGTGTCCGCACGCTGCTCGATTTGAAAATGATCGATAAAGTATGGGGCAAGGGGTCGCGCAAAGATTTGTACGAGGTGACCCCCGATTGGCATCAGAACTTCAGCGATTACTTCTCGATCAAATGGAGAAAAGCGGTGGAAGCCAACATGAACGCGCTGGCCAAATCCATGAAGGAAATCGCCGATATCCGCCTGCGCGAGCCGAACCACGAAAGTTTGCTGAAGCTGCTGGACATCGACGAAGGCAAGATCGAGGAGGCGGTCAAGTATTACAGATGGCTGCTCCGACTGATCGACGCCCTGGAAAGCGGCAAAATCTACGAGCTCATCCCCAAAGACGAGTAAGCGAAAAAGGGACGGCAAAAGGCGATCGTTCCGCCTTCTGTCGTCCCTTTTGGCAAGCCGTCGCATCGGCCCGGCATATGTCCATTACTCGCTGCGAGCTCTCGATGTCTGCCACTTCGCTTCTTCGACGAGCAGCGACACGGCCGCATCAATCCGGCCGGCGATATCCTCGTCGATGTTCGCCCGGCCGTCTTCGCCCCACTTGACCTGGGTGTCCAGCACGAATACGCCGGTCAAAATGTTGCGGGCGCCCATCACGGACAGGACCGGCTTGAAGGCGTAGTCGATGGCGAGCAGATGCGCGATCGTCCCGCCTACGACCAGCGGCAGCACGATTTTGTTCTCGAGTCCCTTCTGCGGCAGAAGATCGAGATAAGCCTTGAGAATGCCTGTGAAGGAAGCCTTGTAGACGGGGGACGCGATGATGACGGCATCCGCCTCCGCGACGAGACGGTTCGCGTCCGCGATCGCCTGGCTGTCGAACCGGGCATGCAGCAGATCCTCCGCCGGCAGGTCGCGCACTTGAATGACCGACACCTCGGCGCCGCTGTCCTCGATCTGCAGACGTACGCGGTCGAGCACGCCGTGAAGCCTGGATTTTTCCGTCGGACTGCCTTGCAGAATCACGATCTTGGACATGTCGCTCACACCTTTTCCGATATTCCGATTTTATCCATCGGATTTTATTACGAATTATACGTGTACGTCTCCCGCAGCGTCAAGGGAGGATATGCCGAAGAGCGGGAACGAAGACGCCTCCCCGGCAAAAATCCCCGCCCGCAAGCCGGACGAGGATTCTGTCTCCGCTATCTAAGACTCCGCCGTCACCTTGGACACCTCGCCTTGGTGCTTGCCGAGCACTGCGCTCTGGCCGAACACGATGAGACCGTCCCGATTGGGCAGCCGGAGCTCCAGCTCCCCGGACTCGGGCACAAGGCGCAGATCGAAGGAAAAATCGCGCCCGATCTCCTCCGAGCGGGCCTGCAGTGCGCCGTATACGAGCGTGCCGTCTTGGCCGAGCTGCTTCTCCAGCAGTACGGAAGTCTCGGGCATCGCAAATTTCGTCGAGCGCTGCCCGTTCCACAGCACGCCTTCTCCGCCGGCGGTCAGGTATTCGCCTTTGCGCGACAGCTTGATATCCGCCGTCAACGCGCCCTCCAGATCCGTACCGGATATATAGAGCGGGTCCTTTTTGGTCATCTCGATCGTTCCTGCCCAGGCGGGCAGCGGCTCGACCTTCGTCGACTTCAGGTCGAAGTGATAGGTCTTCGCCTCGCCGTCCGCAGGCAGCGCGGCCGCAGGCGAACCGGATTGCGCCGCGGAGGCCGTAGCCGACTGCGATACGCCTGCACTGCCGCCCGCCTCGCTCCCGCCGCTCCCGCATCCCGATAGCAGCGCGGCCGCGAGCAGTGCCGCGGCCGCCGCCTTCCATCCATGTCTGTATATATCGTCCATCCCCCTTCGTCCGGCTGCGCCGCGCCGGTATGCTGCATGGATAGTAGTATAGGCAATCGGCTGCGGCGCCGCAATGGTTGTCACGGGATCGACATCGAATCAGCGCCGGAGCAGACCCCGGCCTTGCAAAAATTCCATCAATTGCAGACGATTGGGACGTGTCAGCCATTCGGCCATGATCTTGGACCAGGGCGTGCTCTTGCGTCCTTCGGTGCGCGAACGCAAGTAGCGCACCATCGTATCGTCGTACGCGCCGATCGTCGCGAACGTCCTGCCTGGCTCGTAAACGTCGCGGTGCAGCACCGCATCCACAGGCAGCCGCGGCCGTTGACCGCTTGAAGCGGACGGGATGCCGATACACATCCCGAATACGGGATAGACGAGTCTCGGGATGCGAAGCAGGGAGGTCACCTCCCCGATGCGGTTGCGGATGCCTCCGATATAGCAGATGCCGTACCCCATCGACTCGGCGGCGATCGCGGCGTTCTGCGCGGCCAGCGCGGCATCGACCGTCGCGACGACGAAGCTCTCGGCCGAATCCGCATAAGTCTGCTCGCCGTCGAGCAGGTGGCTCGAAGCCGCCTGCGCCAGTCGGTTCAAGTCCGCGCACCAGACCAGGAATACCGGACAGCTCTCGACATACGCCTGGCGGCCGGTCAACACGGACAATTCATGCTTAAGCGCCGTGTCGGTGACTGCGATGACGCTGTAGGCCTGCACGTTGCTTGACGTCGAAGCCATCTGTCCGGCAGCGACGATCTCCCGAAGCTGTTCCTCGGGCACCGGGGTTTGCTCGAAGGCGCGCACGGAACGATGCTTCATGAGCTGCATGACAACCTCGTTCATAGCGTTTCTCACTCCTCTTTCCTTATACCTTTCATCCCATTTTCCCCAATCCGACTATGCATGAAGCGGTTCCCGGCACCCAAAAACAGGAAACGGGCCGTGAAGACTACGCTTCCGGCCCTGCATGGTCCCTATGCAATTATAAGTTCGCGGACGCGTCGTCAGCTCAGCGTCTTCTGTCCGGGCTTCCAATTGACCGGGCACAGCCCGCCGGATTGGAGCGCCTGCAAAATGCGCAGCGTCTCGTCCACGCTCCGTCCCACGTTCATGTCGGTGACGACCTGATAGCGCAGTATGCCCTCTGGATCGACGATGAACAAGCCGCGGTGGGCGGCGCCGGACGCGTCGTCCAGAATACCGTAGGCATGCGCGGTCTCCTTGGTGAAGTCGGATACGATCGGGAACTTGATGGCGCCGATGCCGTTCTGTTCGACCGGCGTCTCGATCCAGGCCTTGTGCGTATAGATGCTGTCGACCGAAGCGCCGAGCACCTCGCAGTTGAGCGCCTTGAATTCTTCATAGCTGTCGCTGAAGCCGCGAATCTCGGTCGGGCAGACGAAGGTGAAGTCGAACGGCCAGAAGAAGAACACGAGCCATTTGCCGCGATAGTCCTCGAGCGACAGCTTTACCTCGAGCGAATCCAGATTTTTGGTGGAGACCAGGTTGAAGGAAGGAGCGGGCAGGCCGACCTTGGCGAACGGATAGGGGTTGGAGAGAGTTGTCATGGGTAAATGTTGCCTCCTAAAATGGGAATTTGAGTGTGAATGGGAATGTAAATGCGAGTGTAAATGCGAGTGTAAATGCGAGTGTAAATGTGAGTTTAAATGCGTACTCAGAGCGCGACGGCAGCGGCGGCAGGCGACTCGTTGGATTCCAGGAACCGTTCGCAATCCAGCGCCGCCATGCAGCCCGTGCCGGCTGCGCTGATCGCCTGGCGGTACTTGTTGTCCTGCACGTCGCCGCAGGCGAACACGCCGGGAATATTCGTCTCGGTCGTGCCCGGCGTGACGAGCAGATAACCCGTCTCGTCCGTCTTGAGCTGGCCGTCCAGGAACTTCGTGTTGGGCGTGTGGCCGATCGCCACGAATACGCCGGCCGTCTCGATCAGCTCTTCCTCGCCGGTCTCATTGTTCAGCACTTTGAGGCCGGTCACGCCGAGCGGTCCCGCAACTACCTCGAGCGGCGTCCGATTCAGACGCCAGCTGATCTTGCCGTTGGCGCGGGCGCGCTCCTGCATGATCTTCGAAGCCCGCAGCTCGGTGCGGCGATTGACCAGGACGACCTCCGACGCGAAGCGGGTCAGGAAGTTCGCTTCCTCCATCGCCGAGTCGCCGCCGCCGATGACGATAATCTTTTTGCCTCTGAAAAAGAAGCCGTCGCAGGTCGCGCAGGTGCTGACCCCGCGCCCCACATTTTCCTTCTCGCCGGGAATGCCCAAATACTTGGCCGATGCGCCGGTCGAGACGATGACCGTCTGCGCCTGCAGCTCCTCCTTGCCGTCGACCGTCAGCGTGAACGGACGCTGCGACAGATCGGCCTTGGTGACCCACCCGCTGCGGAATTCGGCGCCGAAGCGCTGCGCTTGCTTGCGCATATTATCCATCAACTCGGGACCCATAATACCTTCGGGGAATCCCGGGAAGTTCTCAACCTCCGTCGTCGTCGTCAGCTGGCCGCCCGGCTCGGGCCCTTCGATGACGAGCGGCGCGAGCCCGGCGCGCGCCAGATAGATGGCGGCCGTCAATCCTGCGGGACCGGTGCCTACGATAATCGTATGTCTCATTGATTTCTCTTCCTCTCTGTACAGGCTTGCTCTCGATAAATAGATCATACCACCGTGCCCGCGCGAGGGCATGAAGGTATGATGAAGGGATCATGAACGTATCGTGAAGTCCCGATGAAGGGCTGGTGAAGACAGTTCGTCCGGTGCCACGCCACAGACAGCAAAAAGGCCGATCGCCCGTCCCGCTCCGAGGAACGAACAATCGGCCTGCTTTCCGCGAATGCGGTCAATCCGCCAGCCGATAACCGACGCCGCGTACGGTGACGATATACCGCGGGAACTTGGGATCGTCGCCGAGCTTCTTGCGCAAGCTCTTGATATGCACGTCGATGGAATTGCTGCCGCCGAAGTAGCCCTCGCCCCACAGCTTCTCCATCAGGTCCTGCCGCGACAGCACGGCGCCGCCCGCGGTCATCAGCGCGCGCAGAATATCGAACTCCGTCTTCGTCAGCTCGATGCGGCGGCCTTCCTGCTGCACGGTCACCCGGCGCAGGTCCATGCGGATGTCCTTGAAAACGGCCTCGTCGGGCCCCGCTTGCGGTGCGCTCTTGCCGGCCATATCCTCGATGCGCGCCAGCAGCGCGCCGATGTCTCCCGGCCAGACAGCATGCGCGGAGGCGTCAGCAGGGTCCGGGTGGGCCGGCTGCTGCTCGGCGCTCACCAGGTACAGGGCCGGCGTCTTGAGCTCGGCGACGCCCGCGAGCGGGTCCAGCCCGGCGATCGAGCGATCCGCGATGAGCAGGTCGATCGCCAGGCTCGCGAGCGTCGCCTCCTGCCCATGGCGGAACACAAGCACATCGTAGCAGCGCGTCGTCAATTCAGCCAGCAGAGGCTGCAGCCGCGCCGGATAGGCGCTGACGACGACGATCCGCCTCGTCGTATCGCAGTAGGCGCCGATCAGTTCTTCTGCTTGGATGTCCGGCATGCGGGGCACACTCCTTTGAAAATGAATTGTTCCTCAGTGAGCTCGTACCCGCTCTCCTCGACGACGCGTGCCAGCCATTCGGCTGGCGGAGGCACCATCACTTCGTCGACCCGTCCGCAGGATGTGCATACGATATGCGCATGATCTTCGCCGCGCCCGTCGTAACGGCTCGTCTTGCCCTCCAGCTTGAGCTCGTGAATGAGCCCTTCCTCCGTCAGATAGCGAAGCGAATTGTATACGGTCGCATAGGCGACGGACTGTCCCTGCGACTTGAGGCGGTCGATGATATCCGCTGCCGTCGGATGATCGTCCGCCTGCATGACGATATCGTAGACGAGCTTGCGGGGGGCGGTCAGATTGCGCTTGGTCACGGATATCCCCCTTTTTATTTTCGAATGATTGTAGTTCGAATGATTGTAGTTCGAATGATTGTAGTTCGAATGATTGTAGTTCTGATGATTGTAGTTCGTAATCGTTTTAAATTTAGATTCAGTTTAAATTTAAAAATATGAATTGTCAAGCAAGTTCCCGCCACGCTCACCGCAATCGACGCTCGTAGTGCCGGCGATCCACCGAATTAATCCTAGCTGAGAACAATCGACGCTCGTATTGCTGGAGATCCACCGAATTAATCCTAGCTGAGAACAATCGACGCTTGTAGTGCTGGCGATCCACCGAATTAATCCTAGCTGAGAACAATCGACGCTCGTAGTGCTGGCGATCCACCAAATTAATCCTAGCTGGGAACAATCGACGCTCGTAGTGCTGGCGATCCACCGAATTAATCCTAGCTGGGAACAATCGACGCTCGTAGTGCTGGCGATCCACCGAATTAATCCTAGCTGAGAACAATCGACGCTCGTAGTGCCGGCGATCCACCGAATTAATCCTAGCTGGGAACAATCGACGCTCGTAGTGCTGGCGATCAACCGAATTAATCCTAGCTGAGAACAATCGACGCTCGTAGTGCCGGCGATCGGCCGAATTAATCCTAGCTGAGAACAATCGACGCTCGTAGTGCAGGCGATCGACCGAATTAATCCTAGCTGAGAACAATCGACGCTCGTAGTGCAGGCGATGTGCAGCTCCCAGCCCTGCAAATTAAAAAAACGAAGCCAGGGACCGCTCCCCCAGCTTCGTCTCGTATCTCTTATCCGGGCATGCCGACCGCCTGCACCGCCTCAATCGCCTTCTCCATCGCCACGCGGCCGGAGAAAAATACCGCGCCGCCGCCCATGTCGGACAGCCGGTCCGGCGTGAGCGCGTTGACTGCGGCGCTGCGTCCTCCGGCCTTGTCGGACCACAAGCCCTGGCTGACGACGACGCCCGGCAGCACATCCTCGCCGACCGCGGCCATGAGCCAGGCTTCGCCGCGCGCATTCCATACCCGCACCGTACAGCCGTCCTCGATGCCGAGCGCCGACGCGTCTGCTGCGTTCATATGCAGCTTGGGCGTCTTTTCCATGCGGATATGCTTATCGTTGTTGGAAAACGTCGAGTTCAGGAAGTTGTGATTCGGCGCCGGGATGAAGGCGAACGGATATGTCCTGTCCCCCTCCTCCAGCAGCGGCGAATACGTCGGCAGCGGCGGCAGGCCGTGCCGCTCCATCGTTTTCGAATACAGCTCGATTTTGCCGCTCGGCGTCGGCAGTCTTCCGGGGAACAGCGGCTTTACGTCCGCGCGCACAAATTGCTTTTCGACCAATGTCTCATAGGTAATCGGTCCGTAGGCGGAATTGCCCGGGAAATCGACAGCCTGTCGAATCATCGCCGCATCGTCGTCCACAAACGCCTCATCCTCATAGCCCATGCCCGCCGCGAGCAGACGGAACACGTCATTGTTGGATTTGCTCTCCCCGTACGGCGGCACGACCGGCTGCTGAATCTGCACATAGTGGTGCCAGTAGGAATGGTACAGGTCCGTATTCTCGAACGACGATGTCGCAGGCAGGACAATATCCGCGTACTTCGCCGTCTCCGTCAGGAACAGATCGTGAACGACGGTGAACAGATCCTCGCGCGCCAGCCCCTGCCGAACCTTGTTCGTCTCGGGCGCCACGATGGCGGGATTGCTGTTGTACACGTACAAAGACGAGATCGGCGGCGTCAGCTCCAGCAAGGCGTCGCCGATCCGGTTCATGTTGATCAGACGCGACGGCCGCCCGCCGCGCAGGTCGGGGCGCTCGAGCGCCTTGGCATTGTGGGCGACGTAGCCGCCGTTGCCCTTGATCGCGCCGCCGCCGGGTACGAGCCACTGTCCCGTCAGCGCCGGCAAGCAGGCGATCGCGCGGACGTTCATACCGCCGTTGTCGTGATGCTGGATGCCGTTGCCGATGCGGATGAAGGACGGCGAAGTCCGTCCGTACATCCGGGCCAGCTCGACGATATCGGCCTCCGGCACGCCGGTGATCCCCGAGACGGTCGCCGGATCATAGGCCGCCGCATGCGCGCGCAGCTCCTCATGGCCCACCGTATACTCGCGCAAAAACGTCTCGTCCGTCATGCCTTCCGCGAACAATACATGCATGATGCCGAGCGCCAGCGCCGTATCGGTGCCGGGCCGAATCGGGATGAACCAGTCCGCCCATTTGCCGGTCCGGTTGCGGTGGACGTCGATCGCCACGATCTTCGCCCCCGCCTTGCGCGCTTGCTCCGCGATCGTCACCTGATGCATGTTCGTGCTCACCGCATTGATGCCCCAGAAGACGAACAACTTGGCCTCCGCCGTCCGCTCGGGATCGGTGCCGTAGCTGCCACCCATCGTATACCGGTAGCCAGCCGTCCCAGCGGCTTCGCAGATCGTCTGGTCGAGCTCGGAGGCGTTCATCCGGTTGAAAAACCGCGTGCCCATCCCCTCCGTCCCGATCCGGCCCATATTGCCGTAAAAGCTGTAGGGCAATATGCTCTCGGAGCCCCGCTCGGCGATAAGCGTCCGCCAGCGGTCCGTAATCTCCGCAATCGCCTCGTCCCAGGTGATCGGCTCGAACGCCCCCTCGCCCTTCGGGCCGATCCGCCGCAGCGGCGTCGTCAGGCGCTTGTCGTCATAGATGCGGGCAGCCATATTGCGCACCTTGTTGCAGATCGCGCCGCGGGTGACCGGATGGCTCGAGTCCCCCTCGATCTTGACGATGACGCCGTCTTGCTTGTGCACGAGCAGGCCGCATTGGTCCGGGCAATCAAGCGAGCAGACAGAGGGGAACACGCCGTCCCGCTGCAGCGTATATTCGTTCATATGGCAAGTCAACTCCTTTAATCCGTGACCCCATTTTAGCACAAAGAAGACGAATCCGCCGTCTTCCGCCGGCAATCCGTCTCCCGCTCATTCGCGTATATTATAGCTTGCCGGCAAGCCCCGCCTTCCGGTTGACCGTCAGCTTGTAGCCGACGCCCCGGATCGACTCGATCTGCACCGATTGCTGGTTCAGCTCGAGCTTCTTGCGCAGCGAGCTGACATGCACGTCCACCGTACGCTGCCCGCCGATGTAGTCGAAGCCCCATACGACGTTCATCAGATCGTCGCGCGTAATGACGATGCCGGGGCGCTCGGCCAGATAGAGCAGCACCTCGAATTCTTTTGGTCGAAGGCTGATCCATTCGCCGCCGGCCTGGACCTCGTACTTGTCCGGATAAATCTGCAGCGCACCGAGCGAGATCACCTTTTCTCCCGACGGATCTCCCTTGGGCCTGGCCTCTTCGTTGCGCGAGCGCCGCAGTACCGCGGACGTGCGGGCGAGCAGCTCCGCCACGCCGAACGGCTTGGTGATATAGTCGTCCGCGCCGAGCTTCAGTCCCTGCACGACCTCCTCCTCCGCATTGCGCGCGGTCAGAATGATGACCGGCGTCTTCACGCCGTGCTGGCGCAGCTTCTGCAGCACCTCGAAGCCGTTCATGCCCGGCAGCATCAGATCGAGGAATATAATGGCGTAATCTTCGTGAATCGCCTTGTGCAGTCCTTCCGCGCCGTTGCCGATCACCTCGGTCTCGTACCCGTCCTGCGACAAGTTATAGGTGACCAGACGCGCGATCGTAGGTTCATCCTCAATAATCAGCACCTTGTCCGACATATGCCCCTCCAGTCCGATCGGTCCGCTTGACGTCCCGGCTCTTCAGTCAATTTATCATGCCGATGTAAATTCAGTATCAACCTATCGTTAACGCCGTGTAAAATGGCAATTCCTCGCATTAATCCTGGATCAGCGGCAGCTCGATAATAAACGTCGAGCCTGTCCCTACCGTGCTCTCGACCCGGATCGCGCCATGATGCAGCTCGACCAGATGCTTGACGATCGACAGGCCGAGACCCGTGCCGCCGGAGCTGCGCGAGCGGGCTTTGTCCACCCGGTAGAACCGTTCGAAAATGCGGGGCAGGTCCTTCTTCGGAATGCCGATGCCCGTATCGGATACCGCGATGCGGACGCGCTCTTCGCTGTCTTCGCCTTCGCCCGGCTCGACGATGGCCGCCTGCACCTTCACCCTGCCGCCTTCCGGCGTGTAGCTGATCCCATTTTGCAGCAGATTCAGTACAATCTGGCCGAGTCGGTCTTCGTCCGCTTCGATGAACAGCTCCTCCGGCACCGCGAGCTCCAGCGCGATCTCCTTCTTGGCGGCTTCGGGCCCCAAAAATTCAAGATGGCGCTCCAGAAACGACTTCAGGTCGATCGGCGAAAATTGCAGCGGCGAGCGTCTGGACTCGATCTTGGACAGCTCCAAAATATCGCCGATGAGCCGGTTCAGCCTGTCGCTCTCGTCATGGATGATCTTGAGGAACGAGCGCGCCGTCTCCGGATCGTCCACCGCGCCGGCCAGCAGCGTCTCGGCGAAGCCCTTGACGGCGGCGACCGGCGTCTTGAGCTCATGCGATACGTTGGCGACGAACTCGCTGCGCATCCGCTCGAGGCGTCTGATCGCGCTGACGTCCTGAAGCACCAGCAGCAGGCCCGGCGCGATATCGTCGTCCATCGGGATCGGCACCAGATGGAGCTCCAGCAGCCGCTCCTCCGGGTAGTAGACCGTCAGTTCCTCATGGATCGGCTCTCCCGTCTCGAAGCCGGCGCGGATGAGCTGCAGCAGCTCGTACTGCTGCTTGGCCTCCGTGTAGCTGCGGCCTACCCGCTCCCGCGCCAGGCTCCCGAGCAGCAGCTCCGCGCTCCGGTTGTAGACGCGGATCCGTCCGTCGGGGCCGATCATGACGACGCCGCTGATCATATGGTCGAGCACCGATTGCAGATGGAGTTCGTTCCTGCGGATCTCGCTCATATGATCCTGCAGGTTGGCCGCCATCGCCCCCAGCGCCCTGCCCAGCTCCCCGATCTCGTCCCGCCCAGCATCCGGGACGCGGATCGTGTAGTCCATCGCCGCCATCCGCTTGGCAGCGGACGTCATCCGTTCGAGCGGCCGCGTGATGCTGTGCGCCACCCTGTAGCTGACGAGCGCCGCCAGCGCGAATACCGCGAGCAGTCCGAGCGCGAGCGCCATCCACATGCGATCGAGATTGCGCTCGACGGCGGAGAGCGACATCGCCAGGCGGATGATGCCGACAGTCTGGCCCGACTGCTCGCTGCGGACCGCATAGGCGACATACAGCATATTCTCATTGAGCGTACCGCTATGGCGGATGCTCTTGCCGAGTCCCGAGGCCAGCGCCTCGCGGACCTCTTCGCGGCCCGCATGATTGTCCATCGTGGCGGGCTCGTGATCGGAATCTCCGAGCACCTGGCCGTCCGGCGCGATATACGTCACGCGCATATCGGCGAGCGCCTTGAAGCGGCGCGCCTGGGCTTGCAGGTATTCGGACTGTGCCGAGGCGGACTCTCCTTCGGGCCAGGGCGCCGCCGCGGAGAGCACATGCAGCTGCGTCTCCATATGGCTGCCGAGCGCTTCGAGATGATTGTGCTTGTAAAATTGTCCGGTGAAAATGCCCGCCGCCAGCACGGATAGACCGATGAGCAGCATAAACAATGCGGTCAGCTTGATACGAAACTTGCTCATGCGCCCTCCCGTTCGGCTAGCCATTCCTGATGCCGCTCCCCCTGCTGCATACGATTTCCTTCATCTTAACATAAGAGTATTAGCGCAGTGTAAAATCGGCGGCGCATTCGCTCGTCCGGATGCATCCTTGCTATCGCTTAAGGTATAGTAGGAATACGGCGCTATTTGAGGAGGTTTCGCATGCAGCAGCATTTTCTCGCTTATTTGTACCGGCTGAGATATATCGAGCGCTGGAGTCTGATGCGCAATTCCATGAAAGAAAACGTGGCCGAGCATTCCTATCATACGGCGCTGCTCGCCCATCTGCTGTGTACGATCGGTCGGGACCTGTACGGCCGCGAGCTCGACCCGGACAAGGCCGCCGCGCGCGCGCTGTTCCACGATGCGACCGAGGTGTTCACCGGCGACATCCCGACACCCGTCAAGCATCACAATCCCGCGATTCTGTCGAACTTCAGAGACCTGGAGCGGCTGGCCGCCGAGCGCCTGCTCGGGACCGTGCCGCCCGAGCTCGCTGGAACTTACGGGCCGCTGCTCATGCGGCAGGCACAGGACGACGAGCTCGGACGCTACGTCAAGGCGGCGGACATCCTCGACGGCTATCTCAAGTGCGTCTCCGAGTTGTCGGCGGGCAACCGGGAATTCGCCAC
Source organism: Cohnella sp. 56 (assembly GCF_037963805.1). Classification (NCBI taxonomy): domain Bacteria; kingdom Bacillati; phylum Bacillota; class Bacilli; order Caryophanales; family Paenibacillaceae; genus Cohnella; species Cohnella sp. 56. Next base: position 46,081 of record NZ_JAZDQE010000013.1, on the reverse strand, counting down.
GGCCCGCAGACAGTTCGAGGAGCGGCTCGCCGCGCTCGGCATGCCGGAGGTGGACTGGTTCCTGAGCCGGCTCGCTCCGAGCTTCGAGATGACGATCGACGAGCTGGCCGAACCGGAGCAAGGCAGGACTTAGCGCCGGCGGCGCAGACGATGTACGAGGCGGTCTCGGCCGCTCTGACGCGAATCGCCTCCCCGCGCTGTGCCGCGGCAAAAGACAAAGGCTCCGTCAAGCGCCTGCTGGCGCCCGACAGAGCCTTAGTTTGCTTGCTTTTCGGCATTAAGTTGCATTAAGCGAGCCAAGGATTCTTCATCAGCCACACGACGACCAGGAACGCGATCAATATCACGAAGCTGAGCGTCTGAACGCGCGAGATGCTGCCGGAAGCGTCCTGGCTGCCCGAGGCGGCGGTGACGATGCGCTTGAGCGGCGCCTGTACGATGCCGGACAACGCGCCGAGCGCGACGAACAAAATGATGATCGTTACCATCCACGATACCGCATACTCATTTTGAGAAATCAGATAACCGCCCGTCAGCAGCTGCAGCACCAACGAATATTGCCCGATGCGGCCCGCCGTCACGAGCCCGCTGGCCAGACCCTCCTGAGCCGGCGTGGACAGCTGTCTGAAGCGCTTGGCCAGAAACGGCAGAATGGCATAAATCCCCATCCCGATCGCTCCGACGATGTGCAAAAAGATCATAACGTCATACATCTCGTATGTACCCTCCCATGCCATAATAAGACAAGTTACTGTAAGTATACACAATTCAAGAGGCCAAGTAAAAAGCCCCTCTCCTCGCGGAGAGAGGCAAAATTGCGATAGGGTCCAGTCAGAACGCCCAGGCGCCCTTGTTAAATACTTGCTCCTCCGTGCCATCTGCGGTCACACCGAAAATATCCAGCTCCCCGGAGCCCACCATGAAGTCCGTATGCACGGTGCTGACATTCAAGCCGCGCGCCAGCAGCGCCTCCTGGCCGAGATCCGCTCCTCCCGCGACGCACGAAGAATAGGCGCCGCCTACGGCCAGGTGGCAGGAGGCGTTCTCGTCGAACAGCGTTTTGAAAAACAGCAGGCCGCTGTCCGAGATCGGCGAACGGTGCGGCACAAGCGCGACCTCGCCCAGGTAAGCGGCGCCCTCGTCCATCTTGACCAGGTTGGCGAGCGTATCGGCGCCGCGGTCCGCCGATGTCCGGACAGCCCGGCCGCCCTCGAACTCCAGCCTGAAGCCGTCGATAATCTGGCCGGCGTAGCTCAGCGGCTTCGTACTGGTCACGACGCCGCTGACGCCGTCCCGCTTGGGCGCGGTATATACCTCTTCGGTCGGCAGGTTCGGCACGAACCAGACGCCGTCCGCGTTCTCCTTGCGTCCGCCGAGCCAGATATGGTCCTGCGGCAGCTCGATCCGAAGGTCCGTGCCGGGAGCCGCATACCGGAGCGCCCGGTACTGCTTGGCATTCAGAATGTCGGCCCGCCGCTTCAGGTTCGCCAGATGCGCCTCCCACGCAGCCAGCGCGTCCTCGCGGTCGGCCCGCACGAGCTTGAAGATCGCGTCCCACAGCAGATTGATTCGTTCTTCGGACGGCGCATCCGGGAATACTTTGTCCGCCCAGCCCTGCGAAGGCGTCGTCGCGATCGTCCAGCTGAACTTGAAGCCGCGGGACAGCGCCCGGTACTCCTGCATAGCCCGGCCGGCGGCCAGCTGCGCATCCGCGATTCGGCCGCCCGGCACGCCGCTCAGCAGATCCGGACTGTCCGACATGATGTTGATCGTCGCCGCGCCCGCGCGGGCCAGCTCCAGCTTCTCGGCAGCCGACCACTTCGGCTCCTCCTTGAACACATCGTCCGGCGCCAGCTCATACTTCAGCCGCGTCACGGTCTCGTCGGTCCAGAATACTTTGACGTTGCGGGCGCCCGCTTCGTAGCAATGCCTGACGACGAGCCGCGTCAACGCCGCGCCGTCCAGCGACGCATTGACGACGACTGTCTGCCCCGGCTGCACGTTCGCGCCGATCTTTACGATCAGCTCCGCATACCGCTCCAGCTTGTGTGCGAATTCGTTCATGAATACCTCCTGTGTCAGGCTTCCGCCGCAATGACGGTCAGCCGCTTCGGATAGCGCGTCAGCACGCCCGCCGAGCCGTCTTCCTTAATGTATACGTCGTCCTCGATCCGTACGCCGCCGACGATATGATCGTACACGCCCGGCTCGACGGTAAAAACCATGCCGGGCGTCAGCGGCGCGTCGTTCACGCCGGACATGGACGGCTGCTCGTGCACATCCATGCCGAAGCCGTGGCCGACACGATGGGTGAACAGCGGTCCGTAGCCCGCCCGCTCGATCTCCCCGCGCGCCGCCGCATCGACCGCCGACACGGGCACGCCCGCAGCCGCAGCCGCGATGCCCGCTTCGTTGGCGGCCAGCACCGCTTCATAAATCGCGCGCTGCGCGTCCGACGCCTCGCCCACGACGAATGTCCGAGTGATGTCGGAGCAATAACCGTTCGCCTGCACCCCGATGTCGATGAGCAGGAAATCGCCGCGCTGAATCCGATGCTGGCCGGGTACGCCATGCGGCAGCGCGGAGCGCGCACCGGTGAGCACAATCGTCTCGAAGGCCGGCCGGTCCGCGCCCAGCTCCCGCATCTTGCGCTCGATCTCGGCTGCCAGCTCGAGCTCGGTCATGCCGACGCGAGCCTGCGATACGGCATGCGCCATGACGGACTCGATGATATCGACCGCATGCTGTATGCGCGCGATCTCGTCTGCGCTCTTGGCCAGACGCATATCCAGGATCGGCTGCTCCACATCCGCGAACGCCGCTCCCGGATACACCGTCTGCAGCCGCTCGGCTTTGGCCAGCGACACGGCTCCCTTTTCCACCCCGATCGACGCGGAGCCTTCGCCGGGCGAATGTAGGCGCAGCAGCTCGTATGCATCGTCGCTGTCCGAGATCGGCACGATCGCAAGGCCGGGAGCCGCCTCCTCGGCTGCAGTCGCATCCAGCAGCGGCACGTACAGCTTGACTTCACGGGCTGCGCTGTCCAGCACGAGGGCAAGGAACCGTTCATGCGGATTGCAGCTGAAGCCTGTCAGATAGGCGACATTCGTCGGTGACGTCACCAGGGCGATCCGGATGTCGGCTTGCGCCAGCTGCGTCAGCAGACGTTCTCTCCGTGCTGTATATATTTCGTTTGCCATTCGTTCCTCTCCTTCCGCGGACCTGCCTCTTTCGTTCAGAGCGTAGAGCGTAGAACAACTCCAAGATCGTTAGACCTTGGAGTTGCAGCGATACGCTGTCGGTTCGGTTCGGACCGGCGCGAATCGGCCGGTCAGACGTTCTCGACGATCTTGATGACGCTTCGGACCGATTCGGCGGATTTCTCCAGCGCGGCCTTCTCCTCGGCGGTCAGATCGAGCTCGAATACCTTCTCGATGCCGTCGCCGCCCAGTACGGCGAGCACACCCATGAACAGATTGTCGTAGCCGTATTCGCCCTGCAGCAGCGCGATAACCGGCAGGATGCGCTTCTTGTCCTTCAGGATCGCTTCGGTCATCTGCACGAGCGAGGCGGCAGGCGCGTAGTAGGCGCTGCCGCTGCCCAGCAGACTGACGATCTCTCCGCCGCCTACGCGCGTGCGGGCGACGATCGCATCGATCTGCTCCTTGGGCAGCAGCTTCTCGACCGGGATGCCCCCGATCGTCGTATAGCGGACGAGCGGCACCATGTCGTCGCCGTGGCCGCCGAGCACGACGCCGCGCACGTCCTCGACCGAGACGCCCAGCGCTTCGGCGAGGAACGTATTGTAGCGAGCCGTGTCGAGCACGCCAGATTGGCCGATGACGCGGTTTTTCGGAAAGCCGAGCGCCTTGTTGGCGACATACGTCATCGCATCGACCGGATTGGAGAGAATGATGACGTATGCGTTCGGGCTGGTCGTCTTCACGCTCTCGCAGACCGACTTCACGATGCCTGCGTTCGTGCTCACCAGATCGTCGCGGCTCATGCCCGGCTTGCGCGCGATGCCGGCCGTGATGATGACGACGTCCGAGCCCGCGGAGTCCGCATAGTCCGAAGTGCCGACGATCTTGGCGTCGATGCCCTGCACCGGCGCGGACTCGGCCATGTCGAGCGCCTTGCCCTTCGTCGGGTTCTCAAGCTGCGGGATATCGAGCAGCACCACATCCCCGAGTTCCTTCTGCGCCAGCATAAGCGCCGTCGTCGCACCGGTGAACCCTGCGCCCACCACCGTAATTTTCGCACGTTTGATCGCCATTCACATTCCCTCCTCCAAATTCCTCGCTACTAGCTTACCCAAATCCCCCGCCAGCCTACTGTCCCGCGTTAGCTATTGCACTCTCGCTTCCAGCCGCCAACGCCAGTCGCAATCTGTAAACAAATAATCCCCTTCGCCGCCACCATAAGCACCGACGAAGAGGACTATTATTTTCAAAGCTCTCCCCACCTGCTAGCCCATATCTGCGCGCCTCTGTCCCCCGACCGTTATTCAGCAGGGTGTCCAGAGGGCAGCGCCCTCGGAGTCCCCCTTTGAAGGGGGATCTAGGGGGTTGGACTTCGGTGTCCAGAGGGCAGCGCCCTTTGGAATCTCCCTTCCAGGGGGACTTAGGGGGTCGCAACCTATTACATGTTCTTGATGATCTCGTCCGCGAACTCGGAGCACTTCACTTCGGTCGCGCCTTCCATCAGGCGGGCAAAGTCGTACGTGACGGTCTTGCTGTTGATGGACTTCTCCAGACCCTTGTAGATCAGGTCCGCAGCTTCCAGCCAGCCCAGGTGCTCGAACATCATGACGCCGGACAGGATGACGGAGCCCGGGTTGACGACGTCCTTGTCGGCGTACTTCGGCGCAGTGCCGTGAGTCGCCTCGAAGATCGCGTGGCCGGTCATATAGTTGATGTTGGCGCCCGGCGCGATGCCGATGCCGCCGACTTGGGCAGCCAGCGCGTCGGACAGGTAGTCGCCGTTCAGGTTCAGCGTCGCGATGACGTCGAAGTCCGTCGGACGCGTCAGCACTTGCTGCAGCGCGATGTCGGCGATTGCGTCCTTCACGAGGATCTTGCCTTCGGCCAGCGCGGACTTCTGCGCTGCGTTAGCCGCTTCTTCGCCTTGCTCAGCCTTGATGGCGTCGTATTGGTTCCAAGTGAACACCTGGTCGCCGAATTCGCGCTCTGCCAGCTCGTAGCCCCAGTTCTTGAACGCGCCCTCGGTGAACTTCATGATGTTGCCCTTGTGCACCAGGGTGACGGACTTGCGCTTGTGCTTGATCGCATATTCGATCGCGGCGCGGATCAGGCGCTCGGAGCCGTCCTTCGATACCGGCTTGATGCCGATGCCGGAAGTCTCGGGGAAGCGGATCTTCTTGACGCCCATCTGCTGCTGCAGGAACTCGATGACCTTCTTCGCATCGGCCGTCTCGGCTTGATACTCGATGCCGGCGTAGATGTCCTCGGTGTTCTCGCGGAAGATGACCATGTCGACCAGTTCAGGACGCTTGACCGGCGAAGGCACGCCGTCGAAGTAACGAACCGGACGCAGGCACACGTACAGGTCGAGCTCCTGGCGCAGCGCGACGTTCAGGGAGCGGATGCCGCCGCCGATCGGCGTCGTCAGCGGGCCCTTGATCGCGATGATGTACTCGCGGATCGCAGTCAGCGTGTCGGCAGGCAGCCACTCGCCGTAAGCGTTGAACGCCTTCTCGCCGGCGAACACTTCGTACCAGGCGATTTGCTTTTCGCCGCCGTACGCCTTCTCTACAGCAGCGTCCAGGACGCGCTTGGCGGCGCGCCAGATGTCGCGGCCCGTGCCGTCGCCTTCGATGAAGGGAATGATCGGATTGTTAGGAACGTTCAGGACGCCGTTTTCGTTGACCTTGATCGGTTCGCCGGATTGCGGCAGTTCGAATTTTTCGAGTTGCATGTGGGAATAACCTCCTGGTAATTGAAGTGCAAGCATGGAAAAGCGGTTGCGGACGCAGTGAACCGACGCATCGCCCTCCGCGCGGGACGCGCGGCCGGGGACCCGTCAGAACACGAGCTTCATTTAAGCGCGTGCGCCGATCGCCACGTAGTGTTGATCGACAGGACCGACATATTCTGCACGCGGACGGATCAAGCGGTTGTCGGCGAGCTGCTCGAGGATGTGCGCGGTCCAGCCCGACACGCGGCTGATCGCGAAGATCGGCGTGAACAGATCGCGCGGAATGCCGAGCAGCGTATAGCAGGAAGCCGAGTAGAAGTCGACGTTCGGCTTCAAGCCCTTCTGACCGGTCACGAGCTCCTCGATGCGGACGGACATATCGTACAGACGGCTGTCGCCCTTCAGCTCGCTGAGGTTTTTGGACATTTGCTGCAGATGCTTGGCGCGCGGATCGCCCGTGCGATAGACGCGGTGGCCGAAGCCCATGATCTTCTCTTTGTTGTTCAGCTTGTTCTGGATATACGGCTCTACGTTGTCCAGCGTGCCGATCTCGTCGAGCATGACCATGACGGCTTCGTTGGCGCCGCCGTGCAGCGGTCCCTTGAGCGCGCCGATCGCGGAGGTGACGCCGGAGTAAATGTCCGACAGCGTAGCCACGGTGACGCGCGCGGCGAACGTCGACGCATTCAGCTCATGGTCGGCATGCAGTACAAGCGCCTTGTCCAGCGCGGTGACGGCGACTTCGGCCGGCTCTTCGCCGGTCAGCATATACAGGAAGTTGTGCGCGATGCCGACGCCCGTCTTCGGCGCGATCGGCTCTTGTCCCTGGCGCAGACGCGCAAAAGCTGCGATCACGGTGCCCATCTGGGCCTGCAGCTTGATCGCCTTGCGATAGTTCGCTTCCTTGCTCGGGTCGTTCGCTTCGGGATCGTAGAGCGCGAGGCTCGAGATCGCCGTGCGGAGCGCAGCCATCGAATTCGCGCCCTTCGGATAAAGGCGCAGGCCGTCGATGACCTCGGACGGCACCTTGGCGGCTTCTCCGAGCTGCGCGTTCAGTTCGTTCAGCTCGCTCTGGGTCGGCAGCTTACCGTTCCAGAGCAAATATGCGACTTCTTCGAAGCTTGCCTTCTCGGCCAGCTCGTCGATGTTGTAGCCCCGGTACGTCAGCACGCCGTCGATGATGGAGCTGATCGACGAGGACGCGGCGACGATGCCTTCAAGGCCTTTGGTAGCTGTCATGGTTTTCTCTCCTTCAATTCCAAGATAACGAATCCAACAAGCGCTGGCCGCGCATCGGATCGTCCGGGCACGCAGATGAGCCGAACGGAAGAGAGTCTGTCCGTACGGGCCGCGTGAAGCCCTATTAGTTTCGGTTTTTGACGCCTTTTTTAATGATAAACGATTTCAATTGCGAATGGAACTAAACGAAGCATAAAAATGCTTTATCGCATATATAGACGATTACTCTCACATTCGCGCACTGACGCGGAACCGCGGCAATTGTAACGGGCCGGCAAGCGACATGCATCGGCCGCCGGTCCGCACCCGATTTTCACATGGATTCGACGTTCATCGTCGCAATATGCCGCTTCGTGTCCTCCGTCCCCCAATCGCTGAGCCGACGATAGATTTCCTTCAGATAATAATCGTAGCCGTCGTTTTCCGGATCGTTGTGATATTCCAAAAAAGGCTGATGCGCCCGCCAATATCCGGCTTGATCGAATTCGTCCATCGCGTCGAACAATTCCTGCAGCTGCACAAGCTCCTCTTCGCCCGCCTCGATCTCGAATTCGTAGGAAGCGTCGCCTCGATTCGTGTTGATCGTTCTGGCCTGCACCGATACGTAGTAGGTTGATTTGCCCATATGGTCCTCCCTGAGCTGGCTGATGTTAGACGTATTGTGTCCACGCGGACCGCGAATTTATGCCGATCGCCGGCCCTCGGATACGAAGCGCTTTTGCACACCGGGACATGATGATAGAATAGCGATAAAGCTTCAGAGCGGACGGGCGCGGGATCGCGTGCCGCCAGAGGAGGATTCTATGTCATTTGCAGCACAAACGACGGGCATGATCGATATCGGCTCCAATACGGTTCGTCTCTCCATCTACCGGGTGACCGAGGCCGGCGCGTACCGCGTCATCGATCAGGGGCGTTGGCCCGCCAGACTCAGCCAGCGGCTGACAGCGGACGGGCGGCTGCCCGCAGATGTCGTCGCCGAGCTGGGCGAGGTGCTGCGCCATTACAAGCGCATCTGCCGCATTCACGGCACGGACCGCATCCGCGCGGTGGCGACGGCCGCCCTCCGCCAGGCCGTCAACCGGGATCAAGTACTCGCGGCGCTGTACGAGGAGACGGGACTGCGCATCGAACTGCTGCCCGGGGAGGAGGAAGCTCGCCTTGGCAGCCTCGCAATGCTCCGCACGATGAACGTCAAGGACGGATTCGTCGTCGACATCGGCGGCGGCAGTACGGAGATCACGCTGCTGAGAGATCGCCGGACGATCGCATCCGCCTCATTGCCTATCGGCTGCGTCAATACGTCCGCGCGGTTTGGGCTCGGAGAGTCCCCCGTCGCCCAAGCGACGCTCGAGGCGATGGAGAAGGACATTCAAGGCAAGCTGGCGGCGCTGGACTGGATAGCGGACTATCCGGGGCTGCCGGTCATAGGCTTGGGCGGTACCGTGCGCGCGCTCGGCAAGCTGCGGCAGCGGCTGGACGAGTACCCTTATGCAAGTCTGCACGGCTACGAGATTCCCGCCGACAGACTGACGTCGGCGATCGAGCTGCTGTCGCCGCTGACGGTGGACAAGCGCCGCAAGCTGCCCGGCCTGTCCAAGGACAGGGCGGACGTGATCGTCCCTGGACTCGTCATCCTGCAGGCGCTGATGCGCATATGCGGCTCCTCGCGCATCATCGTCAGCGGCGCGGGCCTTAGGGACGGCTTGTTCTTCGACACCTGCCTGCCCGAGCTGCCGATGGACGGCGAAGACGCAGTCGCCGAGGAGAGCATCCGCAACCTGCGCGCCCTCTATCCCGGCGCGCCGGACAGCCATCTCGACCAGGTGAACAGGCTCTCGCTGGCGCTGTACGACCAGCTCGCTCCCGGCCTCGAGCTGCCGGCAGAATCCCGGCGGGTGCTGAGCGCGGCCGCCAGGCTGTTCCGGATCGGCGCCGTCATCGATTACAACGACTGCGCCCAGCACACGTTCTATATGCTGATGCATGCGCACTGGAACGGCATGACCCATCGCGAGACGCTGCTGACGGCGGCGGTCGCCTCCTACCGCAACGCGAATGCGCTGAGGCGCGCCCTCGCAGGCTACCGCTCGCTGCTCCTGGCCGGCGACGAGGAGCTTGCCGCCAGGCTGGGCATGCTGCTGCAGCTCGCGGCCGCGCTCGACCGCAGCGAATCCCAGGCGATCACCTCGCTCGAAGTGTCGGTGGCCCATCACGGCCGCCTGCTGCTCGACGCGGCTGCCAGCCATGCGCTGCCCGTCGAGACGACGGAGGTCCAGACGCTGGCCAAGGAATTCAAGAAATGCTGGGGACTGTCTCCCGTCCTGCATCTCGTGTAAAGCCGCATCATATTCGCACATAAAAAAAGGACGCCATCGGCTTCCTTTTTTTATTAATATAAAATTCTGCGCATGACCCTGACTTCATAGCCGTACTTGCTGCGCATCAGCCGCATCTGCGCGTTGATGAAGTCGTGAATTTCCTTGAGCCTTGACGTGTTCGGCCGCAGCGTCTCCTTGACTTCGCCGCCGACGATAATGTCGAATACGATCATATCGTCCCTCCTCTCCATTGCATCCCGCTATATGTATGTTAAGCGGAGAATGTTAATGGCAGATTAGGCGAATTAAATATTCATGTGAAATCTTGCGCGTCTGCGATCGTTTTCCACAGCGCGATATCGCAGGAAGCGAATTGGCTGCGAAGCGGAGCAAGCTCGTTCTCGACACGGACATAGCCGCCGGACGGCAGCAGCCTTCTGGCCTTGACATTGTCCTTCAAGTTCAGCTCCAGCATATTCTGCAGCGCGAGCCGGAGGCCGCGATCGTACACGGGGCACAGCAGCTCCACTCTGCGGCTGAGATTGCGGGACATCCAGTCCGCGCTCGAAATGTACACCTCGTCCTCCCCGCCCGCAGATACGTAGAGGATGCGCGCATGCTCCAAAAATCTGTCGACGACGCTGATGACGCTGACGTTGTCGCTAAGTCCCGGCACGCCCGGCCTCAGACAGCATACGCCGCGCACGATCAGATCCACCTTGACGCCCGCTTGCGACGCCTCGTACAGCTTGTCGACCATCGGCTGGCTGGACAACGAGTTGATTTTCGCGACGATCCGAGCCGGCTTGCCTCCCTTCGCGAGCGCAATCTCCCGGTCGATGAGCTCGTACAATCTGGGCCTGAGTCCCGCAGGCGCGACCGCGAACGCCCGCCAATCATGCGGCGAGGAATAGCCGGTCATCTCGTTGAACAGGGCGGAGGCATCCGCGCCGATCCAGGGATGACAGGTGAAGAGACCGGCATCGGTGTACAGCTTGGCCGTATTCTCATTATAATTGCCCGTCCCTACGTGCACGTAGCGGCGCAGCGCGCCCGCCTCCCGCCGCACGACAAGCGTGATCTTCGCATGCGTCTTCAAGCCGACCAGCCCGTAGACGACGTGACAGCCTGCGCGCTCGAGCTGCTTGGCCCAGGCGATGTTGCGCGCCTCGTCGAACCTGGCCTTGATCTCGACCACGACCGTCACCTGCTTGCCAGATTCGGCCGCTCTCGCCAGCGCCTGGACGAGCACCGAGTTGACGCTGACCCGGTACAGCGTCATCTTGATTGCGAGGACGTCCGGGTCCTCGGCCGCTTCGCTGATAAAATCGTTGACGACCTCGAACGATTCGTACGGGTGGTATACGAGCGCGTCTCCCCGCTCGCGGAGAACATTAAGAATATTGTCTTCGACGTCAAAGGCGGCGGGGTATACGGGCTCGATCGGCGGATAGCGGAGATGCTCCATATTGTGCAGAGATGCTGCGAACTTGGATAGAAACGTCAGGTCGAGCGGTCCTTCGATCTCGAAGATCTCTTCGTCGCCGATGTCCAGCTCCTCCTTGAGCAGCTCTCTGGCATGGACCGACATGCCCTTCTCGATCTCCAGCCGCACGGGAAACCCCCTTCTGCGGCGCCGCAGCTCCTTCTCCATCTCCTTGATCAGATCCTCTGCGCCCTCCTCGTTCAGCGCCAGATCCGAGTTGCGAGTCACGCGAAAAGCATGCACCGATTCGGTCGCATATCCGCTGAAAAGCTGTCCGATCTGCACTCGAATCAGCTCCTCGAGGAGCAAATACGAGCTTTTGCGGCTGCCCTTGCGGCGCCCGACCTCCAGCGTCCGCGACAAAATGGAGGGCACCTGTACGATCGCAAAATAAATCCCGCTCTCCTGAACGGGATCGCCTGCATTCTCTGCCCTGAGCACGACCGCCAGATACAGCTCCTTGTTGTGCAGCAGCGGGAACGGCCTGCTCGTGTCGACAGCCATCGGGGTCAACACCGGGTATACGATCTCCTGAAAATAAGCCGCCATCGCTTCCTGCTGCTCGGCGCCGAGCTCGTCCCACGATGCCAGCGATACATTTTCCTTGGAAAGCAGGCGCAGCAGTTCTCTGTACGTTTTGTACTGCTGTCTGACCATGCGCGAGATTCGTTTTGACAGCCGCTTGAGCAGCCCGCTCTGAGTGTAGCCTGTGAAGTCCACTTTGTTGAAGCCGGCCTTGAGCTGTTCGCGCAGCCCCGCGACGCGCACGCTCATGAACTCGTCCAGATTGCTCGCTACAATCGAGAGAAATTGCAGCCGTTCGAGCAGCGGCGTGCCGGCATCCTCGGCCTCCTCCAGCACACGGCGGTTGAACTCCATCCAGCTCAGATCCCTGTTGATGTATTGTTGGGCTCCGTGCATTCGTCTCGCTCTCCCCTTCTCCAGATCCGTCGCACAGCACGCTATTATTCGACAGTAATAAGTCCACTATGTCAAAGAAACGTTATCGCAGCATCAAGGCAATGTGAAGGGAATGTCAAATCGGACCTTCATTAATCAAAACCTTCCGAATCTGCCGCCCCCAATCCGAAGAGATCCGGATTGCGCCTTCCGAGCGAGCCAGCCGTACAGTCCGAGCCGGAATATCGGACGCGTCCACGGGAACAGCAGCGCCAGACCGATCACATCCGACAAAAAGCCGGGTACGATCAGCAGCACGCCGCCGGCAAGGACGCATACCCCGTCCAATAGCGCATGGCCGGGCATCTGCCCCGACTCCAGCTGCCGCTTCGCTTCTCCCCATACTTTGCGACCCTCGGACCGCATTAACAGACTACCGGCCGCGGCGCCAGCGAGCAGCAGCAGGAAGGTCGGCCATCCGCCGATCCAGCGGCTCATCATATAGATACCGACCGCCTCGGCCAGGACTGCGGCGAGAGCGGCCCACATGAAGCGTTTGACCATCATAAACTCCTCCTTCATGCTACTGATACGGGCAACCGCATATGCTCGTTGCGGCAAGAAATGAAGCGCCGGCGATCCTGCCCCCGGACTCACGCTGCTGCGGAACAGATGCCGTTTTATCCCTTTTGAACGGTATCCCCTTTAGTCAGGAAGATAGCGCTTAAGGGACGCACCGCCGGAACAGCAGCAGCTTCTCCACTGCGCCGTTATGTCTTTCTCCCGCCAATCTCCTCCTGTCCGAAGGGGATATCGTTCAAACGGCGCGAAAAGCCTTCTCCTGTCCAAAGGGGATACCGTTCAAACGGCGCGAAAAACCTCCTCCTGTCCGAAGGGGATACCGTTCAAACGGCGCGAAAATCCTCCCCCTGTCCGAAGGGGATACCGTTCAAACGGCGCGAAAAACCTCCTCCTGTCCGAAGGGGATACCGTTCAAACGGCGCGAAAAACCTCCTCCTGTCCAAAGGGGATACCGTTCAAACGGCCACAACTCTGCCCCGTCAAGCCTGGTCGCAAAGTGTTTGCAAGGCGGTCCATATATCTGGCGCTTCCCGGTCCATGCGAATCGGCTTCCAGCTTCGGTTCACCCACACATGCTGCGTAGTACCCGATACGAGCAGCTCGCCCTCCGGCTCGGCGCCGCCAGCACTGCCATGTCCGCCGGTCAGATCGCCCTTGTATACGCGCGACTCGAAGCTGACCCGCAGCGCCGTCTTCTCCGCCACCCGCGTACAGACAGTGACCCATTCGTCGTATCTCGCTGGCTGCGCGAAGGCGATATCGAGCTTGATGAGCGGCAGCAGCAAGCCTCTGGCCTCGATGTCCCGGTAGTCGTAGCCCGACCTTCGGATCCATTCGGTCCTCCCGATCTCGAACCAATTCACATAATTCGCATGGTAGACGACCCCCATCTGGTCGCATTCCTGATAGCGTACCCTGAGCGGGTGCAGCATCCACGCGCTTGCCATTCTGCAGTTCCCCCTCTTAATCAAAAAAACGGGACGAAGCGGAGAGTTCTCCTGCTTGCGTCCCGCCGTTTGGAAAAAATTACAGCACTTTGGCTTGTCCCGTGTAGATGACGCCGTGCTCGGCGTACAACGTAATCTCCATGCCGTCATGCAGGAGCTGCGTCGCATTGTCCACGCCGATAATGACGGGAATGCCGAGGTTGAGGCCCACAACCGCCGTATGCGACGTGATGCCGCCCGTCTCGGTGATGACGGCCGCAGCCTGCTGGATCGCCGGCATATACTCTCTGTCGGTCGCAGGCGTGACGAGGATCGCGCCCTCGGTCATCTTGCGCGTCGCTTCCTCCGGGGAAGTCGCGACGACGACGCGGCCAGTCGCGCTCTGCGAGCCGATGCCCTGTCCCTTGGCGATCAGCTCGCCGATGTTGTGGATCTTGATCAGGTTCGTCGTGCCGGAGCGGCCGACAGGCACGCCGGCCGTGATGACGACCGTGTCGCCAAGCCGCACGATGCCGGAGCGGATCGCGCCTTGAACGGCGATGTCGACCATCTCATCGATCGTAGAGGCGGACTTGCCGTCCACGGTGACGACGCCCCAGACCAGCTGCAGGCGGCGGCGAACCTGATCGACCGGCGTCACGGCGATGATCGGGGACTTCGGACGATACTTGGACACCATGCGCGCCGTATAGCCGCTCTCCGTCGAGGTGACGATCGCCTTGGCGTTCAGGTCGAGCGAGGAGTTGGCGACGGCCTGGCTGATCGCCTCGGTCACGGTCGTCTGCTGCGCCTCGGCCTGCTTGGTGAAAATCTCGCGGTAGCGCAGCGCGGACTCGGCGCGCTCGGCGATGCGGGACATCGTCTGCACCGATTCGACCGGGTACTTGCCTGCGGCCGTCTCGCCGGACAGCATGATCGCGTCGGTGCCGTCGAAGATCGCGTTCGCGACGTCGGACGCTTCGGCGCGCGTCGGGCGCGGGTTGCGCTGCATCGAGTCAAGCATCTGCGTCGCCGTGATGACCGGCTTGCCGACGCGGTTGCACTTCTCGATCATTTGCTTTTGCACGAGCGGGACTTCTTCGGCCGGAATCTCGACGCCGAGATCGCCGCGCGCGACCATCAGGCCGTCGGACACTTCGAGGATCTCGTCGAGGTTGTCCACGCCCTGCTGGTTCTCAATCTTGGAGATGATCTGGATATAACGCGCGTCGTGCTTCTCGAGCAGCTCGCGGATCTCCAGCACGTCGCTGGCGCGGCGGACGAACGAGGCGGCGATGAAGTCTACGCCCTGCTCGATACCGAAGCGGATGTCGCTCGCGTCCTTCTCCGTGATGCCCGGCATGGAGATCGCGACGCCGGGTACGTTGACACCCTTCTTGCTCTTGATCGGACCGCTGTTGACGATCTGGCACTTGATCTCGGTGCCGTCGATCGCCGTGACGGTCAGACCGATCAGACCGTCGTCGATCAGGATGGTGGAGCCGACATGCACGTCGCCCGGCAGGTCCTTGTAGGTGACCGGAATCCGGTCGCGGTCGCCGAGAATCTCCTCGGTCGTGAGGGTGATCGAATCGCCTGCCACCAGCTCGATCGGCTCTTCCTTCAGCTTGCCGAGACGAATCTCGGGGCCCTTCGTATCCAGCAGGATGGCGACCGTCTTGCCGAGCTCCTCGCACGCCTGACGGATATTTTTGATGCGGTTGCCGTGCTCTTCATAATCGCCGTGGGAAAAATTCAGACGGGCGACGTTCATGCCGGCGTTGATCAGTTTTTTGGTGTTTTCCAGCGACTCGCTGGATGGACCGATCGTACAGACGATTTTTGTTTTGCGCATGATTAATGTGACCTCCATTGGTGTCGGGCAGACGCCTTCGAACCGTATATCACCAGTTGTGCCCGCCGGGACAGCGGTTCAGACGCCTGTCTCGTAAATGCCCAGGTTAAAATTCATGCCGAACGCCCGTCCGGTAGACCGGAAGGGCGCACAGCCTTGCCTCATACTAGCTCGGGCGCGGCGAACTTGCCTACGCTGCGGAACTTGCGGTAACGGTCTTCGATCAGCGCCTCTGGCGACATCGCGGACAGATCCTCCAGATGGCGCCAGATCGCCGTCTTGACGGCTTCGGCCTGCCAGGACGGGTCCATATGAGCGCCGCCCTTGGGCTCCGGGATGATCTCCTCGATGATGCCGAACGACTTCAGGTCCTTGGCCGTGATCTTCATCGCCTCGGCCGCTTGGTCCGCCTTCGAGGCGTCCTTCCAGAGGATCGAAGCCGCGCCGTTGGGCGAGATGACGGAGTAGATCGCGTTCTCAAGCATGAGGACGCGGTTGCCGACGCCGATCGCCAGCGCGCCTCCGCTGCCGCCCTCTCCGACAACGACGCAGATAACGGGTACCCGGAGCATCGCCATCTCCTTGAGATTGCGGGCGATCGCGTCGGATTGACCTCTCGCCTCGGCCGAATCGCCAGGGTAGGCGCCCTTCGTGTCGATGAAGGTGACGATCGGACGGCCGAACTTGTTCGCCTGCTGCATGAAACGCAGCGCCTTGCGGAAGCCCTCGGGATGCGGAGAACCGAAAAACCGCTGAATGTTGTCCTTCGTGTCTTTACCCCGTTGGTGGCCGAGTACCGTCACCGGCACGCCGTTCAGCTTGGCGATGCCGCCGACGATCGCCAGATCGTCCCCGTACAGCCGGTCGCCGTGCAGCTCGACGAAGTCTTCGAAAATCTCGTTGATGTAATCGAGCGTGGTCGGCCTGGAATGCACGCGGGCCAGATGCATGATCTGGGCGCCGGACAGATTGCTGTAAATCTCGTCTTCGAGCTTTTTGTAGGCTTCCTCAAGACGCGCGATCTCTTCGCTAAAGTCGATCTTTTGCTCCTCGCCGACTTTTTTCAGATGATCGATCTTGCGGCGCTGCTCGGAGAGCGGACCTTCGAAGGGCAGCTTATTTTCCATCTGCAGGACCTCCTACGCTATGCATGTCCAGCAGCTTGGTCAGGAAAGCCTTCATATCCTTGCGGTGCACGACCTTGTCGAGCTGGCCGTGCTTGAGATTGAACTCCGCCGTCTGGAAGTTGTCAGGCAGCTTCTGCCGGATCGTCTGCTCGATGACGATGCGCCCCGCAAAGCCGACGATCGCACCGGGCTCTGCCAGGATGTAGTCGCCGAGGCTCGCGAAGCTCGCGGACACGCCGCCGAGCGTCGGATCGGTGAAGACGGAGATGAACAGGCCGCCGTCCTCCTGGAACTTCGCGAGCGCGGCGCTCGTCTTCGCCATCTGCATGAGGCTCAGAATGCCCTCCTGCATCCGGGCGCCGCCCGACGTGGAGAAGATCAGGAGCGGCAACTTCTTCGCGGCGGCCAGCTCGATCGCGCGCGTCACCTTTTCCCCGACTACGGAGCCCATGCTGCCGCTGAAAAAGTCGAAGCTCATGACGCCGACGACAACGGGGAAGCCACCAATCTCGCCTTCGCCGGTCACGACGGCATCCTTGAGTCCCGAGTTTGCCTTCTGCTGCTCGAGCTTGGCCTTGTAGCCCGGGAACTCCAGCGGGTCCTCGGAGGTGAGGTCGGCGTCGGTCTCAAAAAAACGCCCGTCGTCGAGCGTCATCGCGATGCGCTCCAGGGCGTTGAGACGCGAATGATGCCCGCAGGTGGAGCACACCTTCAGGTTTTTCTCCCATTCCTTGCTGAACTGAATGTTGCCGCACTTGGGACAGCGGTTCATCAGTCCTTCGGGAATCTCGCGTTTGGGCCGTTCTCCGGCCGCGGGGGTCTGGGAGACGGATGGTACGGTTGCATATTTCTTCTTCTGGAATAAATCCTTAAACACAGCGACACCTCACAAGGCGCAAAAATGGCGGTCCCGCCGGCAGCGGGCGGCTCTCCTCCGGCAACAGCTCCCGAAATGGAGTTATACGGCCCGCACGGACGAAATCCGCAACTATCAGGCGCGACATGCATAGGACGATCCGACCCGCGAAGGACGGCAATCTGCCGCATGAGTCACATATGCAATATACTGCCGAGCACTTCTTGAACTTCCTGCACTTCACCGGAAGGCACCAATATCTCGTATTGCGGCTTGGTCAGATTGATCGCCCGGATCCGAACGAGGAAGCCCTCGCCCTCCAGCCGCTTCTGAATTCGCTCCGCAATCTTGGCGGTCGGCGCAATATAAATGACCGTCCACATGACGCGGTACCTCCATAGGCATTCGATTCTGCGATAACAATAAAGAAATGATAGCATACAAGGCTCGGGACTAGCAACCTAACGTCGAGCTGCCGCTTCACCCATAGCGGCGCGCGGCAGTGTCCGGTTCGCATGCGGACGCCGAAGCGCCGGGCGCCTGCATGCTACTTGATCCGCGCGCTGCCGCTGCCGAGCAGCCGCTCGATCGCCGCCGTCAGCGCGGGCGCGGGCGCGATGCGATAGGCTTCGTTCAAGGCGAGCGTCTTGCGCTCGCGCTCATAGTACAGCACGGTCGTCAGCGGACCCGGATATGCCGCGAGGATCGTCTGCAGATCCTTCAGCACGCCGGTAGACTCGTGCGCTTCGTCGATCCGCACGTACAATCTCGGAGCACCTTCTCCCGGGCCTGCTGCGCCTGGCCGCCGCTGCTGGCTCGCCGGGGAACGCACGACGGACGTCGCCCGCTTCGCGCCCTCGGGCGATGCCGCGGCAGGCGGCGGGGCGGACGGGCGGACGCCCCGTCCCGCCTCTGCGGCGCGCCCCTGGCCGCCGCGGTAGCCGCCCGATCCGCCGCGCCGCATACGGGCGGCCTCCCGCTGCAGCGTATCCGCCGCCAGCGGCACGATCTCGTCGGCCAGCAGCTTGAAGTCCTCGTCCCCAAGCTGGAGCTTGGCCCGCACGAGCACGAGCGCCCCCTTGCCCGCGAATGCGGACGCCGTCTTCCAGACGGAAGGGAATACGACCAGCTCGGCGCCCATGATCCGGTCCTCCAGCTCCAGGAAAGCCATCGCCTGTCCGCTCTTGGCGATGATCGGCTTGACCGAGACGACCATGCCGGCCGTCACGACCTGGGAGCCGTCCTCCGCCTCCGCGAGATCGGCGAGCCGATCCAGCCTCGCCTCCTCCCAGGCGCCGTCGAAGGCATCGAGCGGATGCCCCGACAAATACAGGCCGAGCAGCTCGCGCTCGAGCTCCAGCGTCTGGGTAGGGGTGTGCCGGGCCACGTCGGGCAGATCGACCTCCCAGTTCGGCGCATCGCCGAGGTCGAACAGCTCGAGCTGCAGCTCCTCCTTTTCCTTGCGCCAGACGGCGGCCGCCTCGACGGATTCGTCCAGGGCGGCGAGCAGCTGCGCGCGGTGCCCCGGCAGCGTATCGAGCGCGCCGCACAGCAGCAGCGACTCGAGCACGCGCTTGTTGCAGGTCCGCGGGTCCACGCGCCTGCACAGATCGGACAGACTGTCGAACGGACGCTCCGTCCGCTCCTTCAGGATGCTCTCGATCGCCTGCGTGCCGACGTTCTTGACGGCGGCGAGCCCGAACCGGATGGCGTTGAACGCCGGCTCCGCAGCGCCCGCTGCCGGGGCCGTCCCCGCGGCTGCCGCGCCCGCTGCCGCTGCCGGGCCGGCGGCTCCCGACCGGACCGGCGTGAACAGCACGCCGCTCTCGTTGACGTCCGGCGGGAGGACGGGAATGCCCATGCGGCGGCATTCGTCGACATATTCGGCCGTCTTGCGCTGGTTGCCGATGATCGAGGTGAGCATCGACGCCATGAACGGCACGGGATAATGCGCCTTGAGATAGGCCGTCTGAAAGGCGAGTACGCCGTATGCGGCCGCATGCGCGCGCGGAAAGCCGTAGTCCGCGAAGCGCAAAATCATATCGTAGACGCGGTTCGCTTCCTCCTCCGTATACCCTTGGCCCAGGCTTCCCTTCACGAAATGCGCGCGCTGCTCGTCGAGA
The DNA here is from genome assembly GCF_037963805.1 of Cohnella sp. 56. Taxonomy (NCBI): domain Bacteria; kingdom Bacillati; phylum Bacillota; class Bacilli; order Caryophanales; family Paenibacillaceae; genus Cohnella; species Cohnella sp. 56. The sequence continues at coordinate 26,729 of NZ_JAZDQE010000013.1, read as the reverse complement.
ATCTCGCGTTTCTTTTTGCCGACGGCGCGGCGCAGCAAATCCGCCTCTCCGAGCGAGAACCCCGCCATCCGCGAAGCGATCTGCATGATCTGCTCCTGATAGACGATGATGCCGTGCGTATCCCGCAGGATCGGCTCCAGGTCCGGATGCGGATATTCGGCCGCGATCTCGCCGTGCATCGTCTTGATGAACTGCGGGATGAACTCCATCGGACCCGGCCGGTACAGCGCCACGACGGAGATGATGTCTTCGAACGTCCTGGGCTTCATGTCCCGCAGCACGCGCCGGATGCCCGTAGATTCCATCTGGAACACGCCCGTCGTGTCGCCGCGTCCGAGCAGCGCGTAGGTGGCGGGATCGTCGTACGGAATCTCCTCCCAGCGCAGCGCCTTGCCGGTCGACTCCCGGACGCTCCGCATCGCGCGCTCGATGATGGACAGGTAGCGCAAGCCCAGGAAGTCCATCTTGAGCAGGCCGACGGCCTCGAGATGCTCCATCGAGTACTGCGTCAGCGGCACACCGTCCGTGCCTTCCTGGAGCGGCACGTAGTCGGTGAGCGGCTCGGAGGAGATGACGACGCCCGCCGCATGGGTGGACGCATGCCGGGGCATGCCCTCGGCTCTGCGCGCCATGGCGATCAGCTCCGAGATCGGGCCGCCCTTGTCCATGAGCGCACGGAAGTCCGGATTGTCCTTCGCGGCGCGGGCGATGGACATGCCGGGCATGCCGGGGATCAGCTTGGCGGCGCGGTCCACATCGCCGTAGGGCAGGTTCAGGACGCGCCCGACATCGCGCACGGCGGCCCGGGCCGCCAGCGTGCCGAACGTGATGATCTGCGCGACGTGGCCGCTGCCGTACTTGTCCGCCACGTAACGGATAACCTCGTCGCGGCGCTCGTCGCTGAAGTCGACGTCGATATCGGGCATGCTGACGCGCTCGGGATTGAGGAAGCGCTCGAACAGCAGCTTGTGCGCGAGCGGATCGACGTCGGTGATGCGCAGACTGTAGGCGACGATGCTGCCGGCCGAGGAGCCGCGGCCCGGTCCTACGGCGATGCCGTGCTCGCGCGCGAAGCGGATGAAGTCCCACACGATCAGAAAGTAGTCGCTGAAGCCCATCCGCGCGATGACGTCCAGCTCGTAGCGGAGGCGCGGCTCGGCCTCGGCCATGCGCGAGCCGCGGACGTCTGCGCCGGCCGCGGCGGAATCCCCGCCGGCCGGACTGTCCGCAGCCTCCGCCCCCGTCCGGCCGTATCTCTCCTGCAGCCCCGCCAGGCACAGCTCGGCCAGATACGTCTGCGCGGTCAGCCCCTCGGGAATCGGCGAGAAGCGCGGCAAAATATGCGCGCCCAGCTCAAGCTCCAGCTCGCACCGGTCGGCGATGAGCGCCGTATTCGTCACCGCTTCCGGCCGGTGGCGGAACAGCGACGCCATTTCCTCCTCGCTTTTCAGATACAGCTGGGAGGTGCCGATCCTGAACCGGTCCTGATCGTCCACGGTCTTGCCCGTGCCGATGCAGATGAGCACGTCCTGCAGCACATGGTCCTCCTCCGCCACGTAGTGCGAATCGTTGGTGGCCGCGAGAGGAATGCCGAGCTCCTCGGCGAGCCGGAGCACGCCGGCCGTGATTCGCTTCTGATCGGACAGGCCGTGGTCCTGAATCTCGAGGAAGTAGTCTTCGCCGAACAGCTGTCGGTAGCGGACCGCCGTCTCCCGCGCCTCGGCGTCGCGGCCGTGCAGCAGATGCTGGGACAGCTCGCTGCTCATGCAGCCGCTCAGGCAGATCAGCCCCTCCGCATGCCGGGACAGCGCCTCGAAGTCGATGCGCGGGCGATAATGAAAGCCCTCCAGATGGCCGATCGTGCTGAGCTTCATCAGGTTGCGGTAGCCCGCCGCGTTTTTGGCGAGCAGGGTCAGATGATAGATCGGCTGGTCCTTGCGCGAGGCCTTCTCGAGCCGCGAACCGGACGCCACGTACGCCTCCATCCCGATGATCGGCTTGATCCCTTTTTCCCGGCAAGCCTTGTAGAAGGGGATCGCGCCGTACATGACGCCGTGGTCGGTCAGGGCCAGCGCCTTCATGCCGAGCTCTGCCGCCCGCGCGGTCATGTCCTTGATGCGCGAGGCCCCGTCCAGCAGGCTGTACTCGCTATGGTTATGAAGATGGACGAATCCGCACATTGCCGTGTCCTCCCCTTGTTCCCGTTTTTGTTCCCATTAATCGAATTGTATCATAACGGCGCGGGCGCGTCCCATACATATAAACAATGGGAGGGATGGACATGAACCGCGTCTATGCGCATGCGATACTCGACTTCTTCATTGCCTTCGGCGTGGTGCTCGGGGGCGCGATGCTGGCCGGCATGGCCGCGCTGTTCCTGTGGCGCCCGCCGGCGGAGACGGTGCTCGAGATCGCAGGCAGAATCAAGATCTGGGCGGTCGTTGTAGCCGTGGGCGGATCGATCGACCCGATCCGCGTCATCGAGGCCAACGTGCTCGAAGGGTATCTGTCGCCCGCCGTCCAGCAGATCGGCTACATCGTCTGCGCGTTTCTCGGGGCGCATCTCGCCTGCGAGCTCGTGCAGTGGATGTGCAGAAGTCCGGGGTGAGGACATGCGGGTCCCTATGTTCGCCAAGTACGGACGAGGCATGCAGGCGGCGGCCTTTTTCCTGTGCGGGATCATCGTCGGCGCTGCCATATACAGCGCGATCGTCCTCGATCAGACGAACCGGATCGTGCTGAACAACTACGAGCTCAAGGAGCAGGCGGAGCTGGCCGAGCAGCAGGCGCGGCAGCGCGAGAAGCCGGACGCGGGCGAGACGGTCATCTCGAGCATCGTGCTCTATGTCAATGAAGCGCCCGGCCAGGAACCGCTCGACGCCGTCACGGAGAGCGCGCTCAAGGAGAAGCTGCTGAGGAGTCTGAAGCGAAGCTTCCTGGGGAGAAAAATATACGAGATCGGCTCGGACGCGGCGCTCGCCCGCAGTCTGCTGGACGGCGCCGTCTATCCGGATATCGAGAAGAAGGATTACACCGTCCATATCCGGACGATGCTGGCGGCGGACGGGCGGCTGACGATATGGGCGGAAGCGGCGCCGCTGCTCCGAAGATGAGCGCGGGCCGGCCCCCCGCGCGGCATTCAATCGACGTAGGGAATATGGTACAATGAGGGACAATTCGCCTCCAAAGGAGCTGCCCCACTTGTCTAATCTCGAAGCGATCCTGTCCTGGATCTTCGGCATTGCGATTCTCGCCACGCTGGTTCTGTCCGTCAACTTCAGCTTCCGCTCCCGGCGCAGCGCCGATCCGACGCAGCGGGGCTTGCTCGCCGCGCGCATGAACATCTGCCTCGGCCTGATGCTGATCGCCCTCGCGCTGCTCCAGATGTTCATCTACAGCGGCTCGACGCTCCGGGTCATCGTCGGCTCCGTGTTTCTCGTGCTCGGCATTTTCAACCTGTTCGCGGGACTCCGCAACCATGCCTTCTTCATGAAGCGTCGATCGTCTGCGCGGTGAGCATCGCCTTGGCCATCGCTTCTCCGTCCTGCAGAACGGCCGCGACCTCGAGCTTCAGATGACGGCGGCTCGCCTCGATCAGATGCGTCCGGATCGTGAGCTGGGCGTCGATCGGGATCGTATGCAAATAATAGACCGTCATATTCTCCACGATATGCTCGTGCCTGCCCAGCTCCGCCGCCGTCCTGGCGGCGGCCTGCTGCATGAGCATCGTCAGCACGCCCTCGGACAGCGTGCCGAGCGCGCCGGACATCTGGGGCGTGACCAGTCCGGTGAACGACAGCCGTCCGTCCGCCTCCCGCACCTCGGCGAAGCCGGCCCAGACGAGCGCGTCGAACGTCTCGCCGAGCTGCTCGGGCCGATTGGCGAACTGCATGGCCCGCAGCAGCTCCGCCCGGCTGACGACGCCGGCGAGCTTGCGCTGGCGGTCCACGACGGGCAGCAGCTCGATGCCTTCGGATACCATCCGGTGCGCGGCCGACGCGATCGGCGTGTTCATCGTGACGGTCATCGGCCTGCGCGTCATGAGCTTGTCCACCGACTGGTCCGGCGAACAGCCGACGACGTCCTTGGACGTAATCATGCCGACGACGCGATTCCATTCGTCCACAACAGGGAATCTCGTATAGCCCGTCTCCTCGCTCGTCCGCACGAAGTCGGCGGCGGTCGCGGATTGCTTCAGCGCGCCGACCTTGGCCGCAGGCTCGACGAGATCCGCGATCATCATGATCTTGCGCTTGATGAGCCGGTCGTACATCGCGCGGTTGATCATCGACGCCACCGTGAACGTGTCGTGCTTGCACGTCAGGATCGGCAGCTCGCGCTCGTCCGCCAGCTCCTTGACGTCCTCGCTCGTGCCGAAGCCGCCGGTGACGAGCACGCCCGCGCCATGCGCGAGCGCGATGCGGTGCGCGCCTTCGCGGTTGCCGACGATGAGCAGGCTGCCGGCGTCGATATAGCCGGTCATCTCGTCGAGCTCCATCGCCCCGATGACGAGCTTGTGCAGCGTCTTGTCGAGCCCCTCTCCGCCGCCGAGCAGGCTCCCCTGCACGATCTCCAGCACCTCGGCGAACGTCAGCTGCTCCGGATGGCTGCGCCGCTTCCTGCCTACCCGAACCGTACCGATCCGCTCCTTGGTGCTGACATAGCCGGCCAGCCCGGCTTCCTTGAGCGCGCGGTAGGCCGTCCCTTCGGACACGTCGCGGTCCTTCGCCATCTGTCTGACGGAGATGCGCGTGCCGATCGGCAGATCCCGTATATAATTGAGCAGCTGCTCGTGCTTTGTCAGCTCTTCCCCGCCCTTGTCCATAACCGACATTGTTACGCCTCATTTCGTGGACCCGCTCTAAAACGCTGTGGGCAAATTAAGAAAAACAAGTTAAAGTATGAGATGTACGTCCTTCATTTCCATCAATGTAGCACAGCCGTCACAGCCGAGTCGAGAGATTCAGAAGGAGCGCCGCCGTACATGCAAGATTGGATATCGTTCATCAAGCTTGATCTGTTGTTCTCCATCCCGCAGAGCTTGACGATTACTTGGCTCACCTTCGCGCTGCTCGGACTAAGGCCGTCCCGCCGCTGGAAGCGCATCGGCGTCCTGGCCGTCGTCAACTCCGTATATACGGACCTGCTCATCCGAATTCTGCCAGCACCCGTCCACATATTGAATTCCATCGCCATCACGACTGTGCTGCTGCTCTTGCTCTTCAAGGATATCACGCTGAAAAAAAGGCTGCTTGCCTTGCTGTTGTCGTACGTCGTCGGCACCGTAAGCGATCTCTCGATGCTGAAGCTGTACGCGTGGATGCATGGCAGCGGCAGCCGGGAACATATACTGGATAATGCAGCCGCCTATGTCTCCGCTTTGTATCCGACGCTGCTGATCCTGTGGCTTGTGTCGGCTGCCGTCGAATCCCGATCCGCGCGCTGGTTCGACAGCCTGCGACAAGCCGGCGGATTTATCCGCAGCAACGGGCTGGTCGAGGTGCTGGTATGCCTTCTGATCCAGCTTATGGCGGGCTCCACCGTGCTGACAGCTCGTTTGCTTCAAGGCGAATACGAACGATACAAAGTGTTTGACTATATCTTTTTCGGAACGGTCCTGATGACGGTGCCGACACTGTACTTCGTCGTACGGCTCATCGACCGTACGCGCCGGCAAGCGGTACTCGCCACGCAGGAGCATTATATCGAGCAGATCAGCAGCATGTTCACGCTGATTCGGGGGCAGCGTCACGACTACCTTAACCATATTCAGGTCATGTATACAATGCTGCAGCTGGGCAAGCACGCCGAGCTGAAGGCTTATATGGCGGAGGTGGTGCGGGAGACGCATGAGGTAGGCGACGTCGTGCAGCATGAAGTTCCCGCAGTGGCGGCGCTTCTGAAGACCAAGACTGCGGCCGCATTGAGTCGAGGCATCGAATTTTCCAGCGAATTCTCAGGCTCCTGGAATTCGGAGTCTCCCGTCAAAGTCATCGATATCGTCAAAATTGCGGGCAATCTGATCGACAACGCGTTCGACGAGGTGATGAAGCTGCCGGCCGGCGAGCGCCATGTGCGCGCGGCCTTCTGTTCCGGCGACGGCTATCTCGAGCTGATGGTGTCCAACCCGGGTCCGCCGATCGACGAAGTGACGCAGGCACGTCTATTTGAGCCGGGCTATACGACCAAACAAGGAAAAGACCGCGGTCTCGGGCTGCCGATCGTTCAGGAACGGGTGGCCTACTACAACGGCACGCTGACGGTCCGATCGGACGAGCACTCGGGAACCGTGTTCCATATCCGCCTGCCGCTAAGAGCCGCACAGATGCCCTGAGCGGCTTTTTTGTTGCCTTTGCGATGACCGGTAGCGGGTGCTTCCCGGCACCGGCTGTCAGAACAGCAGCACCCAGAATGCAGAGAAGAGGATGACGTACAGGACAACGGACAACGCGATGTAAACAAAATAACGCCCCCGCTCCACCTCATGCAGCTCGAGCGCCTGAACCGCCAGCAGCAGCAGGCTAAGGATCAGCAGGCCGCCGGTCAGGGCGAACGACAGCTTGACGGACAGAAATGCCACGGCAGCCGATACGAGATATCCCGCGCCGAACATCAGCTGGGAACCGCCTTGGCAGGTGACGATCTCGATCCACGATCGCTTGCGCGCCCCCAAGCGATTGCCGACGGCGGACAAGGCTGCCGTCAAGCCGATGAGCGACAGCAGCGCGAGCAGGAGCAGCTTGAATGCCAGACTCCCGCTGAACAAGCTGACTACGAAGAGCTTGGAGAAAAACGACAATGCGTGCTCGATCCGGTTCTGGGCTGCCAGCACCCAGATGTAGAAGCCGAGGACGGACGCCGCGGCTCCCAGCAGGCCGAGCGGCAGATCCTGTGCGCCGCGAAGCGCGAGCGCGGCCGATGGATTGCGCAGCAGCGCCAGCATCGACCGTGGATTTAGCGACATGCGATTAGGGCTCATGAAGCGACCGCCTCCCTTTTCCGATTGCAGCGATCATTCCGGCACAGCTTTTGACGGAATGCTTTCGATCGACGGAATACTTTCGACGAAATGCGGCGATTTCCTCCCCGCGTCTCGGTCCTTGGGAGCTGGTGCGGAGCGCTGGCGACTGAGAGTCCTCTCGGGCAGAGACGAGACGGCGGGGGCGCGCGGATGCAACGGGAGGCGTGATTCCCACGCTCACAGGCACAGATACTCGCGCCGGCACGCCGCTAAATCGGCAGAACCGCACAAATCTGTGCGGTTCCTGTCTTGGGGTGCGGCTCGTACATCAGTCCTCGCACCGGCTCACGCCTGGAGCTGCTTCAGCTGGTAGAACTCGCCGCCCTTGGCCATGAGCTCGTCGTAGGTACCGATCTCGGCGACCTGGCCGCGCTTCATGACGACGATGCGGTCGGCATCGCGGATCGTCGACAGCCTGTGAGCCACGATGAATGTCGTGCGGTTCTGGACCAGCTTGTGCATCGCCTGCTGCACGAAGTATTCGGACTCGTTGTCGAGCGCGGACGTCGCCTCGTCGAGCAGGATGATCCTCGGATCGCGGACGAGCGCCCGCGCGATGGCGATCCGCTGCCGCTGGCCGCCGGACAGCTTGCCGCCGTGTTCGCCGACCGCCGTGTCGAGCCCCTGCGGCAGCTGACGGACGACATCCTCGAGGTAGGTCATGCGTATGACCTCCGCCAGCCGCTCCTCGCTCACCGAGGGCAGGCCGTAGGTGATATTCTCGCGAATCGTCCCCGAGAACAGCACCGTGCTCTGATGCACGACGGCGATCTGCGACCGGTAGGCCGTCATATCCAGTTCATCCATCGGGATGCCGTCGATCGCGACCTGGCCTGAAGTCGGCCTGCTGAAGCCGATCGCCAGATTGAGCACGGTCGACTTGCCCGCGCCCGACGCACCGACAAGGGCGATGCACTCGCCCGCCCTGACCCGCAGGTCGAAGCCGCTCAGCACATGGCGGTCCGAGTTCGGATAGCCGAAGCTCACGTCGCGGAATTCGAATTCGCCGCGAATATCGTCCAGCTTGCGCTTGCCCTGGTACTCCTCCGTATCCTGCGAGAGCAGGATTTCCGTCACCGAGTAGATCGACTCGAAGCCTTTGGCGATGTTCGGATATATGTTGATCAGCTGCGTGATCGCGCCGAGAATCATCGCGAAGTACGATTGATAGAGCACGATATCGCCGACCGGAATCTCCCCGCGGAAGGCGAGCAGCACGGTAAATGCGAGGCATAACACCTGGAATGTCTGGAATGTGACCCAGGCGGCCGAGCCGAAGTAAGCCTCCACGATATCGAGCCGGTATCCTTTGGAGCGAAGCTTGCTCAAGGTGCTGTCGATCTTGCTGATCTCCGTCTCCTGCAGCCCGTGCGCGCGGGTGACCGGCATCATGCCGACCATCTCGGATACTTGACCGGACATCGATTCGATCTGCTTGCGGAAGTCCTTGTTCGTGCGCTGTATTTTTTTGCGAAAAAAAGTGACCATCGCGACGCCCGCAGGTATCGTCAGCAGGAAAAACAGCATGACGGTCCAGCTCTTGCCCGCCGTGATGAAGATGGCGACGACGACGCTGATGATCGCCGGCAGCACGGACAGCATCATCTGGCGGGACAGAAATTCGATCGCCTCGACGTCGCGCAGCACCTTGGATTGCAGCCGGCCTGCGGCGAGCTCTCCATGCGCGGACATCGACAGCCGCTGCAGCTTGCGGACGAGCGTGCTGCGCAGGCTGGCTTCGACATAACGGATCGCCTTGCTCATATAGCTGATATGCAGCACCTGGGTCGGTATATTCTGCACGATGACGACGAACAAGATCGCGATATTCCACCAGAGCGTGCTCGTGCTGTACTTTTCCGGCTTGGTCGCCATGTTGATCAGGTTCGCGGTGACGATCGGCAGCACATAGACCGGGGAATGCTTGATCAGGAAAAAGAAGGCCGACCAAAACAGCTTGATCCAATGGTCTTTATATAGAAGATACAAAATCCGCGCGGGACGCCGATCCGTCAAAGCTTCATTTTCGAATAAATGCTCAAGTCCGTACGAAGGCGCATCCGGCTTCGGGACGGTGGCAGTACTCACCTTTGCCCACTCCTCATCTAACAAGCTTAACGCGTGTTCACCAGTTGATAACTTACTCATTGTCGAGCATTATGTCTCATATGTAAACCTCGTCACGCCGAGAAAAAGCGGTGCATACACGGTTGGCTGGCAGTATTCGAGCGTTACGCGGCTTTAATAGAATGTTTGCGGCCAATTCTATCCCTTTAAAGCGATTTCACTGCGTTTTGGCATCCGGTCACGCCGCGTAAACGCTTTAAAAGCGAACACGCACAAGCGCTCAGCGAATGCCGAGCGCCTGCAACATATGCATCATATTGGCGACATAACGCGCCGGCGCGAACCGCTCGAGCACGTAGTGTCTGCCGACCGTCCGGATTCGCTCTCTGAAGCCGCCGTCCTTGAGCAGCGCTTCGCCGAGATCGGCCGCGACGACCAGCCCTTGCTGCGGATACAGCAAGCCTGTGAGGCTGTGTTCGATAAACGCCCGCACGCCGTCCGAATCCGCGGCGACGACCGGACAGCGGCACAGCATCGCCTCCCCGACCGCATAGCCGAACCCTTCGGTAATCGAGGTCGAAGCGAGGAAGCCTCCCGAGTCTCCGATAATGGACAAATAATCGGACATGACCAGATTCGGGACATTGAACTTGCGGACGATGCGCGGCCCGAGTCCGAGCCGCGCGACTTCCCTGCCGAAGGCCGCCTCCTCGTCCGGATGGTTAAGCGTAGGGTCCTCGAACATCCACAGATGCACGTCATGTCTGCGCCTCACCAATTCGGCGCCGATCTGCAGGTATGCCCGCCAGTTTTTGTTGGGCTCGATGCGGCCGATCCAGCCGATGATCGGGTGCGGATGAATCGGCACCGGATGATAGCCGAAGCGTTCGACATCAAGCAGGTTGTCAAAGGAAAACTGGGCGATATCGCTGTACATGCCGCTGAACAGCTCATAAAGATGAGACGTCCGCGGATACACAATCGCGTTGGCGAAGCTGCGCAGACAGGGAGCGGCTCTGAGCAGCGTTTCCTTGGCCTGGGCACTCGTGCCAAGCCCCTGCGACTCGTAAATGAGCGGCTTGACGAAGCCGAGTCTGCGGAATCGTTCGAGCGTCTGGACATCGTTGGATACGATAATGGCATCGTAAGCGCCGGCGAGCAGCAGGCCGCGAATCTCTTCGTCATTGTTCGTGATGAAGGTCGGGATGCCGGACGTATTGTTCTTGGCCCCTTCTCCCTGCCAGAAATAAAGAAGATGGCAATCGACGCCGATGCGCCGCAGCGCCTCGGATCTCAGCCGATTCAAAGTCTCCATGCCGCCGCTCGGCAAATAATAGGCGAATAGAAGCCTCATGCTGATCCGGCCTCCTATGCTCGTCTTCGCGAATTGACCATTACTCCATCGTATGCGGCGTTTGTCAGAACGTATGGACCCTTGCGGTGATCATGGCGGAAACAGTCCGAATCCCGGTTCTATTTTTGTGCGATTTTTCCAGTTACTTTGTCTATACATGTCCGGCGCGCCATTCATAAGCTGTCCTATGCCGGTTCGAAAGGGGGTGCTTGAAAATGGCATTTTTAATCGATGCAAGGACATCGCAGAACGCCAGCTATGCCAACTCCATCGCGGTGCCGATAACGGTCCTGGACACGCCGCAGCTGTTCGGTCAGATCGGTCTCATCACAGAGGGCGTCGGCGCCAACCCGCGCGTTCAATTGACGGGTACGATCTCCCTTCAGATCCCGCTGGCGGTTCTCGTCGGTACGACGATCTCGATCGTCAGAGGCACTGAACCTACCGATCCGCTCGTCTACTCTGCAACCGAGACGCTGGAGCTCAGCATCCTGGCTCCTGCCGTGCTCACCTTCTCGGCAGCGGACTTCAACCCGCCGATCACGCCACAGTTGACCTACACTGTATTCGTATCCGTCGGCGTGCTTGGGACGGTTCGTGTCGGTCCCGAGAACTTCAACGGCACGCTTTATTCCGATTGATTGCAGCAAGCTTCATAGAAGCCAGCGGCGCATGCCGCTGGCTTTTTGCATGATTGGCACACCTCATTCGGCGCACACCAAAAGCCTTCTTTCCCCCGCTCATCGAGCGATGAAAAAGAAGGCCGGCCCGCGTCCGGATTCCCCGGATCAGATTTTCAATTCCCCGAGCTTAATCAGCTCTACGACCGCTTGCGAACGACCCTTGACGTTCAACTTCTGCATGACGTTAGAAATGTGATTTCTAACGGTCTTCTCGCTTATGAACAGCTGCTGGGCAATGTCTCGGGTCGTCTTGTCCTGCACGAGCAGTTCGAAGACTTCGCGCTCCCGATTGGTAAGAAGGAATTTGTTCTTGTGGTCGCTGCTTCTCAACGTATGTCACCCCTCCTTGCCCGGGATTCAGATGCTTGCAGGGTGAAGGGTACAGTCGCTTTATCATATGAGGGGTGCCGCTGGCTGGTGCGGTGAACGGGGAATTTGGGCGCATCAAAGAAAATGCCGGGTCGGCGCACCCAAAAACGCCCCGCCCGGCAAGCGCCGGCGGGGCATGCTGAACAGCTTAGCGGCTGTTCTGCGCGGGATGGGAGCGGTTGGTTGTCAGCGGGTGATTTGAAGCGGATGAATGGCTGTCGTGGGCGCTGGCGGACATGCGCGGCTTGCCCGTAGCCGCATGACCGTGCATCGCGCCATGCCCTTGTCCGTCGATGCCGGTTGCCGTCAGCCCGTTGCCGGTGCCCGCTGCGCGATTGCCGTCCTCGGCGGTCGGGAAGATCCGGTTGACGACTGCATTAAACTCGGTCAGCAAGCCCTGAATCGGATGTCCTTGGCGGACCTGCTCAGCGTACCCCCGCATACGATCGCCCCATTCCGGATTCGAAGAGACGTATACATGATCGGTGGCGGGAGATTGCGCCTTGACGACATCGGCGATCTCGCCCTTCAGTTGGTCCGTCAGCTTGTCGTCGCCGGCGCCTTCGGTCTGAACGGCGACATAGGCATTGCGGTCGGAACGGACGACATAGGCCGCATGGATATCGGATCTGGCGGCCAGCCGATCGGCGATCTTTTGATCCATCTCCAGATGGCTGTTGCCGTGGAGGCCGACGACATTGTTGTTCATCCGCTGTGTGCCGTGAAGCCGGTTCATCTCGTTCCTGCCGTCGTCGGCGAAGCGGTCGTTCAGGCTCTGGGACCTGATGTTGGAATTGCCGACGTCTCCCTGCTTGCTCGAGCAGCCCGCCATCGTCACCGACGCCGTCAATACGAGCGCAGCTGCCGCAGCCTTGTACCACATGAGGCTGACTCCCCCTTTGTTGTGTTAACGAATGATCGTTATTGCGTCGCATCAATCGTTAGCATGACCCGTCCGAGGAGCCGGTATGCGTCGTATTCAGCTATCGGCGGCAGCGCAGGGTACGTCTACTGAGCGGCGCCGTCAGGACTTCTTCTCGTGATGGCGCCGCAGCAGCATGAACTGCTTGGCCATATATACGGGCGTGTACGGCATGTCGTGGCGCAGCCAGGAGATGATCGTGCCGATCAGGGCCGAGGAGCCGTACCAGACGGCGATGTCCCGCTGGACGCCCGTGGCGGCGAGCGCGGCCTCCCCCTCCGGGCGCTCGATTCGCTCCACGACCATATCCGTCAGCAGCCGCAGGAACCGCTCTGTGAATATCGGCGTCCGCCGCGTGGCGAGTATGACCTTGTAGAATCGGCAATGCTCGGCGATATGCTGCAGCAGGTTCACCATGAGCGGCCACTCCGATTCCTGGACCGACAGCTGCCGGGATGCCGGCGATTGCAGGATCGCACGGATATCCTCAATCATATCGTCCGCCATTTTCTCCATCATGTCGGGTATGTCGCGGTAATGCAAATAGAACGTCACGCGGTTGATCGTGGCGCGCTCGGCAAGGCGATTCACCGAAATTTTCTCGACGTCCAGCTCCTCCAGCAATTCGACGAAGGCGTCCCGCAGCAGCCTCCGCGTGCGAACAATGCGGGGATCGGTGCGCGGCGCAGCGTGATCCATACCATCTTGTCCTTTCCGTCACGGCCTAATCGACACTCGGACTCTATACTGTCTATCTTCTCGAAGATAGGCGACGGTGCCGAGGCGGAATGCAACTTAATTTACACATCGCGCATGACTGTCGATTGCAAATGCCGGCGATCCGGCTAAAATCTAATTTATGCCGTGTTAATTATATTACACAGTGTAAATTTAGTCTATCGCAGACTTGAAAGGGATGGAGCAAGTTGAGTAAAAGCTTGACCGTAGAGAGCGGCGCGATCAAAAAAGGGCCGATCTTGTTCATTATGATTTTGGGGGCGTTCCTGGCGACGCTGAACCAGACGATCATGAGCGTGGCCACGCCGGAATTGATGACCGACTTCGATATCACGGCGACGACGGCCCAATGGCTGACGACCGGCTACATGCTGGTAAACGGCGTACTCATCCCGATCACCGCCTTCCTCATGCAGCGGTTCACGACGCGGGAGCTGTTCCAGGCTTCGATGATCATCTTCCTGGCAGGCACCCTGACGTCCGCAGTCGCGGCCGGCTTCCCCGTACTGCTGGCCGGACGGCTGATTCAGGCGGCCGGCGCCGGCATTATTATGCCGCTGCTGATGAACGTCATTCTGACGCTGTTCCCGCCGAACAAGCGGGGCGCCGCGATGGGCATGGTCGGCTTCGCCATCATCTTCGCCCCAGCGATCGGCCCGACGCTGGCCGGATACGTGCTGGAGAACTTCCCGTGGGAGACGATGTTTTACGGCATGCTGCCGTTCGTCGCGCTCGTCATCGTACTGGCATTCATCTATCTTCGCAACGTGTCCGAACGATCTTTTCCGAGAATCGATATCACAAGCGTCGCCCTGTCCACAATCGGCTTCGGCGCCGTGCTGTTCGGCTTCAGCCGCGCCGGCACCCTCGGCTGGGCGAGCACCGAGGTGCTCGCGTATCTCGCCTGCGGCATCGTCGCTCTCATCCTGTTCACGTGGCGGCAGCTCGCGTCCGGCAATCCGCTGCTCGACCTGCGTGCCTTCAAGTACGACATGTTCACCCTGACGACGATCATCAATATCGCCGTCACGATGATGATGTACGCGGATATGATGCTGCTGCCGCTGTATCTGCAGAATGCGCGCGGCTACACCGCGCTCGAGTCCGGCCTGCTCATGCTGCCGGGTTCGCTGCTCATGGGATTCATGATGCCGATCACCGGCAAGCTGTTCGACCGGTTCGGCGCGAAGTGGCTGTCGGTCATCGGGATGGCGATCACGATCGGCACGACGATCGGCTTCATCAACCTGACGGACTCGACGAGCTATACGTACCTGGTGCTGATGTCGACCGGACGCCGTATCGGCATGGCGATGTTCCTGATGCCGATCACGACGGCGGGCCTCAACCAGCTGCCGCCGAAGCTGAATGCGCACGGCACCGCGATCTCCAATACGATCAAGCAGGTCGCAGGCGCGATCGGCACCTCCCTGCTCGTCACCATCATGACGGACCGGAGCAAGACGCACTACATGGAGATGGCGGCCGCAGGCGGAACCGACCAGCAGCATATGACGATGGAAGCGATGATCCAGGGCATCAACGACGCGTATCTCGTCATCATCGCGATCGGGCTCGTCGGATTGCTGCTCTCCTTCTTCATCAAGCGCAAGGAGCATCCGCACGAGGTCAGGGATCTGTCCTCCCGCACGGAGACCAAGGTGCAGGAAGCTTGACTAGGGCTTGACGCAAACGCAAAGAAGCCGGCTCCTGCGACAGCAGGACCGGCTTCTTTGGCGTTCAACCTACGATCTGCCGGGTGCCGCTCCACTTGTCGTGGAACGGCACGCGGCGGCGATTGAACAGGCAGCGGATCAGATGTATCGCCAGCCACAGGTTCAGCGCGAACAGCCCGACGGCATACGGGATGAGCGCGAGCGGCGGGAAGTCCCGGACGGCGACGATCGGATACGTGAGGTTGGCTCCGCCGGCAATCAGGTAGAGCAGGCCGTAACGTGCAGCCAGCGCCGCCAGCGGCACGCGTTCCTTGTCTCCGCGGCCGCGGATGCGGATGCGGACGACCCACTTGCCCGCCGTGCGGCCGTTCGTCGCATACGGCACCGCCACGAAATAGACGATCACGACGGACGCATAGGCGTACAGGAGAGGAACGTGCATGACGGCGAGCACGGCGCAGACCGGCAGCAGAATGCACCAGTCGATCGCCGCCGCGAGCAGCCTGCGCGTATAGCTCACCCGCTTGGCGGACAGATCGACGCCTTCGTCCAGCCGGTCGATGCGGGGCAGACGGTTCGCGAGCCACTCGGCCGCGAGGTAGCCGATCATGCCGCCCAGCGTGTTCGTCATCAGGTCGTCGACGTCGAACAGCCGGTACGGATAATCGTAAATGCCGAAAATCCCCGTCACCTGCGTCGTCTCGAACAGGAGGGACAGCCCGAAGGAGAGCAGCAGGCAGCGAACCCAGCGTGCGCGGAAGTAATACCTCAGGAACAGTCCGAAAGGAATCGTCAGCAGCACGTTAAACGCCACCTGGAGCACCGCCCGCTCGCCGAACAGAAGCGGGTAAGTCGAAGGCCGGTCGAACGAAACGCGGGTCTCCCGCGCGATGTCGGCCAAAAAGTGAAACGGCGTCCATTGAAAGTACGAGTCCGCCGCAGGCGGCGCGTTGTGCAACGAGTCCGGCAGCGGCAGCAGAATCAGGTAGACGGCGTTGAGCAGATACAGCAGCAGCAAGTACAAAATCAAGGCCCTCAGCTTGTGGATATAGCCGTGCCTGCGGTACTGCACAATGAGAAACGGAACGGTGAAAACGGCCGCCGCAACCGGAAAGCTTAAGAAGGCGTAGGAAATCGGGAACAGATAAAACGCTATCACGCGGAACACCTGCCTGCATCATGCTTTGTCAGGCTTTACTATACAGGATGATCAGGTGTCCGCGCGACTTCAATTTTCGAATGCCTCGCCTATCCCGGGTTGCCTAATAAGCGATCGTCGGATTCCAGTATGTCGAATCGCTGGCGTTGTCGCCCTTCTTGTCCACGACGAAGTAGATCATGTCGTTCTGGGCGACGGTCGTGTTCACGCTCGGCGAGTAGCCCGTGCCGTCGTTGTAGGCGATCGACTGCCAGCCGCTGGACGGCCAGATCTGCGTGCCGTTCTTCATGATCTTGACGTTGACGCCGTCGCCGCCGCCCATGTCCTGCTTCCGGACGCTGCCGCTGATGTTGATGTTGCCCGCCTGCGGCGCCCGCCAGGCGAGCGCGGCGGCATTGGTGTCCGGGTGCAGCACATTCGGCACGATCTGGCACCACGTCTGCGCGCCCTTCCATGCGCTGCCGTTCCAGGACATGTCGGCGTAGGCCGAGCCGTTCCACTGCTTGTAGAACCATTGATTGGCCCCCTGAGAGGCAGTAAATCCGTTCGAGAACGTGTACGAGAGCGGATAAGCGATCGTCGGATTCCAGTACGTCGAGTCGCTGGCGTTGTCGCCCTTCTTGTCCACGACGAAGTAGATCATGTCGTTCTGGGCGACGGACACGTTCACATTCGGGTTGAATCCCGTGCCGTCGTTGAAGGCGATCGACTGCCAGCCGCTGGACGGCCAGACTTGCGTGCCGTTCTTCATGATCCTGACGTTGACGCCGTCGCCGCCGCCCATGTCCTGCTTGCGCACGTTGCCGCTAATATTCACGGTGCCCGCCTTCGGCGCCTTCCAGGCGAGTGCGGCGGCGTTCGTATCCGGGTGCAGCACGTTCTGGCCGATCTGGCTCCACGCCTGTGCGCCCTTCCATCTGCTGCCGTTCCAGGTCATATCGGAGTAGGCCGAACCGTTCCACTGCTTGTAATACCATTGATTGCCGCCCTGCGCAGACGAGTACCCGGTGCCAAACACGTACGTGCCCGATCCCGTGGCCGCCGACGAAGCCGGAATCTCGATCACGATCGGATGATCGGTCATCGCCAGACTGATGGCGCTTGCGCCAAAGTACGTCCCGGTCGGCGCCGTCCCGACCGTCGGATCGTACGTTCTCGCGATCGTCGCCGCAGCATCCAGATTAACCGTAATGTTGTTCGTGCCGCTGTAGCGATCGTTCCAGATGACAAGCTCGAACGTGCCGTCGTGCTTCTGCAGCAGCAGATCGTGCAAGGTCGACGGCGCGCCCGAAATCGAGTAGCCGAGCTGGCCGGGCGTCATGGAGCCGTAGTCGCTTAGAATCGTCGTCAGATTGTGGAGATAGTCGGCCGCGGGCTTGTAATTGTTGTTCACGTCGATGAAGCCGAAGTTCGCTTCGCTGTCGTCCTTAATCTGATAAATAAAAGTATTCTTGATGCCTCGCTTGAACTGGCTGAGATACAGGTTCATGAACAGCTTGCCCTGCTGCTGCGGCGTAATGACGTTGCCCGGGCCGCCGGTCGACGGCCAGCCGGTCTCGGTCGTCACTCTTGGCAGCGCTTGCAATTGTGTGTTCGTATAGCCGTTGAATTTCTTGTTCCAGGTTACGCCGAAATCCTGACGCAGCGAATTGTAGATTTCGACCGTCGGGTCGGCGGCGTTCCAGGTTACGTTGTCGCTGAGCGATTGGCCGAACAGCTGACCGTTTTTGCCCGATACATAGTTATGGGAGTTCGCGTAGTCGGCATAGGTCGTGCCGTCCGGCATCAGCGTCCCCGCTCCGCTCGGGATCTTGATATACTGCAAGCCGACATTGTCCGGCTCGGCGCCGAGGTTGGACGCGCTGTATACGGGATAGTTCAGGAGCAACGAGTCCGCCTTGACCTGGCTGTACAGCGACTGCTGGTACTTGGCGACAGGCATGAAGGTGCCGGAGAGAGAGGAAGTCTGACCCTGGAACGTCACGGGAAAATTGCCCGGCTCGTTCGGCCCTTCGATCGCCATAAGCGCGCCGGCACTGGCCAGCGTCCGGGCTTTGTTCAGCTGATCCGTCAGATTGGCGTCGTTGGGACCATTGACGCCCGCATCGGTGCGGATGCCGTACGTATTGTACAGGTACAGCAGGCCGTTCACGTCGCTTAGTTCGTTCATCATATCGCGGGCGTTGCGAAGCCCCGCATAGGACATGGCCGCGCCGACGGTCGCGGCGCTCTGCCCCTGGCCCAGATGGATCGCGACGCCGAGCGAATCGAGGAAGTCCGTAGCCCTGACGGCGGTGACGCTGGCCGCGTGTGCGGATTGAAGCGGCACGCTCAGCGAGGCTGCCAAAATGGCGGTAACCGTCAGCGATGCTTGAATTCTGAAGCCGATCGTTTTTTTCATCGGGATGCCCTCCGTCAATGAAATCGAATCGAATGCTCAGATATAGCACAATCCTGCGGTGTAAGGAAAAGGAACCGGAAATAAATGCTTGAAGGCTTCGACGCCTCCCGGAGCCGGCTCGTCACGCGCGCCGGCGCAATCGAAAATGAGCCGGATCAGCTGCTGCGAAGTATAAACGGAAGGTGGCGGGCCTCCTCTGCTCCCGAGCAGCCAACGGCCGTCTTCCTGCTGCCGAAGATCAAGATCGCTAATATCCCCCCTCTCGGCAAACCATGGGCGAAGCTGCTCGATCAGCGCCGCCCCGTCGGCGATTCGCATCGTGCCCGGGTGATTCTCCGTCTCGGCAGGAATGCCGCCGAGCTGCGCCTGAAGCTCCCGCTCATGCCACGGCACCGGAATATCCAGCGCCGCGAGCCCGAACCGGCGCATCGCTTCGCCGAACAGCGCCGCGACCGCGGGCGGGTCGCCGGTATGCTCCAGCATGGTCCCGAATCCGTCGGACTTCCTCGATACGCCGATCACGACGGCGCCCGTCATCCTTCCCTCCGCCTCGTGCACGAGCACGCGCTGCGACAGCTTCAATATACTCGCGAACGCCTCGGCCCTGAGCAGCGCCCCCAGCTCGTTCACGCCGAGCCGGTACCGCACCGGCCGGGAAGCCAGCGCGGCCTGCAGCGCGAACAGATCGTCCGGCTGCGCCTCGCGGACGCTTCCCGGCCCGATGCGTGCGCCGTCAAGCAGCCCCGCCTGCGCCGGGCTCACGCGATACCGGAGCACGCGTCCGAAGGACGCGCATCCGGACCGCGTGTACAGAGAGCGGTCGCCCGATACGAGCAGCAGAGAAGCGCCTGCATCGCGGGCGAACGCATACACCTGCTGCAAGATTTGGCTGGCATAGCCTCTGCCTCGCGCCGACGGCGCCGTGCACACCGAGCCGAGCGAGAGTACGCTCAGCTCGGCTGCGCCGATCCGCATCGTCCAGGGCACGAGGCCCATGAACGATACGAGCGTGCCGTCCGCCTCGAAGGCGCCATACGACAGATGCGCCGCCGCGTCCGAGAAGATGAAAGGAAACGCGGTCCCCATCGACGTCTGCTCCGCATCGCGGAACGTATCATCCGACAAGCGGACGGCCAATTTCATTTCCTCGTTTGTCAGCCTTCGCACGACTGCCATGCTTGCGCCTCCTCAGCCTGCTATTCCACTTTGATTTTCGAGAGCACTTCGGTGTCGAACTTCTTGGCCGCCTTGTCGAGCTCGGTCTTGGGATCGGCGTTCTTGTCGGACAGAATCGCCTGCATGGCGGTTGTGATCGCGGCATAATAATCTTGCGCGTTGTACGTCGCCTCGGGTTGTCCCGACATGGTGGACACTGTCTGCTCGTCCACGGAGAAGACCGTATCCGGATACTGCGAGATGATGTCCTTCATTTGATTGCCATAATCGGAATCGATATTGAAGTACACGCTCGTCGGATCCCAGAAGTAAACCTGGTTGTTCGATTTCCGTTCGTCCAGTATGCGCTTCAGCTCGTCAAGTCCGCTCTGGTTGAAGTAGTCCAGCGTCAGGTAATCGAATGCAGCCTGCTGCACTTCAGGAGACTCCTGCGGGTTGATGACGCGATAGTTGCCGCCCATGACGCCGACATGTGCGCCGCCCTTTTCCATAGACGGCATCGGCAGCACCAGCAGGTCGTCCTTCTTCATACCGGCCTGATTGACCGAATCTTCGATCTTCTGGCCGATGACCATGGCTGCGCGTCCCTGCTTGAAAACGTTATACGTTTCGTTGTAATTCAGCGCCCAGTTTTGCGGCAGCGCATTCGCTTCCCATCTCAGCTTCTTCAAGAACTCCATCGCCTTGACGCCTGCGTCGGAGTTAAACGCGGAGCTGACTTTGCCATCCGCCACAGCCTCCGCTTGGCCTCCGGCTTGATACAGGAAGTTGGTCCAGTTCCAGCCGCCCTCGTTGCCCTTGGCCATGATCGCGAAGCCCGCGATGCCCTTGGCCGGGTCGGCGGTCGCTTTGGCCGCGTTATAGAAGTCGTCCCACGTCCAATCCGAGGTCGGCAGCGGCACATTTTTGCTCTCGAACAGCTTCTTGTTGATCATGACGTTCATAATATAGCCGTCGTTCGGCAGCGCAAACAATTTGCCGTCGATCGTCATCGGCTCCAGCAGCTTCTGGTTGAAGTCGTTCGCGTGCTCGTAATTCGCCATCAAGGTCGTCAGATCGGCCGCCCACTGATGCTCCGACAGCGTCTTCCCCTCGGTGGCGAACGTATTGAACCAGGATTGCGCCTGGTGAGCCGCCATTTTGATGCCGATCTCGCTCGGCGCATACTGCCAATCGTTTTTCTTGATCGTGACGTTCGGATACTTTTCCTGGAACCGCTTGATCTTGCTGTCCTCCAGCGCGATCGATTCCGTATTGTCCGGCTTCGGATACTGGATCGTCATCGTCACCTTCGGAGCTTCGGTTGGCGCAGCGGATTCGGAGGCGGGTGCGGAGCCGGATGCGCTCGCAGTTGCGCCGGTCGAGGCCGACGGCGATGCCGAGCCGTTTGCGTTGCCGTTGTTGCCTCCGCACGCGGTGGCGACCAGCATCAGGGTGATCAAGGAAAAAGCGAGACCTTTCTTTTTGTTGCTCATTTTTAGTACCCCTTCCTAATATCTGATTAATTTGACAAGTTCATCATAACGGGGCCGGCCCGTGTATTCGATGACGGATCCACAGCATTGTGATGACGGATTCACCGCCGATTCGATTATCCTTTGACGCCGGACAGGTCCAGACCGTGCATAATATTTTTCTGGAAAATGATAAAGAAGATGAGCGGCGGAATCATGATGGCCGTGAGCACGCTGAACTTGACATTCCAGGTCATCATCGTGGCCGTGACGATATCATAATACACGAGCGACGAGATCGGATACTTTTCCTTGACGGACAGCACGAGAGACGGCCAGTACCAATCGTTCCACGTCGCCGTAAATGCGAATATGAGCAGCGTCGAATAGACGGGAAGCGAGAGGGGCACGGCCATTTTGAAAAAGCAGCGCAGCTCCGAGGCGCCGTCCATGCGCGCCGCTTCGAACAGCTCCTTGTTGATGCCGTCCATGAAGCTTTTGAGCAGAAGAATGTTGAAGGCATTCGCGCCGGCCGGCAGCCAGAACGCCCAATAGGAATTGAGCATGCCCAGACTCTTCAGATTCAGGAAGTTCGGAATCAGATAGGTCGCGCTCGGAATCATGAGCGTGCTCATGAAAAACAGCGTCGCGGTCTTCCGATAGGGCACCTTCATCTGAGACAGGCTGAATGCGGCGAGTCCGGGGATCAGCAGCGCGAAAAAGGCGTTCCCGGCGTAAAGCAGAAGCGTATTCATAAACGCTCTGGTCAAATTGACATATTTAAAGCCCAGGGCATAGTTGCCCCATTCAAAATGATGGGGAAAATAGCTCGGCGGGAAGACGAAAATCTCTTCCTTCGTCTTGAATGAGCCGAACAGGGTCATGCCGAACGGATACAGCAGCGTCACGGTGAGCGCCAGCAGCGCCAGCAGCATGATGCCGTAGGCGAACATGACCGACTTTTTGTTCATGTCGAACGAGGACATGATGCTTCGTTCGCGGACGACTTTGCTCATGCTTGAGGGCTCCTTCCTTGCAGGCGGTAGAGGACGGCGGACAGCAGCGTCAGCGCGACGAACATCATCACGCCCAGAGCCGAGGCCCTGCCATAATTCAAGAACGTAAACGCCTGATTGATGATCTGATACATGTAAGTCAGCGTCGCGTTGTTCGGGCCCCCGCC
This sequence comes from Cohnella sp. 56, assembly GCF_037963805.1. Classification (NCBI taxonomy): domain Bacteria; kingdom Bacillati; phylum Bacillota; class Bacilli; order Caryophanales; family Paenibacillaceae; genus Cohnella; species Cohnella sp. 56. The sequence goes on along the minus strand of NZ_JAZDQE010000013.1, from coordinate 4,526 downwards.
GGTCAGCGCCACCTGCGTCTGGAAGCCTTGGGAGGTGGCGATCAGCTGCATGATGAACAGGAGCAGGTACAGATGCCGGATGCCGGGCAGCGTAATATGCCGAATGCGCCTGAACACCCCGGCGCCGTCGATCTCGGCCGCTTCGTACAGATCCTTCGGAATGCCGACGATCCCGGCGAGATAGATAAGTGCGGTCGCGCCGAAGCCCTGCCAAGTCTCCGCCAGCACGATCGAGAACGTCGCCCAGCGCTTGTCCGTCAGCCAGTTGACGCCGTCGATGCCGAACCAGGATAAAAACTGGTTGAGCGGGCCGAGCGGATCGTACAGCCATATCCACATGGCGTACAGGGCGACCGCCGGCACGATGTTGGGCAAATAGACGACCAGCCGCATGACGCCCTGGAATCGCCGCAGCTCCGAGATCGCGATCGCGACGACACTCGGCACCCAGAAGCCCATGAGGACGCCGAGGAACATATAAAGGAGCGTGTTGCGAACCGCGATGCCCATGTCGCTGCTCGCCAGCGCCTCGGCGTAGTTGGTCCAGCCGACGAAGCGGTTGCCGTTGACGAAGTCGATATTGTAAAAGCTGTAAACGACGCCCTTCACGATCGGCGTCCATAGGAACAGGCCGAACACGGCGAGCGCCGGGACCAGGAACGCGACGCCCCAGAAGTAATCCTTGAACGCCTTCGATAGACGGCCGCCGGCTTCTTCTCTGCGCGCAAGCGTTGATTGCGATGCCAACCGAGCCACCATCCTTTCTATTCTTTGAGTTGTGTCTCCTATTGTAATTGGCGGGCATCGCCAATCCCATGACCGAACCTCCGCATCGCGTGACGGATCCTCACGGGAACGTCGCATAGGCATATCGCTCGCGCCTGCACGCGCGCCCGAATGCAAAAGAACCGCACAGAATCGTGCGGTTCTCAATCGAACTTGGCTGCCGGGGCAACTAGCTCATTCGCGTATTCGCCGCGATCTCGCTCTCCGAACGGATGGCGGGCAGCCGGATCAACGCCCTCGCCCCGCCCTCCTCGCGCGCTTCGAAGGACAGTCCGTACGCGTCGCCGAACCGCAGCTGGATGCGCTTGTGCACGTTGCGAATGCCGAATCCCTTGTCCGGGTCAGCCGTCCCCGACAGAATCGCCTCGATCTTCTCAAGGTCGACGGGACGAAAACCGTTGTCCTCGACGGCGATCAGCAGCAGCCCCTGCGACACCCGGATGTCGATCGCCACCTCGCCTTCCCCGTCCATCTTGCCTACCCCGTGCAAAATGCTGTTTTCCACGAGCGGCTGGATGACGACCTTCGGCAGCAAATATTCGTCCGCGCCCTCCTCTACGTCGATACGGTACATGAAGGAATTCTGATACCGCTTCTCCTGCAGGTTCAAATAGGCTTCCACGTGATTGAGCTCTTCGCGGATCGTGATGATTTCCTTGCCTCTGCTAAGACCGATCCGCAGCATCGTAGACAGATCGCGCACCATATGCGCCACCTCGGGGACACCGCCCCGTATGCCGTACCAATACACTGAGTCCAGCGTGTTGTAGAGCAGATGCGGTGTGATCTGCGAATGCATGAGCATGAGCTCGGATTCCTTCTGCTTGATTTCCATCATGTACTTCTCGCGCACCAGCTGGTTGAGCCTTTGCGTCATTTTGTAGAAGGAACGGTAGATGAACCCGATCTCGTCCTTGCGTTCCGCCTCTGCGAACTTGTCCAGTTCCTTGCCGGGCTCGTACGATCGCGAGAAAGTGACGAGCCGGGCCATCGGCCGGAAGAACGATTTGCCGAGATAGAAAAAGAAAAACATGATAACGATAAAATAGCAGATTGCGGACAGCTGCAAAATCTCCTGCACCTTCTGGTGGGCGCCGACGAGCGAAGCGACCGGAATCTCGTAAAACAGGCGGTTGTCGTATGCGGGGCTGTAATGGCTGATATGCATGATGCCCCCCGACAGCCGAATGCCGGAATACAGATCGTCGCCTTGCTTGGGGCTGGCGAACCGGGAGCCGGACGTCGCGGTGCCGGCCAGCACCTCGTTGTCGGCGTCGACGAGATAGACGTCCGTTCCTTCGGGCAGCGCGAACGCGTTCATATCCGTCTCGAGCTTGTTCTCGATCTCCGTGGCGACCAGTACGCTTGTCGTCTTGCGCCCCTGGGAGATATCCGTCACCGCTCTCGTGTAGGCCATCGTTTTTTGCGACTTCATATTGAAGCCGAAGTGGTCGATCAGCACCACCGAGCCCAACCCGCCCGCCTGGATCGCTTTTTGCAGCCAAGGCACGTCCTTGAAGTCGCGTATGAAAAAAACGCCGGCATCCGACACGTCCGCATTCGGCGCGAATTCAAAATCGGACAGGCGGTCCGTCATGACGAACAGCGAGTATTTGACCTGCGAGGAAGAATCTGCGAGCAACTTCTCCGTGGCCACGTATCGCCGCACGCGCTCTTCACCGGCAATCTGGTCCACGTCGTTCCATTTTTGCACCGCGTCCGAAGCGATCAACGCGACCGTCATCTGGTCGATCGAATCCAGCACCCGGTCCATCGTGGCATGGCTTTGTCTGTTCAACTCAAAAAAAGCTTTGCCCGTCTGCTCCTTGATCGATGTGGACGCCTGATCGGAGGCGACCCAGAAAATCAGCAGCATCGGGACGAGGATCAGCAGGACGACGAACAGCAGCGCTTTTTTCATTAACCCGTACGATTTGCCCAGTCTGAACAATGGTAGTCACCCTCATCGGCGAACGGTATTGGGACTTTCCCCGTAAAAGCGCTTAAAAATCCGGCTGAAATGCTCCGGCGATTCGTAGCCGACCTCGTCTGCGATTTCGTAGCGTTTTTTGGACGTGCTGAGCAGCAAATGCCGCGACTCCTCCATCCGCAAGCCCGTGACGAAGTCCCATACGGTATCGCCTGCGATTCGCTTGAACAGATAGCTTAAATAGTTCGGACTCAGGTGGACATGGTCCGCAATATCTTGAATTTTCAAGCCTTTGTTGCGGTATGTACGGCGAATATAATCGATCGCCTGCTGCACGATCACATGATCGCGATCGTCCATCGACGTGCGGATGAGCGTAGCGGCCTCGGTCAGATACGCTTCCAGCCGGTGCTGAATCTCGATCGACGCCGACGGCAGCCGAAAATAGACGATCGGCTCCAGCGCCTGATGCCGCTCGCCTACCGTCTCCTTCATGTCGAGCAGCATGGCATATACGCGGTAAGCGATGCTGAGCGCGATCCCGGCGGTCGCTTCGGCCGTGTCGAACACGGGCGCGATATCCGAGATGAAGCGGCGGACCGCGTCATGAACTTCCTCGCCCTTGCTCCCCGTCTTCATCCAATCGACGAGCCGGTCGGCCTTCTCCTGCCAGTGAATCCGGATCGACGCTTCGCTCCTCACGAAGTCTTCGGCATAGAACACATTGTGCGTCTCGTACAATCCGCGCCATCTCACGGCCTCGGCCGCTTGACGATAGCACTCGGGCAGCTCCGCCAGCCCGCGCCGCAGTGGGCTGATGCCGATCACGGCCTCCATCCGCAGACAGCTGCGGATGTTGTTCACGACGCCGGCCGCCACAAGATTCAGCTGCGTCACCTGCTCCGTCCGGTCCTGGGACTCTCCGAAGTCGCCGAACTGCAGGATCGTGACGAGGCGGTTGCCCTGCCCGAAAAAGGACACCGCTTCCCAATCCGATACCGTCTCTTCGACGATGTTGAGCGAAGCGTACTTGAGCAGATTCTGATCGCGGAAGGAACGGATCGCTTCGCCCTCCCATCCCGCGCGCTCCCAGAGCAGCTCGATGACCAGCACCGCAAAATACGGCCCTACCAGCCGGACCTCGATCTGTTCGAAAATAAAAGGATCGTCGTCGGACGGCATCAGCGAGCCCGCGATCGCTTCATTAAGAATATACGTTCTGAGCGAAGTCATGCCGGTCAGCGAAAATTTCTGCCTCAGCGAGTCCTCCGCGATCCGCTTGTACTTCTCATGACGGTCCGAGAGCGCCTTCTCGACGACCTGGATCAGCTGGGAGAGAAGCACCGGCTTGATCAGATAGTCGCGGGCACCCAGGCGAATGCAATGCTGCGCGTACTGGAATTCGTCGTGCGCGGAGATGACCACGACCGGAATATCCGGCTTCTCCGACAGGATCGACTCCATCAGCTCGATGCCGTTCATGCCGTCCATCTGAATGTCGGTCAGGACGAGATCGACGGATTCCATGCGCACGTAATCCAGTGCCTCATAGCCATTCCAGGCCGTCAGCACTTGGGAAATATTCAAATCGGACGCTTCCAGGGAGTCTTTGATGCCCCGGCATACGATGGCTTCGTCGTCTACGACCAATACGGTATACAAGAGCACCGCCCCCTCCTCTGCCTAGTGCAAGAAACTTCAAATAAGTAATCGATTAGCATTTTAAGACCTTGCCTGCATATGTCCATTTAAAAGGCTTGGCCATCGTTTTGTTAAAGTAATCAATGAAATCAAGAATCTGTTGCCGTAG
>NZ_JAZDQE010000012.1:0-259076 GCF_037963805.1 Cohnella sp. 56 | reverse complement strand
TTGGTGGAGGTGCTTGGTGGAGGTGCTTGGTGGAGGTGCTTGGTGGAGGTGCTTGGTGGAGGTGCTTGGTGGAGGTGCTTGGTGGAGGTGCTTGGTGGAGGTGCTTGGTGGAGGTGCTTGGTGGAGGTGCTTGGTGGAGGCGCTTGGTGGAGGCGCTGCGACGAACTGTGCAGGTGCAAGATTCGTTGCCAGGCGGGGGCTGCCGAGTTTGTCGCTGGCTCTTCAAAATGGATCTACCACACTACCATACAAGTATGGTAGGATGTTGATGGAAGCCCGAAAGGAGTTTTGCTGCCATGTATACGAACGGACGCGCCCAGGAGCCTTCGGCCCGGGAGACGGTTTATGTCAAGCTGAGGGAGCAGATCTTGAACCTGGAGCTGGCGCCCGGTACCGCCCTGTCCGAGAAGGAATCCTCGCTCGTGCTCGGCGTCAGCCGGACGCCGGTGCGCGAGAGCTTCGTGCGCCTCGCCCAGGAAGGCCTCGTCCAGGTGCTGCCGCAGCGGGGGACGTTTGTCTCGCTGATCGATCCGGCGCTGGTGGAGGAAGCCCGGTTCATGCGCGAGCATCTGGAGCGGGCCGTCGTCAGGCTTGCCTGCGCGCATTTTCCCGATGGCCATCTGCATGCGCTGGAGGACAATCTGGCCCTGCAGCTGATGAGCATCGAGCGCGGGGACGACCGCCGGCTGTTCGAGCTGGACGAAGCTTACCACCGGATTCTGTTCGACGGCTGCGGGAAGCTCAATACGTGGCGCGCTATCGGGCAGATGAACGTCCATCTGAACCGCAGCCGGATGCTGCGGCTCGTCGCGGACCGTCAATGGCGGCATCTGTACGAGCAGCACGAGACGATCTTGCTGGCCGTCAAGGACGGCGATGCCGACCGGGCGGAGCGCGTCATGCAGGAGCATCTGCTGCTTAGCGTTCGCGATCTGGCGCATCTGATGGACAAGTATCCGCAATATTTCATAACGGGAGGAGACGGTAAACCATGAGAATGACGTTCCGCTGGTTCGGCACGGGCAACGACACGATCTCGCTCGCGCAGATCCGGCAGATTCCGGGCGTCGAGGGGATCGTCTGGTCGCTGCACGACATGCCCGCCGGAGAAGAATGGCCGATGGACAAGATTGTGGCCTTGAGAGACGAGGCGCATGCCGCAGGTCTCAATATTGACGTCGTTGAAAGCGTGAACATTCACGAGGACATCAAGCTGGGGCTCCCGAGCCGGGACACCTACATCGAGAACTACAAGCGCACGCTGGAGAAGCTGGGTCAGGTCGGCGTCAAGGTCGTCTGCTACAACTTCATGCCGGTGTTCGACTGGCTGCGGACAGAACTGCACAAGGAGATGGAAGACGGGTCCACCGCCCTGTTCTACGAAAAAAACCGGATCGACAACATCGATCCGTTCGAGCTGGTCCGCCAGATCAACGAAAACTCGGAGCTCACGATGCCGGGCTGGGAGCCGGAGCGGCTCGCGCATCTGACCTCCCTCTTCGAAGCCTACAAAAGCGTCACCCAAGAAGACCTCTGGGAAAATGTGCGCTACTTCCTGGACGAGGTCATTCCCGTCGCCGCCCGCTGCGGCATCAAAATGGCGATCCACCCGGACGATCCGCCGTGGCCGATCTTCGGACTCCCGCGCATCATGACGAGTCAGGACAACTTCCGCCGGTTTCTCGCGCTGCACGACAGCCCGTACAACGGCATCACGCTGTGCAGCGGCTCGCTCGGCGCCAATCCGGCCAACGATATCGTGTCCATGATCCATGAATTTGCGGACCGCATTCCGTTCGCGCATATTCGCAACGTGCGCGTGTACGAGAACGGCGACTTCATCGAGACTTCCCACCGGACGCAGGACGGGACCGTCGATATCGCCGGCATCGTCAAGGCGTACCACGACGTCGGCTTCACCGGTTATGCGCGGCCGGACCACGGACGCCACCTGTGGGGCGAAGTATGTCGTCCGGGCTACGGACTGTACGATCGCGCGCTCGGCATCATGTACTTGTGGGGACTGTGGGACGCGGCGGCACGGGCGGCGGCCGACACCAAGACGAAGGAGGCTGCCGTATGAGCGCGAATCTCCTCCCGATTCACGAATCGCTCGCAGGCCAAGTCGCCGTCATCACCGGCGGCTCCGGCGTCCTGTGCCGCGTGATGGCCAGGGAGCTCGGCCGGCAAGGCGTCAAGGTCGCCGTCCTGAACCGGACGGTCGACAAGGGCGAGCAGGTCGCCGCCGATATTCGTGCGGCCGGCGGCACGGCGATCGCCGTCGCCTGCGACGCGACGGATGCGGACAGCGTCCGCGCAGCCGAGGCCATCATCTCGCGGGACCTCGGTCCCTGCGATATCCTGATCAACGGCGCGGGCGGCAACCATCCGAGCGCCAACACGACGAGCGAGATTTTCCGGTCCGAGGATGTCGGACGAGAAGGCGCGACGACCTTTTTTGACCTGAGCGCTACCGGCTTCCGGGGCGTGCTGGATCTGAACTTCATGGGCACCGTCATTCCCTCCCAGATCTTCAGCCGCTCGATGGCCGAGCGGGGCAGCGGCGTCATCGTGAATATCTCCTCGATGAGCGCCCCGTCGCCGATGACCAAGGTGCCCGCCTACAGCGCGGCCAAAGCAGCCATCAACAACTGGACGCAGTGGCTGGCCGTGCATCTCGCCGAGTCGGGCATCCGCGTCAACGCACTCGCGCCCGGCTTCTTCCTGACCGAGCAGAACCGCGCCCTGCTCAAAAATGCGGACGGCTCGCTGACCGAGCGCTCCGGCAAAATCATCGCGCACACGCCGATGCGCAGGTTCGGCCAGCCGGAAGACCTGCTCGGCACGCTGCTCTGGCTCGTCGACGACACGGCTTCAGGCTTCGTGACCGGCGCCTTCATCCCGGTGGACGGCGGATTCATGGCGTACGCCGGCGTGTGATCTTCGGCTCGCTCATACGGGTCACAACCAATTGTTATGTACGAAAGGAATACGGCGGCATCCCGATTCGCCGCGCCGCCCGCTTGCGGCGGCGCAGCGGCTTGCCTTTTACTCATAGTGATGGCGCCTCAGCGCAAAATGCCCGATGACCGTGACGACGCCGTACAGCACCATCGAGAGCACCGCCAGCATCGCGATGCCGACCATGACCATGTCCATCTGGAACACCTGACCGCCGTAGACGATCATATAGCCGAGCCCGGCTTTGGACGACAGAAACTCGCCCATGATGACGCCGACGAGCGTCAGCCCGACATTGACCTTGAGCGTCGCGATCAGATTAGGCACGCTGGCGGGCAGCAGCACCATGCGGAGCATCTGAAGCTTGGAGGCGCCGAACGACTCCATCAGCTTCAGCTTGGACTTGGCAATCTCTCTGAAGCCGGACTCAATCATCATAATCGTGACGATAATCGAGATGGCGATCGCCATGCCGTATACCGAATAGCGGTCGCCGAGCCAGATGTAGAAGATCGGTCCGAGCGCCACCTTGGGCAGCGCATTCAGCACGACCATGTACGGCTCCAGCACCTTGGACGCGTAGGACGACCACCAGAGCAGCACCGCGACCGCCGCCCCGACGGACATCGACAGCGCCAGACCGATGACGGTCTCGAGCGTCGTGACCCAGGCGTGATGCCAGAGATGGCCTTCCAGCGCCAGGCTCCTGAAGGAAGTGACCAGCTGCGTGGGCCGGCTCGTCAACATGGCGTCGACCCACTTGCGATCGGCGGCCCACTGCCAGATGCCCAGAAATGCCGCGAGCACGGCCAGCCGCGTCAGCCATACGGCCAGCCGGATGCGCCGCTGCTTCGCCAGGTAGCGGGCGTATTGGGCAGTCGGCCCACTGCCCGATGCCCCTGTGTCAGGGGCCGGCCACCCGGGAGAATCGTTAGCCGACAGGTGCGACATGACCGCCCAGCTCCTTCCATATGGTGTTGAAGTACGCGTGGTAACGGCCGGCCTCGCGCTTCTGCCACGGCGAGAGCCCCTCCCCTTCATCGAAGCGGATATCGTGCACGCTTAATATCGTGCTCGGCCGCTTCGTCATGACCATCACGCGGTCGGCCATGCTGATCGCCTCGGAGATGTCGTGTGTCACGAGCACGGCCGTCTTGCCCTGATCCTTGATGATGCGATGAATCTCGTCCGCCAGCGTCAGCCGCGTCTGATAGTCGAGCGCGGAGAACGGCTCGTCGAGCAGCATGATGTCAGGCTCCGTCACCAGCGTCCGGATGAGCGCCACGCGTTGGCGCATGCCTCCGGACAGCTGTGTCGGATTGTGGCTGGCGAAGCCGCCGAGGCCATAACGCTCCAGCAGGTCAAGCGCCGTGCGCTTGGCCTGCTTCATATCCATGCGGCGAATCTCCGCGCCGACGAGCAGGTTGCTCAGCACGTCGCGCCACTCGAACAGGTGGTCGTGCTGGAGCATATACCCTACCTTGGGGGAGGTGCCGCGCACCTCCGCCCCGTCGATCAGCACCTTGCCCTTCGTCGGCTTCTGCATGCCCGAGACGAGGGACAGCAAGGTGCTTTTGCCGCACCCGCTCGGTCCGACGACGCTGATGAACTCCCCCTGCTCAATCGTCGCCCGGATGTCGCGCAGCGCCTCGGTTTCCTGCTTGGTCGTAAAGTAGCTGAGACCGACATCCCGCAGCTCGATTTGCGCCACCGGTTATCCCGCCTTTCCGATATTTTGCACGAAGCGCATGTCTGCGATCTCATTCATGTCGGCGACCTTGTCCGCGGACTTCAGCACGCCGTTCTCGATGAGGACGCTCTGCAGCTTGTCGAAGGCCGCGGCCGTCAGCTCCGGCATCGCCGGCCATGTGTCTTGATTTTTGTAGCGGTTGACCGAATCGACGATCCGCTCCTTGGGCGTGCCCTCAAAATAAGGCGCGAGCGCCTCGGCGATCTCCTCGTCGGAGGCTTGGGTCAGCCATTCGGTCGCTTTGGCGACGGCGTTGACGAAGCCCTGGATCACCTGCGGATTTTTGTCGATATAGTCAGAGGTCGCGACGAACGACGTCTCCGGGAAGTCGCCGTACGTCTCGCCGACAGAAGCGACGTAATAGGCTTTGCCCTGCGCGATGAGCGTGGAGGCGACCGGCTCGAACAGCTGGATATAGTCGCCCTGCCCGCTCGTGAAGGCGCCCGCCATCGCCGGCGCAGCGATGTTCGTGACGACGTTCGCTCCGTCCGCGCCCTTCTCCTTGAGCGTCGAAGCCATCACCATCTGCGGTGCGCTGCCGGGTCGCCAGCCGATGATCTTCTTGCCCTTGAGCGAGCCCCAATCGAAGGCGTCGGCCTTGTCGCGCGACAGCAGGAACGAGCCGTCCTTCATCGTCAGCTGGTAGAAAACTTTGAGTTTCTTGTCGCCCTTCTGATTGTAAATATAGATGGCGGTCTCCGGGCCGACGAGCGAGATGTCCGCGGTGCCCGCGATCAATGCGGCGGCGCCCTTGTCGGAGCCCTGCGCCGTATTCATGTCGAGCTTGATGCCTTCGTCCGCGAAGAAGCCCCGCGATATTGCGACGTAGTATGGCGCGTAGAAAATCGAGCGTATGACTTCGGAAAACTTGATCGTCACGAGCTCCTTCGGCGCGACCGTAGCGCCCGCTCCCGGCTCTGCCGACGGCGAAGACGATGCGGATGCGGATGCAGATGCGTCGGGCGACGCGCCGGCGGACGGACTGCCGCCGGCCGCCGGCCCGTTCGATTGGCCGCATGCTGCGGCAAAGACGAGCAGCAGGGCGACGATCAGCGCCGCGGCAGTTTTTTTCGGCTTGATCATTTTGTTTCCTCCCATCGATCCCTGTGGATGGCATGATTCGCTCCCGTATGCGGGAGGATATGTATTATATGCCGGGCGGGCGGGCTGCGCGACCTGCCATCGCGACGTCATGGCCGGCCCCTGGCGCGACGCCAAAAAACCGCCGGCCTCGACCGCGGCGTCTTCGGAGCGCATGACCGGGGTTGACGGAAGGACGGCTATTCGGTAAACTAAAATAGTTAACACGTATTAACTATTATTATGCGTAACATTAATAGGGATGAATCTTTTTTTTCGAAGGCGAGGTGGTAGAACTGGACAAGCAGGAGACGCTGTCATTGCTGTTCGCGAATCAGATGCTGACTGTCATCGCGAGCTACACCAAGCTGCTGGAGAGCAACATGCCAGCGCCGCAATATTACATGCTGCAGACGCTCGCCTCGGAGGAGAAGATGACGGTTTCCCAGTTTGCGAACCTGCTGAACGTATCGCTGCCGGCGGTGACGAATCTGAGCGGCAAGCTGGTCCGCAAAGGCTTCGTGGAGCGAGTCGTGTCGGAGGCGGATCGCAGACAGGTATTTCTGAAAATTACGGATGCCGGACGCGACTTCGAGAAACGCATGGTGGAGAAATACAAGGAGCTGACGAGCGGCTTGTGGGACGGCTTTTCGGAAGCGGAATTGGATCTGCTCATCGCGTCTTATCGCAAAATGTCGGCGCATCTGCAAACGAAAATATAACGTGCAAGGATATAAAAATACACTCGGGAGGTTACGATCATGGGAAGACTCGATCATAAGGTAGCAATCATCACGGGCGCGGCAGGCGGCATGGGCAAAGCGGATGCGCTTCTGTTCTCCCAGGAAGGCGCCAAGGTCGCGATAACCGATCTTCAAGAGGAAAAGCTGCAAGCGGTCGTCAAGGAAATCGAGGACGCCGGCGGCACGGCGATCGGCTTCAAGCACAACGTCGCCTCCGAGGAAGACTGGATTCGCATCGTCAAGGAAGTGAAGGACAAGTTCGGCAAGATCGACATACTGGTCAACAATGCGGGCATCTCCAACGCGACGCCGTTCCTGGAGATGACGGCCGAGAGCTGGGACAAGACAATGTCGATCAACGTATCGAGCGTCTTCTACGGCCAGAAGCATGTCATCCCGCACATGATCGAAGCCGGCGGCGGCTCCATCGTCAACATCTCTTCGATCGCCGGCCTGACCGGCGGCAGCGGTTCGGGGCCATATACGGCGAGCAAGGGCGCCGTGCGCATGCTCACCAAGGCGACAGCCGTCGATTACGCGCCTTATGGCATCAGAGCGAACTCCGTCCACCCGGGCTACATCGAGACGCCGATGACGGCCGGCATTTTCAACGACGAACGCATGACGCAGTGGGCGCTCTCGCAGACGCCGCTGCAGCGGCTCGGCAAACCCGAGGACATCGCGCGTGGCGTCCTGTTCCTGGCTTCGGACGAGTCGTCCTACATTACGGGCGTCGAGCTGCCGATCGACGGCGGCTACTACGCCAAGTAAAGCTTGCCCGCGCGGCGGCCAGCTTGCGTCCTCAAAAAAAACATCCTGCGGGCGCCTTATGCGCCTGCGGGATGTTTTTTTGCCTGTTGCTGCTGATTCTTACTTCACCTTCACGCGCAGCTGCGTACCGGACGCTCCGGCGCCGCTGCGTCCCGACCCTTTTTCGATGCCTGCGGCTTTTTTGACCGAGTCGGTCACGGTCTGGATGACCTCGCCGACGTCATGTACGGACTCGAACAACGGATCGATCGTCTGGATCTTGCCTTTGACGTCTCGCGTTACCTGATTGGCATTCCGGATGAGCTGGGAAGCCTCCTGCGTCAGGCCGTGGACGGCATTCCGCACCTCGGCGAGCGTCTTGTTCGTCTCGCCCAGGGTCGTCATCCCTCTGCGAAGGGTCAGGATCAGATAGACAGCCAGTCCTGCAAAAGCGATCGCGGCGACCGCGACGCTGATTTGTATCACCAAGCCAACACCCCCTCTCCTCTTCCACTGTATGTCCAAGCCGGGCGGGACATTCCTTCAGACTTCGCGCGAGGAAGCCTGCCGACGCTTCGCAACATTCCCGCCCAACTGCTTGTGGCGCCGCAGCAGCAAGAGATTGTGGACAATATAATAAGCGAACATGACCAGCATCAATCCGGACGTCCAGGAGCCGCTCAAGCTTTTCAGCTGCCCGGCCATGTTCGCTTGTCCCGCACCGTCGAATTGGCTCCACGCGTAGACCCGGAAGGCAAGCCGCGCCAAAAAGAGTACGGTGACGGCGCCTCCGATCCAGGGGCTGGATCGGTAAAGCCACTGGCCGCCCCGGTGCTCGAACCGCGTCCGGGATGCACCGTAGCCCGCCAGCGCCGCGCCGAGCCCGATTCCGATCACATTCGACGCGAGACTCGCCGCGCTGAATATCCCTTCCATAAAAAACAAGATGCCGAGCACGCCAAGTAGCGCCGTGGCGACCTGCAATTTCGTGCGCTTGAACGTCTGCCAGACGAATATCCGCCGCATGCGCAAGTAAATCCGGTACACAATAAAAAGGCCTACGAGTACGATAATAATCGAACCTTTCACTTTATTTCCCCCATTCTTATTCGTTCGTTCGTTCGTCCGATGCATCCCATAATACGCCGCCAAGCGCAGCGCAAGCGACCATCCGCGGATAGAACCCGGCGTCCGCTCTCTATATCCGTGGATAGATATTCGAACGAAGACGGCGTCGCCGATTGTATTCGGCTTGCGTGCCGGACTAAAATAGGGGGAGAAACGGAGGGGGCGCAATGGAAAGCGGCTTTTATCGAAAATTGCTCGCGAGCGCGGCGGTCTTTTTTCTCCTCGTCGATATTCACCGCGTACTTGAACTCCCCGCCTCCCGGCTCGTCCTTTATTTAACGATATGGTTGACCTTTACAGCCGCCATGTTCGTGCCGAAGCGACGATGGACACCGACGCGCGGCGCGGTCGCCTCCGGCCTTGTCGTCGCCCAGTGCGCGGTCGGCCTCATATGGCAGCACGAGACGAGGCTGTGGTACGTTCTCGCGCTTCTCTTATTTGTCATCGCGCTGAGACTGTCCCTCGCCAGAAGCCAGACGCAGGCGATCGCCGTTCTGTTCGTGACCGCCGCGCTTTACAATCGTTTCGGACATGCGGACCTCTTCAGCCTGCTGTCTTTTGCGTTGCTCGCGGTCGTCCTGTATTTGTTTGTACGCAGCCGTACGCAGCGCAATGAAGCCTTCGGGCAGATCAAACGTCATCTGGCGGAGCTCCAGGAGGCCTACGAACGGCTGCAGGAGGCGTCCGCCGCCAACATGCGATTCGCGATCATGGAAGAACGAACGCGAATCGCCCGCGACATTCACGACGCCGTCGGCCACAGTCTGACTTCGCTTATCGTGCAGATGCAGGCGTTGCGATATATGATGAAGGACGATCCGGCTCAGGCCGATCGGTCGGTCGACGGCATGCTGGATGTGGCGCGCCGGGGATTGCGGGACATCCGCACCTCTGTGCATGCGCTGGCCGGGGACCGGACCGAACCGAGAATCGCGGCGCTGAGATCGCTGCTGTCGCGGATGGAGGATTCGACCGCCGTCGCCTGCCGGTTCGATACCCGGCTCCGCGACGAGGAGATCCGGTCCGACGCGTTCGAGGCGCTCTACCGGGTGCTGCAGGAGTCGATCACGAACACGCTCCGGCATTCCGGCGCCACGCTGCTTCAAGTCGAGCTTCGCGAGGAGACGGGCCGGATTGTCATGCGCGTACGGGACAACGGACAGTTGGATCCGGGCGCGCCAATCGACGAAGGCTTCGGCCTGCGGACGATGAAGGCCCGGCTGGAGGAGATGGGCGGCAGTCTCCGGTATGGCGGAGCCAAGCCGAGCGGATTCGAGCTTGTGGCCGTCGTGCCGAACGAAGAAGCATACGAGCCTGCGGACGCGGGAGGAGAGCAATAACGATGGTGCACGATACAAAAATCAAGGTGCTGCTCGCCGACGATCAGGCGATGATCCGGCAGGGCTTCGGTTATGTCATCGGCCTGCAGGACGATATGGCGCTGGCGGGAGAAGCCGCCGATGGCGAGGAGGCCGTCCGTCAGGCGGAGCGGCTTCGTCCGGATGTCGTTCTGATGGATGTGCGCATGCCCGGCATGACCGGTATCGAGGCCACGCGCGAGGTCCTGCGGCATCTGCCGGGTACCAAGATTGTTATTCTGACCACGTTCGACGATGAGGAATATATTTACCAAGGCATCCGCGCGGGAGCCGTCGGATATTTGCTGAAGGATGCCGATGTGGAGGATCTGCTCGAAGCGGTTCGATCCGCCTATCGCGGCGAAGCTGTGTACAAGACGGCGCTGGCCGTGAACGCGCTTCAACGGATGGCCGTCTCCGGCGCTCCATCTTCGGCTCCGGCCGAAGTGAACGCGCGTCTGACAGATCCGCTGACGGAGCGTGAGCGCGAGATTCTCCAGGAGATGGCCTACGGCCTTCGCAACGACCAGATCGCCCGCAAGCTGTTCATCGCCGAGGGAACCGTCAAGTCGCATGTGCACCGCATCTTGCAGAAGCTCGGCTCCGAAGACAGGACGCAGGCGGTCGTCGCCGCGCTGCGCAGCGGCTTGGTGGAATAAGCAGGGCATGGTTCGCCATCTTGAACGGCGCCTGCGACAAAGTCGACTTTACAAACCGCCGGCGGGTGTGTTAAGTTGTTTCTATAAATTTAGAAATAACGATACTAGGCGGTGAGAAGCCATGGTCGAGGACAACGAGGAAGTCAGACAAGCGGTGAAAGTATACAAAGCACTCGGCGAACCGACCCGGATCAAGATCGCGATGCTGCTCACGGAGGAAACGAATCTCTGCTGCTCCGACATCAGCAGCAAGCTCGAATCCGTCGCCGGCTCCACGCTGTCGCATCATCTGAAGCAGCTCACGGAGAGCGGACTGCTCAAGATGCGCAAGGACGGCACGTACATTTTTTACAGCGTCAACAAGGACGTCGCCCGCAAGTATGCGCCTTACCTGTTGGAATAGCCTGCTATTTCACCTGCTTAGGCGCTTTTTCACACCTCATATTTCTATTTTTTTAGAAATATAAAAACAGGCATAAAGGAGTCGGAGAAAATGAACCATGCATGGAAAATTTACATGTTGGCTATCGTCAGCTTTCTGGTCGGCACGTCCGAGTTCATCATCGCGGGCATTCTGGACAAGGTCGCCGCGGACATCGGCGTATCGCTCGCTGCCGCGGGCCAGCTCATCACCGTCTATTCGCTGGCCTATGCCTTCGGCACGCCCTTCCTGATGGCCGCTGCCGCCAAGGTCGACCGCAAGCGGCTCATGATATACGCGCTCGCCGTCTTCGTCGTCGGCAACTTTGCCGCGCTTGCGTTTAGCGGTTACGGCTTCCTCATCGGCTCGCGCATCATATTAGCCCTGAGCAGCGGGGTGTTCGTCGTGACGGCGCTCACTGTCGCCGCCAAGCTCGCGCCGCCGGAGAAGCAGGGCAGCGCCATCGCCACGCTCGTGATGGGCTTCAGCACCGCGCTGATCGTCGGCGTCCCGCTCGGCCGCCTTATCTCATCCGTCTATAACTGGCAGACGGTATTCGGCGCCATCGGCCTGCTCGGTCTGCTGGGCATCGCTCTCGTCGCCTACACGGTGCCGAGAACGGAGAGCGAGCGTCCGGTTCCGCTGCGCGACCAGGTACGGCTGCTGGCCAATCCGAGGATCGCCGTCGCGCTGCTCATCACGTTGTTCTGGATCGGCGGCTACTCCATTACTTACACGTACATCTCCCCGTTTCTGCTTGACATTACGGGCCTTAGCGAACGCGGTGTGAGCATCGGACTGTTCGCCCTCGGCGTCGCCAGCCTGATCGGCTCCAAGCTCGGGGGCTTCAGCACCGACAAATGGGGCTACCGCCGGACGCTCGTAGGCGGCATGACGCTGCACGCCATCATCCTCGTGCTCATCTCGCTGCTCGCCCATTCGCCTGCCTTCGTCGTCCCGTTGCTCATGCTCTGGGCGTTCGCGGCCTGGTCCTCGGGGCCGACGCAGCAGTATCACCTCATCTCGCTCGCACCCGAAGCTTCCAGCATCATGCTGAGCTTGAACAGCTCTGTCCTGCAGCTCGCCATGGCCGCCGGAGCCGGCATCGGCGGGGTCATCGTCGAGCAATCCTCGCTCGCGGCCACCAGCTGGATCGGAGCCGCCGGCGTCGCCGCGGCGGCGCTGATCGCGGCGTCCGCATTCGGGTATTTCCGCCCGGCCTCCGCGGCTATCCGCCGTAAGGAAGCGGAACTGGCAGCGAAGCTCGGCGCGCAGGATTTGAGCTGATACGCGGAGAAGCCGCGGCCTTGGGGCCGCGGCTTCTTGCTACTTCCATTCCGTCACCCGAAACCGGGTCAGCAGAGCGGCAGCCCGGTCGACAGCAAACCCGATGCGCCGAGCTGCTGCCGGGCGCGCAGCCTCCGGCTGCTCCACAAGCTCGCCGTTTGCCCACACCTGCAGCCGGCCTCCCGCCTGCCGTAAATAGACGGAGAGCGTGCGCCCCGCCGTTCGCTCGACCGCGATCTCCTCCCCAAGTCCCGGAATCGCGACGAGCAGCTTGCCTCCCCCGCCGTCCTGCACGAACGAGATGTCCAGCTCCGCGAGATACGCTTCGGGCAGCGGCCCCATATAAGTCGCTTCCGCGCGGCCGCCGAGCGAAGCCAGGAGCAGCCCGCGCATCGGATCGACCGTACCGTTACCCGAGCATGCGAACCTGCCGGCGAGCGAAGCCGCCGAACGGAAGTCTGTCTCGTAATGACACGTGGCCGTGATTCCGGCGAAGTCTGCACCGGTATAATGCGTGACCATCGCGATCTGCCCTGCTCTCGCATCGGGCAACGCGCCGTCGAAGACCGGGAGATCGTCCAGCAAGATCGTCCAGCGGCGCCCGCTTTTCCCGACATTCCAGCGGTGGTAGACGGCCGGCTCGAACTCGGCATCCAGCTTGATTGTCGCGCATACGCTTCGGATGCCGTCATGCATGGCCGCCACGACCGCTTCCTTGCGGCCGACTTCGACGAGCGCCTCTACGTACGAACGCCCGTCCTCGCCGCCCGCGAATCGAAAGCCGAATCGGCCGCCGGGCATCTGAGCGCGCCAGCGTGCCGACCCTTCAAACAAAAAATCGTCCCAAATGCCGGACATCCACGCTTCCGCCGTGCCGCGGGCATCCGACTGCATGCCAAATCCTGCCCGGGACGTCCATTGCCCCGTGGCCACTTCCCATCGCCCAGTATCGGCCAGATCGCCATTCTCCGCGAATAGTTCGCGAAATACGGGCATCCCCGGCGCGTCCTGGTCATCGGCGGTCGGTCCCGGCACCCACAGCCGCTCTCCCTGCCAGAGCAATGGATCGATCCGCAGCTGCCGCCTTTCTCCTGTATCGGCCTCATTGTATACAATCTCACGCCCGTGATACACGATCCAGCTGTCTGCCAGATTGGGCGCCACAGCGACCGAATGATGACCCGTGCCCTCGACGGCATCGCTCTTGCGCAGCAGCGGCGCGTATACGTCGCTGGCCGGCCATTTGGACCAGGCGAGCGCTCCGATCGGTCCGTCTCCTCTCGACATCGCGTAACCGACAAAGTAGTGCTCGCGCTCGAAGCTGTTGCCGCTGTACATTAAGTAGCGCGCGTCCCCGCGTCTAAGATAAAAAGCGCCTTCGATCGTATGCCAATTCCGGCCGTCGCCGAACCGGTCCGGTCCGGATATCTCCTCGTCCAGCGTCGGACCAAAGACGAGCGCCGGTTGGCCAGCCGGCGTCGTCATATCGAGCAGCCGGTCGACCAGGATGACGGTTCCCGGCCGCTCTTCGTCGGCGCCCGCATAATCGTCCACCGAATAGAACAGATACCACCAGCCATTCGCATCCTGCACGACATGCGCGTCGATGGAGAAGCGCTCGAACAGCGTCCTGACCGGTTCGAACGGGCCGAGCGGATGATTGGAGACGGCAACCTTCAGCCATTGGAAATGCTCCGCAGTCATCCCCGATGAATAATACATGTAAAAAAGTCCGTTGCGGTAAACGACGCATGGCGCCCAATACCCTTTCTCCGGCTGCATCAGCGCGAAGCCCTTGTTCTCCCAACTGACGAGGTCCGTCGAATGCAGGACGGGCACGCCATCGTGAGCGGTCGGATAACAATAATATTCGCCGTTGAATTTGAATACGTACGGATCGGGATTAGGCGGAGGGGCAGCATTGACGCTAGAATTGACGGCGGGATCCCCGCCCGAGATCTCCAGCGGATTGCGGTAAGTTCTCGCTCGGAGGGCGGACCACTTGTTCGCATGCACGGCGCTCATACCCCTTTGGATTCATGTCCAATCGCTGGCTATCCGCGTATACTTCACCACCGGGCGCTCGTTCTCCTGCCGGACGCCGTTTAATTCGCAGCAATCCCGGCGTTCCAAAACCGAGGCACCGAGCCGTTCGCACGCATAAAAGCCGGGACCTCAGGCCCCGGCTTTTAATGCGCTCGCGCAAGCTGCCTAAGCAGCTTCACGCCGAGTATTCGATGTGCTGAACAGCCCCTCGTTTTCCACCACCGGATTGCACGAACGCTCGAGCTCCGCTTTTTCCTTGCTCACAGTCTCGGAGACCTGCTTCTTGTCCTGCACGACCCGCTTGCCGATCGAGATCTCCTCGGTGACGACCGGACGCTTGGTCACTTCGACGCGCTCCTCGCTCACCGGAATCCGGATCGTCTCGTCCTTGCCGATCGCCGCGCCATCCGCCGCACGAACCGGATCGTCGCGCCGCTCGCCTTCGAGATTGGCATAGGTATCCGCATTCAGCGAACCGAAGCGGTGGAAAATGTCGTACACACGGCCCTTGCGCGCCGCCCCCGCATCGACGATGACCAGCAGCTTGTGGTCGTTCACGTACTCATTGTAGCGTTCGGCCTCCTCCTTCGGAATGCCGAGGCCAATCAATCCGCCGACGAGGCCTCCTGCGCCAGCCCCGACTGCCGCTCCCGAGATGGTCTTAATTGCCCCCCATTTCCTCCTGCTCTTTTCTGAGTTTATCTCTCTTCAACGCCGCTTCAACCGGATCGTTCCAATTTGGAATTTTGCTGTTAATCTGCAACAAAATCGCGATGATGACCAGTAACAAAACTGCAATAAAAATCTCCATTCCGTCCCTCCTCCATTTAATCGATAGCGTGCCTGGCTCACTTACTCAGGATCAATTCAATCATTCGGATCTTCTCGTTGTCTTGTTTGTTTTTTTTGGTTTTTCTATAACCGTCGGCAGATGAACGTTTATATACGGAGTAATATTGCTCAAGATTTAACAATTTATATTCGATCCCATCGGCCTTGTAGTCGCGTATTGAACCCACGTCAATGTCAGCGAACGCTCCCAACTCTTCTATTTTGGCAAAGGCCACATGCATTGTTTCCGCAACAAATTCGTGCTCCGATAGATCGATTAATCGATACCCCAAGTCATTCATTATTTTTTCGATCTCTCCAAATCGGCTTTCGATAAATGGTTGTGGGATCAGAATGTCAATATCAGAAGGGTTAAGCGCTAAATTGGCGACCTGCTCCAAGCCTAACGATCCATACAGTAACGGCTTAATTTTCAACTCGTGATTCAGTCGTTCGGCTATGCGCATAAATGCCATAAACATTGAAGAGTTCATATTGTTCGCCCTTTCAACGGTCTCAACTGCTATATGCTTTTCGAAAAAAACACTTCTCCGATTCCTCCAGGGTTAAGTCCGTTTATGATTCCGCATTCCTTAAAGCCCATATGTCTATGCCATTTTTGCGGTTCTGCCTCGTCCACCTGCGAGGAACTATACAACGAGCTATGTTTTTGTTGCTTCAAATAACGCTCCAAACATTTTAACAGCGCCTTCCCAATTCCCTGATTTCTGTAATCTGGCTGTACGATGATCAGACCGATATATGGATACTTTGACCATAGATATTCCAAGCGCAAATAACCAATCAATTCATTTTCAGCTTCAGCGATGACAATCTCCTTATTTTTCAATTTCCATTTCATTTGATGGCTCGGTATGGACGGATCGCCTTGAGCAAGCAACTCGTAATCGTCTTCATGGCCGAAACGAACGTTAAATGTCACAGGTCATTCTCCTGTTCTCTTTTATTCATTCCTCAATCCCTGAATCGGTCGGGGCGACACGGAACGCAAATAATCCTTTACTTGCTTTCTCGTTTTGAGGATTATAATTTGTTTTTGATGATGCAAAATCTGCAATTTCCCCATCACTCTTGCTCTGGTTCTTTTCTTGTAATTCCAAACCCAGTTAAAAAATGCCCAATCCAACTTCTCAGGGCATTCTTCATGCAAATCGGGGCGTGTTTTCCCGTGATATTTAATTCTTCGCTCCACAATCCGGTACATACACAACCACCGGGACATATCTAAAAATATAACGGTGTCCGCCCGCTGCAGTCTTAAATCCAAGGTTCTCGAATAATTGCCATCCATAATCCACTGTTCCCGTTCGGCAGCTTCAATGACAAATCGGTCCCATTCCTCATCCGGAGTGGGAACCCAATGGGGCTGCCAGTAATGTCTATCCAAATGGATGATCGGAAGATTCAATTGTTCGCTGAGCTGCCGGGAGAGTGTAGACTTGCCCGCTCCAGCCGAGCCGATGACGAGTATGCGATTCATAATAGTTCTCCCGGATGCCTGTTTTTCTCATAATACACAATCGTCATTCTACGATTAATCTCTCTGCTCGCTCCTGTTTGTCTATAACCCAGCTTTTCATAAAGGTAGCAATTCCCTTGCTCCTGCAATATGGTATCAAGTTCCCACTTGATTGCATCGCTGTATATCTCTTCTATCATCGAAAATACTTTCTGTGCAATCCCTTTGCCTTGGTGCTCGGGTAAAATAAATATTGGACTGACGCGATATTCCTTATTTTGTTTTTTTACGATCCGTATTGCACCTGCCGCCTTTCCGAGATAATTTATAATGTAATAATCCGTAAAGGGCTGATTTAAGCGAGTCATGATCTGATCGATAGGCTCATTAGCCGGACTTGTCTCATGATCACGATATTTATCCAGCAACGGCCTGAACGCTTTTAATTGCATCTCATGGATGACAGCCGCTTCAGTTAAATTGGCTTTTAACAAAGCAACCTCCACGAAGACCACTCCCATTATTGAAGATTATATCGTTCCAACGCTCCTACAACGAATTGTGTTTTCCCCTCTGTATAAGCTTGGCGATTATATTTATATTGGGTTGCAAGCTTTTTTTTAAGCATTGCGTATTCATTTGCAAGTTTCGGATTGCGTCTTAACAAATCTCTAAATCGGATATGTTTTGTATACGCCTCACTTTCATTGTTGCATACATACAGATGATGTTCTTGCTTCAATTGATTTGATTGATCATAAGGAACTCTGCCATCGATTCTTCCAAATGCTTCACGACCCTCAATTCCTAAATTGCCTTCATGGTAATATCCTAACTCACTCAATTTATCGATAATCTCGGACAAATTAGTCATAGAGTCTACTACGATATCCAGATCGATGATGGGTTTAGCCGCTAAACCGGGAACAGAGGTGCTTCCGACATGCTCGATATCGATAATCAAACCGCCCAAGTGGGCCTTCAATATCGTCGCTAGTCCATTAAAAATAATTGGCCAATTATAATTGTGTTCTTCAATGACGACTGGCTTGTTACTCATCTTAATTCTCCCCACAACAAAAAATTCAGATTTTAAATCAAATGTATTTCTTTATTACTTCATCATCCCATACTTGCACTTCAATATATCTTTCAGGACCCTTTTGTCCCTCGCGGTTCCATTGTTGCGGCCAGCCGTACTGGTTAATGACATCTTTAATTTCATGTATCGTGTAAACCTGCTCTCGATAAGGTTTATCGTCTTTAAATCTCATCGTTGGGAAAAGATCGCCGTATGTAAAACTCAGGGTTTCGGGATTGAATTGTTCGATATGTATTTTTAGCTCATGGCCTTCGTTATACCATTGTTTTAGCCAGTCGCATGGACCCAGTGTCATATAATGGGGAAACTTATTTTTTGCTTTTCCACCCTTTTGAATAAAATACGCCCGCGCTCTCTGTTCCAACTCCAATCGTATTGGCAGATAGTCATCTGCTCGTTTACTTGCAAAAACGGTATTCTCTTCTTGGAGAGCCTTCATGATGGCTTGGGCTTCAGCTACCGGCAGAGCCGATAGGTTTTTGAAGGGACCTCTCTTCGCCTCATAATAATGATACAAGTAAAGTTGCTTCATGGATCAATCCCTCTGGCATGGTGTAGTGTAATGGTTAAAGTATTTCCGCCAATTCTCTTAAATGTTTAATCGTATGTTCAGGTTTAATCGTTACCTCTTCATTCCATGGTTGATTAACTTCAAACCATATTGTTTTCATGCCGGATTTGCCGGCACCTTGGATATCGTTTTTTGGATGATCCCCGATATACAAGCAGTGTTCCGGACTTAATTCGAGCTTCTCTAATGCCATTTCAAATATTTTAACATCCGGCTTCTTGACGCCGGCTTCCTCGGAGACAAGTATAAAGTCAAACGCGTCCCTAATTCCCAATTGATCAATCTTCCCATACTGGATCGCATTTTTTCCGTTTGTTATGAGTCCCATCTTGTATTTTTGCCGGACATACGAGATGGTTTCGGCCGCGTATTCCATTAACAAGGCGTTTTTTACATAGTGCACGCTGTAGTAGTTTAACAATTCAGTTATTTCAGGTTTTGTTAACCATGGGAGTTCTTCAAGCAATTCAGCAAACAATAGGTTTTTGTCCTTGTACCCGTCCTGATCCAATTCCGTAATTCGGCTCGCAATCCATTCAACGTTCTCTGTATGCTGGAAGTATGTATTTACGAATGATGATGTAAAGCGTTGGAATGTACGGGTTCGATCCAGAATCGTATTATCCAAGTCAAAGAGAACGGCTTTTATATTCTCCATGTTTCCCTCCGCAACCGTTAATTTGCAAGTAACTTCAGTTCAACTTCATCAATCCATTGATTCTGATTGTCAGCAAGTAAAGTGTTCCAGCCTAGAAGCTTAGCCGGCTGTAGGTTTTTATCTTGATCGTCTATGTATAGAATTTGGGCTTTACTTCGGAAGTGCGATTCGACTAATTCGTAAATTCTAATATCCGGTTTGCACAACCCGACTTGGTTGGAAATGGTTATACTCTTTGTGTGTTTTTTAAATATAGCTAAACTGGGCTCTAACCATTGCCAACAATGATTGCTTAACAGATGAATATCGGCAATCCGGCTCCACTGCTCAAGATATTGTACCGCTGGCAATGGTTTTAGCGTCTCGATCAGATGATCTTTTACTTTATCTCTATTAAGACTGGGATAGCGCTCCACCATCCCTATCCAAAACTGTTCTTCTGTAAGACTGCCCGTCCATAGATCCCTTTTAATCTCAAGAAATTGGGTCCTCATGGCCTCAAAAATAACACCTGAACGATCGCCAAGCTCCTTCCAAATTACAGGTGAAAAATTATTTACTAACACGCCTGCGATGTCGAGTACCAATTGTGGTTTAGCTTCCACCATGCCCCCACTCCTATCGCAAATGTTTAGGAACGAAGATCAGTTATATTGAGGTTGATTGATAGGAGTGATCTAAACAAAGCTTTGCAATGTAAAAGATCTGGCCCATATGCTCCGAATAATGAGCCGCACACTGATGCAGCATATCCAGATTCGTACGCTCCTTATTTCTTACAATCTGCGTTTGCTCTAATTCCTGTTGGGAGAGTCGGCCTATCAATTCAATTACAAAATTAAATCTGTTTTCGACTATTAATGTTAGTTCCTTTTTGGAGAGGGACCCTTTCGAAAATTCAGCTTCTCGATCCCTCACAATGTCCTGGTGTAATATGCCTTTGAAAATACGCTCTTGAATGTTTCCTTCGATATGTTGAATTAAATTGGCAATGCTGTGACTCACTTCATTGGGCTTCCAATTCACTTGTTCGTCGCTTAGTTGATCGATTGCTTTTAATATTCTTCTTTGTATCTCCAGAAACTTTTTAGCAAGCCATTGTTGATTAAACTGATAGCTCATATCGCTTCCTCCTCGTATCTGCCCTTGCTCATTCAAAATAATGAATTAATTTTCTCCAACTGCTCTGTAAAGACTTCTATCGGTTTGTTGTAATTGATCGGTTTATATATCAATCGGTTTAACCACTTCATTCGTTCCAAATCATTATCAAAATCGTCTGTGTCAAAGATCGTAATTTCTGTCATTGTTGCTAAAACGCTTCTACTATTTGTTTTTGAAATACAAATATCTGTTCCATGTTTTAAGTAATTCTCGATTTGAGTTTTTGATATTTCTTCGTATTCGAGATATGACTTCATTGTCTCTAAAAACTTCTCTTTAAGCAGATTAAGCTGTCCTGTCCTAACTCCACTTATTAAGATGCATAGTCGGCTTAAATCGTTTATAAATATAATGTGTTTGCGGCTGTTCAAATGAAAAATATGTACATGCCAGCTCAAGAATAAGTCGTCAGCCTTCTCTTCAATTGCTTGAACTTTCATGTCTTTTAACAAGGCTTGAGTAAATCGCAAAGTAATTATAACCGTCTATCCTTTCTTAATTTCCATTTTCCAACATACTATCAACCTTTGAACTCGCTACTATTCTTTTTTCGAGCAATAAACGTAATCCAGTTGCTTCTAAATTCAATATCTGTACCATATTTATGTTCGTTTATATAGTGTGACGATTGTCTTTCAATCATAATCTCCCAATCTTTATATAGTTCATGTAATAATGAAAATGCTTCGTCTGTCTTTAAATTTAGTTCTATCAATCCATCCTTTAGTTCGCCTGTTTCTAAAAAAAAGTCCTGATTTTCAGTACTCATTAATATTGCATTAATTCCATCATTTTTTGTTCCCAGTATCATCCCATTTACAATAGTCTTGAATGCATCTACTGACGAAAGATGTTCTAAGCAAGAACAAGCAACGATGTAATCAAAAGAATTCGGTTGGATACTATAAGTTTCGACATCAGCTGTTTGTGCAATGATATTGTGCTGGACATCATAGGTTTTTGAATTTTCTATTAAATAATCAATGGCTGTTTGAAGTAAGTCCACACAAGTAATCATGCCATTGTATGCTTTTACTTTCTCAGCAATCGGAATACTATTTCTTCCGACTCCGCACCCTAAATCAAGCACTTGTAGCTCGTTAAGATCCATGATATCGAGCATTTCTAAGACGACTTTTACTGGCCTAGCCAGCCAAGTGCCAGTTGCAAAGAGTGCATTTTCAGAATAAAATTTTTGGTGATATTTAATTTCTTCCGCGCGCGTATGAATAAATTTATTCAATTTGCACCTCTAACTATCATGTTCTTGAATAGCCTTCATAATTATTGGTTTTACGTCAGACAAGTTTTTCTTTATGATTTCCCAAATAATTGAATTATCAATTCCAAAATACTCGTGAATCAAAATATTTCTGACACCAATCATCTGTCTCCACGGTATTTCGCTATACTTCACTTTGATTTCTTCAGAAGTATTTCTCGCTGCTTCTCCTATGATTTCTAAATATTCCGTACTACAGCATCAAACATCTTTTCATTACAACAAAAGGAATCGAAATCGATTCCCTTCGTGTAAGTTTCAATTTTGTTTATAGATTCTAAGATGTCATTCAAAGGCACGATTTTATTTTTCATTGAAATTGTACCTCATTTATTATTTGTTCTTTCATAAAGGGTTTAAGTGCTTTTGGTGTTACTAAATCAACTGGCTTTTCAAAAATGCCTTCAAGATATTCTTTAAGCTCAATAAATTCAAAACCAACAGGTGTTTTAAATTCTACAAGTAAATCAATGTCACTTTCATTCGTTTGTTCATCCCTTAGAAATGATCCAAATAGTCCAATGCGATCAACATTAAATGTCTCAACGAGATATTCCTTGTGCTCATGAATCATTCTTTGTATGTCTGTCTTGTTCAATCGGATCACCTCGATTGGATTAAATTCATTCTTCTTTATTATAATCCAGAAACCAAGTATTGATAAAAGGATCTTTCGCAATTAGGAAATGGCACTCACCTAACCTGTCACATTTGCAACAGTTTTCTAGTATTGCTTACTTTGTTGTACGGATTCTTTTATCCATTCTTCCAGCCCTTTAGTACTGACGTATATCTCGTTATCAATCGTCATATACGGAAACCTTTTTCCTGTATAGGAGCCACTCGTTTTTAATAGGTTCTCTTCGGTTGAGATTATTTTTCTAATTTGACTTTCTGTTAAATGCATAAATTCGGAGGTTTCTTTAATTGTCATTAAAGGTCCCGAACCGATTTGTTCCTGACTGATTATATTTGCGGACTGCGTTTGATCATTCGTGGCAGATTTAGAATAGGTCAAAATAACACTTGAGATTATCATTGAAACACCGAGTATCGTCGCTGCTAGTAAAAGACGGAAGCTTTCATTTTTCAAAGATTTATCTCCTTACATATGAATGATGAATCCGGCTTTTTTGCCTTTAATAAACCCAGCTTGTTCATAAAATCGATGTACTTCTTCCCGATGGGCTCCTGTTAAAAGCATGATCTTGTAACAATTCATTTCTCTTGCAACTTGCTTGGCCTCTTCTAACACCATTAATCCAAATCCATTTCGTCTATACTCTCCATGAGTTACGACATTCTCGATTAACCCGTACGGCCTTGCGCTCCTGGTCAAGTTCTTAATCACAACCAGAACACAAGATGCAACGATCTTCCCCATATGTTCGACTACAAGAATATTCATACTTGGGTCCTCTAGCATCGTCTGCCAATGATCGTACAGGCGCTGGTTTCTCTCCAGCTCGGGATCTGCAGGCAGCAGAAACTTATAAAGCAACAAAAGATCCTCCAACTCGTCTTCACGAATAAGTCTGCTTATTGTCATTCGCTGCACCAGCTTTCCAATCATATTTCTTCGATTTTGAAATATGGCTAAGTTCATCTCTTTTCATTCCGAACGGTTCCGGATACGTCGAATTAAAAAAAGCCCTTAAATGGAATTGTAATCCACTTGAGGGCAGTTATCATCATATATTTTTTATTCTCGGTTAACGCCGCTTCTTCTTCCCCCGTCTATACCGGGCATAAACAAGCACGCCAACAGCGAGCGCAGCAGCAATATATAAGACGTAACGCATGGCCCCGGCAATGCCCGGCCTCCAACCGTCCAATGCCTGGGCAGGAACTCCGACATCCAGCTCCGTGATCTCCTCCTTCGCCTTGGCAATGGGTTTGTTGCCGCTGCACAGATTCGTCGTGAGCTTATGATCCCGGTCGTAATACGCATACACGAGGTACGTTTTGTTCATGTTGAACGAATATCCGCATGACGCCTCGCTGCCGTTATAGCTTTGAATTGTGATCCGATTTTTATCGACGCCTTTCCAGGCCTGCTCGACTTCGAATGTATAGTCCCGCGTCTGCCCGAGGATCAGCCAACTGGGCCAACCTTGTTGTTCTACTCAACCGACGCGCGCTCATACATCGTAATTCACGACATACGGCTGCAGCGCCGTATTGTAGTAGCCCTCGCTGTACTCGGCGATCCCGCCCGCTTCGTCGTACGCATAGCGCAGCCGCTTGAGCACGGGGGCGTTCTCCTGCACTTGCAGCAGCTCCGCGGCGCGAACCGGCGCGCCCGCGACGGCGAAGGCGTCGCGGAAGCTCGCGAGCGCGATGCCGCCTTCCTCCAGAAAGTCGTATAGCGACTGCTCTCCGAGCGACGACGGATCGGCATGACCGAGCCGCGCCGGCAGATCGTGCGTGTAATATATGTACGGCAAGCCGTCGAGCAGGTACAGCCGCTCCACCTGCAGGCTCGCTTCCCCGAACAGCCGGTGACGCTCGGTGCCGGGCTCATGCCGCACCATTCCTGCGGCGAGCAGCCTTTTCTGCATCGCATGGCCTTCCTCCACGAGCAGCTCCGTGAAGCTCTTCCATGTGGAGCGCTTGGCCGCCTTCGTATTACGGACGACCCGCGTCCCCCGGCCGCTGCTCGTCTCCAGATAGCCCTCCCGGACGAGCTCCTTGATCGCGCCCCGGATCGTGATCTTGCTGACGCCGAATTCCTCCTCGAGCCGCGGCTCGGGAGGAATGTTCGAATCGAGCGGATACACGCCGTGCACGATCCGGTCCTTCAGTATATTTTTGACCTGCAGGTATAGAGGCCGCTTGTTGCGTGGCAAATTCACGATCCGATCGCTACCTTTCTATGTCGCCCGCCGCCTCCGTCATGGCGCGTACGACTTCTGCCTCCGAGGACATCGGCGTGTCGCCTTGCACCGTATGCGCCAGCATCGCCGCCGCAGCCGCGAACGCCACGGTCCGCTCGGGCGGCATGCCGGTCAATTCCCCGTGCACAATACCGCTCGTATAAGCATCCCCTGCTCCGATTCTATCATAGACGGCGAACGTCAGTCTGTCGGAAAAAGCGAAGGTTCCGTTTTTATATAAGAAACCTTGCAGCGTATGCGAACCGTCCGGGTTAATCGCGCGGTGCGTACCGGCTATGGCGCCGATGCCGTAGGTGTCCGCGACCGTCGGGAGCAGTTCGACCAGTTGTTCATGCCTGACCGTCTTGTCGGTCTCCATGCCCAGAATATGAATCGCGTCGCGCTCGTTCATCATGACCAGATCGGCGAGCCCCAGCATCTCGACATAATGCGGCTTCGCCTTCGCGTAGCCGTCATCTCCCCATAGCGCAGGGCGGTAGTTGCAGTCGAAAACGACGCACCCGCCCCGGCGCTTGACGGCCCGCGCCGAGTCGGCCATATGGCGGCGCACGGTATCGTTCATGGCAAGCGCAATGCCGCAGAAGTGAACGGCGTCGAGCCCGTCCGCGATCGCCTCCCAGTCATACGCGCCGGCCGGCGCCGTATTGAAGCTGCTCTCCAGCCTGTTCGAATAGGTGACCCGGCTCGGCCGGGCGCCGAAGCCGTTCTCGAGGAAGTACAGGCCGATATACTTGCCGTCCCGGCGCACGAAGTTCTGCGCCACGCCCAGCCTGCGCAGGTGGGCGGCCGCCGCGTCGCCGAGCGGGTTGGCAGGCAGCGTCGTGACGAGAAGTCCCTCGTGTCCGAATCGCGCCAGCGCGGAGACGACGTTGACGCCCGTACCGGAGAAGGAGTAGCGCAGCGTATCCGCCTGCGACAGCAGCTCGAAGCCCGGCACCTGCAGGCGCATCATCACTTCGCCGAAGGCGGCGATCCGCTTAGCCATGCAGATCGACCAGCCGCTTCATCGACGCCAGTAGCCGGCGCACGTCGTCCGGTCTCGTATGGCCCGATGCCGAGTCGACGATCGAGGAGTAGACATGCGGGATGACCTGCGGCACGCCGGCCTCGAGCGCGATGCGCAGGATCGGCTCGAAGTTGTCCAGGTCGATGCCGCCCGTCGGTTCCAGTGCGAAGCCTTCGGCGCCGCAAGCCTCGGCGACCGCGCGGTATTCTGCCTCGAGGCTCAGGCCCTTCATCGGGAAGTACTTGAGCGCATTGCCGCCCATATCGCGCACGAGCGCGATCGCGGCACGGACGGGCACGACCGCATGCTCGCCCGCGGCGCTGGCCGGTCCGGTCGAGATGTTGACATAGCCGGGACGGCCCGACGGAGAGACGAGACTGTTGATCCAGCTGTCCCGCTCCCCGAGGTTCGCCCGCGTGGCGCCGACCGCCGGGAACACCTGATTGATGTGGCTGCCCGGGTAATGCTTCGCAATCTCGGCGACGACGGCGGCCTGCCGGTTGTCCCCTGCGCCGAGGCCGATCGACACCGCCTCGTCGATCGCCCTGCCGTATTCCTGCATTGCGGCGACCGCCTCGCCGACGGTCGGGTACGCCTTGGACAACACGCCGACCAGCACATGCCCCTCCGCCGCCTCGAATACTTCCTTCGCATTGTCCACGCTGCCGGCCAGCATGTTCAGCGCTGCGCGGCCCTTGTACAGTCTTTTCGTCAAGCTATTCGTCACGATGGTTGTCCTCCTGCCAATTCGCGTATGCGGGATGCGATGATCTGAATATCGTCGCCCTGAAGCGGGCGCGGGTCGATGTCGAAGTATCCTTGGCGCACGCCGTAGTCGCGGGTATAGATCGCGATCTCGCCGTCCTGCAGCGCCTTCGCCATCTGCACCGCCGTCATGCCCGCCTGCGCCGGATCGATCCGGACGCGTGCGCGATAGATGGCCCGCCCAGCTTCGTCCTGCACGATCGACACTTGGACGCCCGTCAGCTCGTTCAGCGATGCCAGCGCCTGCAGCGTTTCCTTTTCCCGCTCGCTCGTATCTTCCTTGACCATATACTCGTCGAGCGCCTGAAGCAAGCCGAACGTCGTCTCCTTGCCGACCTTCATGCTGCGCCCGATGCCGTGCAGCTGCACCTTGAGCCATTCGACATACTGGCGCTTGCCCCCGACAATGCCGGAGGTGGGTCCCTCGATCGCCTTGGAGCCGCTGTAGATCGCCAGGTCTGCGCACTTCACGTACTTCCGGACATCCTCCTCGGCGGCGGCATCCACGATGAGCGGCACTCCGCACCGCTGCGCGACTTCCCAGGCTTCCTCGACGGAGATCATGTTTTTCTGAACCGCATGATGCGACTTCACGTACAAAATCGCGGCCGTCCGCTCGCCGATCGCGTCCTCGATATGCGCCGCCTTGCCTTCGTTGGCATAGCCGACCTCAACGACCTTGCCGCCGCCCAGGTATACCATCGTCTCCACGGGCGCGCCGTACTGGACATTGTGACCCTTGAGCATCACGATCTCATTGCGCACGATCAGCTCTTGATGCAGCCGCTCGCTCAGCCGACGATTGCCTTGCGTGACGACCGCCGCCACGGACAGCGCGATGCCGCTCGACGCGGAGTTCACGACGACGGCCGCCTCCGAGCCGAGGATGCGCGCGATATGATCGCCGGCCTTGTCGACGAGATCCGCGATCTCTACATACTGCTGGCCGCCCTGCTTCATCGCCTCCATGACGGTATCCGTCGGCGCGGATACGCCGAGAATGCTCATCCTCCCGCTCGCGTTGATGACGCGCTTAAGCCCGTACTTCGCATTCGATGTATTCGCCATTCGCTACGACTCCTCTCGGTACGATTCGTTGGGTTGCCTGACGCCGGTCGCCGTCCGAATCGATCAGCGACACCGGCTCCTCCCGCACTTCGAATACGGTCAGACTGGCGGGGTCTCCATCCAGGATGCGGCCAAGCTCCGGCCGCCCGAGCCATGCCGCCGCACCGGATGTGACTGCCGCGACGACCTCCTGCAAGGAATAGCCCAGATACAGAAACTTGGTCATCACGTTCGCCAGGCTGTAGACCGGTCCGTGCATGCGATTGCCCCGATATATATCGGAGCTGATCGTATGCAGCCCGATGCCGTGCCGCTTGGCCGCCTCGGCGACCCGGAACGAGAAGCTCGCCGTCCCGTGCCCGACGTCCAGCCGCACGCCGCGCGCGAGCGCATCCAGCAGCGCCGGCAGCGGATGGCCCGCCTCGTCGAACAGGTTGTTCGGCTTGCCGTTGAGATAATGCGTGACGATGTCCCGCCGCTCCAGACAGGAGAGCACATCCTCGATGGCCGGCGGCGCCGAGCCGATATGGACCATGAGCGGCAGTCCCGTCGCGGCCGACAGCTCGCGGGCGATGCGCAGCGGCGCGATGCCGCTGTCGCCGACAACACTGCGGCTGATGCGCGCCTTCAGCCCGACGATCAGCTCGGGATGACGACGGACGGCCTCGCAGGCCAGCTCCCCGTCGATCCATGCGAGCTGCGACAGCTCGTCGACCCGCTGCAATCCGATGCGTGAGATGTTGAGAAAAGCGAGCAGGTTCGTCTTCGCCCGTTCGCCGCTCGCAGCCAGATCGTCGATCCGGTCGGCCCCGCAGCTCCCCGCGTCGACGATCGTCGCCACGCCCTGCTTCACGCCGATCTCGTCGATCTCGTCCCCGTACGGATCGAATTCGGGAAAGGCATGCACATGCATGTCGATCCACCCGCCCGATACGTACGCCCCCGCGCAATCGACGACACGAACGCCGGGTTCGGCTGCATCGGGCGAATCTGGCCCCTGGTGACCGGTGTCTCCCGCAACTGCAACCCCCGCGATGACGCCGTCCTCGACCTCGATATCCGCAATCCGCCCGTCCAGCAGCCTGGCTTGGCGGAGCACGAGTTTTTCCAGCATATGAATTCACCTGCTTCCGATTGGCATGCCGCTATCGCTTAAACCTATTTCTTAAGATAGCATACAAAACAGAAAAAACAATATATCGTTATAATGTTTAATTAAATTTCTTGCCTGCCGCGGACGCCGTATCGTACCGGATCGCCTCCGGCACGAACACGCGCCGCCAAGTGACGGACAAGTGGCCGGGTCAGTGAATGGGTAACGTTGAAACTAAAAAAGACGCCCGAGCCTCGTCCGCGCTATGCGGACGAGGTTCGGGCGTCTGTCAGCCGGCGATACAGCGCGGAGACGGCGAAGCAGAGTGTGAGGCTGAGCGCTCCCCCGGCCAGATCGACCAGCACGTCCTGATAGGCCGGCGTGCGGGCTTGCGAGTAGCGCTGGTTCCATTCGTCGATCGTCGCGACGGCCAGCACGACGAGCAGGGCCAGCCCGGCCGCAGCGGCGGGCCTGAGACGCAGCTGCCGCAGCGCGAGCGCGGCCGCGGCGGCCAGCGCGCCGTACACGAACATATGCGCACCCTTGCGGAACAGAAACTCGATCATGCCGTACGGATTCACGTCCCTGCGGTACGCATGGCCGTCGTACCGGATACTCACGGCGGGCAGCAACCGTTCGGCCGTATCGTAGGGCAGCGTCCGCAGCAGCAGCGGCTGGATCGTCTGGGCTTTGTACGGCTGCGACGACAGCATCATGATGGCGGCGATCACGCCGCACAGCAGGATCAGCGCGGCTGGCTTGATCCAGTGCTTTTTAAAGGTCATGCACCGACCTCCTTCTTGAATGTTGGCTGTTAGCGATGCGTCTCAAGCGCCCTCGGCCGCAGATCGCCCCGCGCCTCCAGGTAATCGATCAGGGCGTCGACGGACTGCCCCACGGTCAGCCGCCGGGTGTCCAGCGCCACCTCGGGGCGCTCCGGCACATCGTACGGCGCATCGATGCCCGTGAAGTTCGGGATCTGCCCGTTTCTCGCTTTTTGATACAGACCCTTCGGGTCCCTGCGCTCGCATTCCTCGATCGGACAATCCACATAGATCTCCATGAAGTCGCCGGGCCCGAACAGCTCCCTGACCATGCGCCGGTCCTCGGCGGACGGCGAGATGAGCGCGGCCAGCACGATCATGCCGGCGTCGACGAACAGCTTGGACACTTCGCCTACTCTGCGGATGTTCTCCTTGCGGTCGCTTTCCGTGAAGCCGAGATCGCGGCCGAGTCCGTGGCGGACGTTGTCGCCGTCCAGCACATAGGACGCGATGCCGCGTTCGTGCAGCTCCTTTTCCAGCGCAAAAGCGAGCGTCGTCTTGCCCGATCCGGACAAGCCCGTAAACCAAAGGACGCGGCCCGGATGGCCGCTCCTGCGCTCCCGGTCCGCGCGGCCTACGCCCGAACGCTGCCAGGAGACGTTGCGGTCCGCACCGCCTGTCTCCCCGATCGCCGTGCCGTCCTTGCCGAGCGTCCCCATCGCTTCGTCCATTGCCATCCCGATCCCTCCCTATGATCGCGGTGCGTTCCTTGCAAACGTCCGCCGTATGTCCGTAGCGGAGCGGTGCGTCCTCGCCGGACGAGCGCCGTGTCCATTATCGACGCGGCTCCCCCTAGCGGACCGCCGCCGCCTGCTCCATTCGTTCCTCCGCCGCGCCCCCGCTCTGCGCCCGAAGTCCGCCGTGCTCCTTGCTGACCGCCGCTTCGCCGCGCTCGACCACGACAACCTGGTCTGCGCCCCGGATCGTCGACAGGCGGTGGGCGATGACGATGATCGTCATCCTCCCCTTCAATCGGTCGATCGCCTCCTGGATGAGCGCCTCGTTGTCGGCGTCGAGCGCGCTGGTCGCCTCGTCCAGCACGAGAATCGACGGCTTTCTTAGGATCGCGCGCGCCAGCACGAGCCGCTGCCGCTCCCCGCCCGACAGCCGGACGCCGCGGTCGCCGACGACCGTGTCCAGCCCCTCCGGCAGCCGCTGCACGAACGCATCCGACGCCGAGAAGCGCAGCGCCGCCCACAGCTCCTCCTCGCTCGCCGCCGGCCGGACGGCCAGCAGATTGTCGCGGATGCTCGCATGGAACAGAAACGGGTCCTGCGCCACATAACTCACGGCATGGCGCAGCGCGAGCCGCCGCTCGCGCACGACGGGTTCCCCGTCGATCAGCACCTCGCCGCGCTCGGGCTCGAGCAGTCCCATCAGCAGGTCCACGAGCGTGCTCTTGCCCGCACCCGACCTGCCGACGATCGCCGTCATCTTGCCGGCGGGGATGACGAGACTCACGTCCCGCAGCGCATATTCGTCAGCATCGCCGCTGCCGTATCTGAAATATACATGGCGGCATTCGATGCTCTCCCGCACGGACAGCGCCGCCTCGCCGCGATCCGCTGCGCCGCCTTCCGATTCGCGGGCCTCGGCGCAATCGCGCTCCAGCTCGCGCAGGCTGCGCAGCGCAGGAATGGCGGAGCCGATCTGCTCCGCGCCCGATTGGATCGACGTGAAGCGCGGCCACAGCCGCGCGAACAGCACGACGACGAGCAGCAGCTCGCCCGGCGCGACATCCAGCGCCGCGACGGCCAAGTACACGAACAGCGCGATCAGCGCCGCGGCCGAGATCTTGTACAGACTCGCCGTCGTCGCCTGCAGCCGGGCGAAGGCGGAGAAGTTGGCCTCCATCCGCCCGGTCAGCGCGCGGAACCAATCGAGATACGACGCCTCAAGCCGGTTGCTCTTAATATCCTTGATTCCGTTGAAGTGGTCGTTCAATCCCGCAAAATATTGCTGGGACAGCTCGCCGGTCCGGCTGCCCACCTCCTTGGCGCGCCGGATTCTGCGCCGCATGAACAGCGCGATCGCAGCCCCGCTCACGAGCACGACGGCCGTCAGCTTCGCCGATAGCCAGAAGGCGATCCCGACCTGGATGGCGGTGAAGATGAGCGAGGAGACGAGCTGCAGCAGCAGGTAGGTCGCCTGGCTCGCGCGCGCCAGCTCCGAGGTGAGCACATGATGGAAGTCGGACCTGCGGCTGCGGATGAAAAAGCGCCAGTTCGCGCGCATCAGTCCCTCGTACAGCCGCAGCCGCAGATGCCGGACGAAGCCCTGCTGCAGCCGGGCGCTGCGGATGCTCTGCTCGCGCTGGAGCAGTGCCTGCGCGGCCATGACCAGCACGTAAGCCGCGAGCAGGACGGGCAGCGCGTATGCCTCGGGCAGCCGGCGCAGCGCCGCGAGCCCGTCCGCCGCCAGCGGCAGGCTGCCCGCGCCCGCATCGGCGCCGAGCAGGCCAAGCAGGCCGAGCATCGGCACGAGCATATAGATGCCGATGCCGTCGAACAGGCCGAGCGCGACCATCGCGGCGAGCTGGCCGTACAGCCGCAGCCCCGCATAGGCGCGGAGCGTGTTCAGATAGTATCTTAGCTCGCCCACTTCTTTTCCCCCTTCATGACTGCTGCCTCACGCTTGCTGCCTCACCTGCCGCCACAGCCAGACGAACGGCCTGAGCGGGAAATACAAAAAATAAAGCGACTTCGGCAGCGGCACCGCCTTGGCGTCCCGAAAGCTCGGGTAGAGCCGGGTTAGCGCGTACCGCCACTTTTGACCCGTCGTCTTGAGCTCGAACAAGTAGCGCTTGTAGTCCTTCGATACGTCCCCCGCGCCCGGATCGGTCGTCAGCACGACGGCGTCTGCAATGAAGCCCAGCGCGCGCGCAGCCAGCACGGGCCCGCGGCCGGCAGACAGGCGCGGCTGCAGCGCGCGCGGAATCGGCGTATGCAGCAGCGCGGCGGCCAGCACGAGCGCCTGCCCCGCCTGGTCGAGCGCGTGATAGCGGCGCAGCAGCGGGACCAGCGCAGCCCAGTCCTGGCCGCGACGGACCATCCGGTCGATGTCCGCCAGCCAGCGCAGCCGGAACCAGCCGTGCCGCGCACCGTGCGTCACGAGATACATGAACAGATGATCGTCTCCCGGCATGTGCACCGCAGAGGAGAGCGCCGACGGCTGCCTGGCGTTCCAGAGCGTCTCGAACGACGGCTCCTTGCCGATATCCCCGTTCAGCCGCCAATGCACCTCGATCTGAATGCCCGTCCCCGGATGCGTGAAGGCGACATGATGGATTTTCCACTTCCAATCGCCCAGGCCGCGAGGGATCGGATCGTCCGCCGCATAGCCGAGCTTCTGAAGCAGCCGCTCCGTCAGCTCCAAATCGGCTACGGGGATGAGAATGTCCAGATCCTTGGACGTGCGCAGCGACACGTCTCCGTACAGAAGCTGTGCCAGCGCCGGACCCTTGAGCGCCAGCGAGCGCACGCCTCGCTCCGCCAGCGACCGGCATACCCGGTCCAGCTCGCCCCCGAGGGCGAGCATCCGCCACGTATTGCGGCGGCAATCGCCCGCCAGCGCTTGCAGCACATCGGACGGAATCAATCCGCCGCCGGCTTCGGCATGAATCTGCGGATAGACGCGATGATGCCTGGCCAGCTTCATGAATTGATTCCAATCGATGTGCGGCAACGGGGAGGCGGACGCGCGCTGCAAGACGCCGCTGTCGCTCGCGGGAATATGCTGCGGAAGGCGGTCTTGCGGCTGTCCGGAGCCGCCGGCCCCGTTCGCGGCATTCGCACGGCCGGCGCTACCGCTTCGCAGCGCCTCCAGCATCGCGGTCAGCTCGCCCGGCAATTTGTCTAAGTCGAGACCGTAGGATTGGTTCATGGGGTACGCTTCACTTCCTTCCTGTTCGAGTGCTCCGTCCTGTTCGAATGTTCCGTGCCGAACGCCGCCACCGTCGTGAACAACCGCCGCTCTCCCGCGCCCGTCAGATAGACGGGACCGCTGCGCAGCCAGGCGTGGGCGATCAGATTGCCTTGCTTGTCCTTGGCGGTGCCCAGATACAGCGTGCTGTCCATGCTGCGCCGCTCCAGCATCTTCCTGGCCGCGAGCGCCTGCACGAGGCATTGGCTCTCCCAGAACGTATGCCGGCTCATCACGCGCACCGCCTCCGAGATGCTGCGCACGACGCGCTCCGCGGACAGATCGTGCACATGGGGCGTCTCGGTCATCGGCCTGCCGAGCGTCGGCGCGAGACGCTTGAACGGTATCGCCTTCATGACGCGCGCCCAGGCCAGCCAGCACCAGGCTTCGAGCATGAGCCGCTTGCGCTCCGCCGGCCATCGCAGGAACTTGGCGATGCGGCGCATCAAGCCGACCGCACCTCGATCAGCGATTCGCGGTACAGCTGCCGCAGGAAGACGCCGACTTCACGCTCGCACACCTCACGCTCGATCTCGTATTCCGCCGTCAGCTCGTCGACGAGCCGATGGATGCCGACCGGCGAGGCGATCAGATCCCAGATTCTGCCGCCGATGCGGCCGAGATTGTAATACTTGCCCGTGCCGGCGTTGAACATGACCCGCTCTCCGTTCATGTCGCTCACCATATTGCCCTCCGACCTGACGACGAGCTGATCGGCATCCTGCATTTCCTTCATGTCAACGTTCATTGTCCCAGCGCCCCTTCCTTGTCAAAACGAATGATCGTCTCCGCGAGCTCCCGCGCAGTAAATCCAACCGGTGGACGAGACAGCCTGCCGACGAAAATACGCGAAGCGATGGCGGCTGCGGTGTTGAAGTGCCATTCCGCGAGGCCGAGCCGGGGAATGAGCGCGTGCCGGTACGTATGCTCCAGCATGACGCGCAGGCCGTCCAGCGCAGACAGCGAACGCACGCCCAGCGGCTCCCCGTCGGACCGCTTCAGCTCGAACACGCCGGCCAGCGGCACCGGATCGGCCTTGAACCCGTCCGCGACCGGCACCGCGAACTTCTCGGTCTCGCGGTAGATCGTTCGATACGGAGCGTCCCGGAAACCAAGCCCGTCGAGACTCTCACGCCACAGCTTCTGCTGCGGATAGGCGGGCATGACGACAGGAATGCCGTACGGTCCCGTCGCAATCGCCACCACATCGTCGCTGACGAGACGATGTCCCGTGCCGACGAGCGCCGCAGCCAGCGTCGACTTGCCCGCGCCGGATTCGCCCGCGAAGGCGTAAGCCTTGCCGCCGATGACGACCGCGCTGCCATGCAGCGGCAGCAGCCCGCGCATGAGGAGCAGCGCGCCGAAGCAGGTGCCGAGCAGGTAGACGCGCACCTTCTCCGGATCGGCGCCGGGCAGCGGCGCGACTGCGATCGAGCGCCCCTGGTCGATGCAATAGACAGCCGTCTCCGGGATGAGGAACAAGAACCGGCTGCCCCCGCGCGTGCGCGAGAAATTGCTGCCGCTGACCTCAAGCTCCGCCAGCAGCGGCGCGGGATCGGCCGTGTCGATGACGACGTCCGCCTCGGCCGCCGCGAGACCGGCCTTGCGGATGCCGCTATTCGCCGTGTCGGGCGCTGCCGCCGCTATGCCCGGCTTTGCACCGTCGTACAGCGGCAGCTCGGGCAAGGGGATTCGGCTCGCCACGCTGAGTCCGAACGCCCGGTACACCGTACTCGTCCGCTCCGCCAATACCGCGTCGATCATAGGACTCACTTCCTTTCGGATACAATTTGAATTCACTTTGCCATCCGGCCACCTGAGCGCCGACTGTTGATCTACGTTCACACTTCGTTCCCCAACCGGTCATCTGACTGCCCACTGTTAATCTACGTCCACACTTCGTCCGCGGCCTGCTCCCACTTATAGGCAAAGAAGCCCTTGTACAGCCCATAGGCTGCACAAGGACGCTTTGGCTAACGCGGACCATCCGGCTCAGCTCGGAGTGTAGATGTCCATGTCTTCCGTCGTAACGAAGTCGATGTGGGTCGTGCCCTTCCCGTACATCGTTTCGCTGACGTTCAACGTTTCGAGCTCAGGCGTTTGCCATTGTTGCTTCGTGCGATTTTCCATTGTTTTCACCTCCTTTCAAGGGCATATGGACAGGATTGATCGGCAAGCGATTGATCGGCAAGCTGCTCCGGTCCCCCCCCACCGTCAGGCGTGACGCTTGATGAAGCGGTACAGGATCACGCTGCGCAGCAGCAGTCTCATCTCCGGGTGAAAAGCGAGCTCGGGGCGCGGCTCCCTGCCGATGCCTGCCGCGGCGGCCCGGATGCGGTCGACGTTGAGATAGCCGGCCGCCGCCGAATCGGCGCACAGCCGCCGCACCTCGTCTAGCAAAAGCGGCCACATCGGCGCGGCCCGGTGAAGCCAATCCGCGCCCTGGATGCCGCGCACCCGCTGATTGAGCCGCACCTCGTCCGGCAGCAGCGACTCGGTCGCCCGCCGGATCAGGGCGCGGTCCATGCCGTCCCGCACGTACTGCTCGACCGGCACCGCGAGGCAGAACCGCACGACCCGCAGGTCGCAGGTCGGATCGCGCTCCCAGACGCCGTACCGCAGCGACAGCTTGGTCGCCGTCGCGCCGTTCTTGTTCGCGGCCGCCAGGCTGGCAAGCTTGTCGCGGCGAACCGCAAACGGGTCCGCCGCTCTGCCGCTCCCGGCGCCGCGCATGCCGGCGACGATGCCCACCGCTCCCGCGCTCCCCGATCCGGCGCCGGCCCGGCCGCTGCGCAGCCTGTCGAATACGCGGGTATGCGCCGCGAAGTCGGGATGGATGAGCATCGACGGCAGATCGGGCTCGCCGCCAGCCCGCGATCGGCCCGCCAGCGCCGGGAGCGCCAGCCGTCCGACTGCGCCGAGCAGGCGACGCCGGCCAACTCCTTTGTTCGCGCCGAACAAGCGCAGCTCCCGCGAGAGCCGCAGCCACTTCATGCGCCGCAGCAGCTGCGCATAATAGTCCAACGCCGGCCCCCACGACACCGTGAAGTTGCCGCGCGCCCCGGTCAGCAGCACGCCCGCGCCCTGCCTGCCCGCCTGCTCGTGAATGCCCTTCAGCCAATGGGAATTCTCAAAAAACTTGTAAGGAACCTCCAGCAGATCAAGCCATTCGTCGATCTCGGAGAGCGGGCTGATCCCCTCGAAGCCCATGTAATGCTGCTCGATGTTGCCGACATGCCGGACCGTCGCTTCGATATACGGCCGCTCGTCCGCCGCCGCATGGCCCGGCGTCCAGTCCGTGAAGTCCCGGACCGGGACGCTGCTGTACGCTTGCAACGTCTTGCCCTGCTCGCGCAGCGCCTGCGCGGCGAAGCCCGCGACCGCCCCCGAGTCGAGGCCGCCGCTCAGCGTCGCCGCGACCCCGCGATGCGTGCGAAGCCGGCAGCGCACGGCCTCGCCGAATACGTCCCGCATCGCCTCGGCGTATTCGCCGTCCGATCCGAGCCGCAGCGGCCCGTCCGGCTCGATCGAGCCGTAGCGGGACAGCTCGGCGCGTCCGTCCGCGACGACGACCGCATGGCCCGGCGGCACCTGACGGATGCCCCGGTACGGCGTCGCACCGGCGTCCGTACATTCGAACATCTCCGGAATCGCCATAAATTCGGCGAGCCAGGACTCGTCCAGCCGTAGAGCCGCATCCGGCAGCGCGAGCAGCGGGCTCATCGTCGTGGCGAAGGCATAGCGCCTGGCGTCGATATGGTAGTAGAGCGAGCGGCTGCCGAACAGGTCACGTGCGCCGAACAGCCGCCGTCGCGTCTCGTCCCAGATCATGAACGCGAAGTCGCCGATCAGATAGGCCGGCGTCTCCGGCCCCCATCTGCGGTACGCGAGCAGGATCAGCTCGCTGTCCGTCATCGCGCCGCGACGGCCGGCGTCTACCCCGAGCCGCTCGAACAGCTCCCGGCGGTTGTCGATGATCGCGTCCGCGACGATGCGCAGCCGCTGCTCCGCCAATCCGCTCCCGCCATCCGGGTCCCGTCTATCCGGCGCTTCGCCGCCCCTGCCTCCATCCCCGCTGCCGTCCGGCATGCGCTCCCGAACGGATTCGGGCGTGATCCATCGGATGCGGCAGCCGAGGAAGGCCGGACCTCCGCGCCATGTCCGCTCGTCGTCCGCGACATATCCGCGCATGGCGCTCATCATCGCTTCGCCGTCCGCGGCATCCGCGGCCTGCCCGTCGAATCGGACGATGCCTGCGAGCGCGCTCACTTGCGC
Organism: Cohnella sp. 56; assembly: GCF_037963805.1. Classification (NCBI taxonomy): domain Bacteria; kingdom Bacillati; phylum Bacillota; class Bacilli; order Caryophanales; family Paenibacillaceae; genus Cohnella; species Cohnella sp. 56. Next base: position 221,956 of record NZ_JAZDQE010000012.1, on the reverse strand, counting down.
CCTCCGCCGGCCATATAAGCCGCAGCGAAGCGGGTCAGCCGCCGGCCCAGCGGGAGCGCCGACTTCAGCCAGCCGGACTTGCGCTTCATCGCCGCGAGCCGGGTCTGCAGCAGCTGCCGCTCCCGCAGGCCGGCTTCGATTCGCAGCTCCAGCGCGCGGACCGTCATGCGCAGCTGCTGCAGCTGCGCTTCCGGCTGCCCGCCGGATGCCGCATTTGCCGCTGCCGCCGGTCCGCCCGCCGCCGTACTGGCGGCCGCTCGTCCGGCTGTCTCCGCACCCGCAGCCGCACTCGCTGCCGCCGGTCCGCCCGACGCTGCGCTCGCCGTCATATTCGCCGCCGCACCGGCCACCTCACCCGGCCCTGCGCTGCCTGCGCCCGAGCGCATCGCATACCCCGGCTCCCACCGGCAGCCGGTCGCCTCCGCCAGCTGCCGCTCGCGAAGCGCCAGCAGCCGCTCGTCCGGCTCACGCCCGAAGCGGACGCCGGTCCAGCGCTCCGCCTCCGCCAGCTCCTCGCCGTAGCCGAGCGTCTCGAACGCTCGCGCTCCGAGCAGCCGCACGTACAGCTCGACTTCCCGCTTCGTGAGCACGTCCTTCCACGCATCGACCGACGCTTGATGCGGCGCCGCATGGTCGGCCACGTTCGGATCGCCGACGCCCATGCTGAAGTACAGCTCCGACTTCGCCGTGTTCATCCGCTCGCCGTACCGCTCCATACCTGCCTCGTACGGGATGCCGAGGAAGCGGCATACGCCCGCCAGCTCCGTCTCGGGATCGGCGACCAGCCGCTCGTAGCGCAGCCGGTAGGCGTGCGGATCGTTCCCTGCGAAGTAGCCGCAGTACCGCAGCAGCCCGATCGTCAGATCGGCCGCCTTGATATCGAACGCGGGACCGGTCAGCAAGCCCGCCAGATCGGAGGCGCCGCCCCGGGACGCGCCGAGCTTCTTGTAGGAAGCGAGCACGGCCAGCGGATTGCGGATGAGCCAGATGCGCCGCGACTTCGGGAACAGCACGTCCAGGAACTCCAGCAGGTAGTAGTAGCGGGGCGACTTGTCGACGACGATGTCCGCGCCGCCGCCGCCGCGCAGCAGGCCGTTGTAGGCCTGCAAGGCGAACGATCGGCACGCGTCCGCGAACGTGTCCTCCGGCAGCACGCCGCCGAAAAACCGCTCGAGAATCGCCCCGCCGCCGTAGGCGCGCCTCGGCGCCGCCTTCAGGTCGAGCAGGCTCATCAGAAACCACATCTCCTGAGCGGCGAATATGCGGCTATGGTTCTGCAGCATGACCGTGGCCAGGGAGCTGCCGCTCCTCGGCGTGCACAGCAGGAACACGAGATTGTTGCCCTGTTCGTCGACCATCCGGCGGACGCCTCCTTTGCATCAGGTGATGAACTGTTCCTATGTACGGCCGCTGTACGACCGCTTGCCGCCGGCCTCATTTCCGATTGGCATCGTAATCGTACTTGGTCCGCTGGCCGAGCATGATCTTGTAGATATCGTCGTTCGTCGTCTTGGCGGCTGCCGCATAATCCTTGTACGGCCGGTCCGCGACGTTGACGAGCCCGGAGTTGTAATGCTCGCCCCAAGTCCCCTGCCAGTATCGCCCGAGCCCCGCCTGATCCACATAGTTGAACACGTTGGCTCCGACGACATAAGGCAGTGCGGCCGCGCCTTCCACATAGCTGCGGTAGCGCAATCCGCGCTGATACTGATCGTCCGCCGCCTTTTTGACCAGCTGCTCGAGTCCCTGCTCCGTCGTGCCGAAGCCGAACTCGCTCATGAGGATCGGCTTGCCGCTCTTCTTGTACAGATCGCTCAGCATATCAAGCTCAAGCTTGTGCGAGTAATAGTTGACGCTGACGACGTCGACGTACTTGCCCTCGGCCGCGGCCAGCATGCCGCGCAGCTTGTCGTCCCGGAAGGCGGTCACGAGCCAGCGGTCGCCGAGCAGCAGATGGTTCGGATCGTACTTGCGGTAGAGGCGGGATACCGTGCCGAAGAAACGGTCCAAATATTCCGCAAACAACGCGTTCATATCCTGCCAGGCCGCTGTCGTCGATACCGGAAGCGCGGCGTTTTTCAGCTCGTCGAACGACTTGTAGCGCGTCTTCCAGGCCGTATTGAACGCCGCGATCGTGACGTACTTGGCCTTGAGCCGCTCGACCAGCCTGCCCTTGATCGCCGCCTTGCTTGCCTTGAGCTTGGGCACCTGGGCAAAAAACTTCGTATAATCGTATTCGTTGCCGATAAAATAGCCGACCAGCATCGGATCGTCCTGATACGGCGCGACCGCCTGGGCGAACGCCTGATCCAGCTTGGCCTCCGCTCCCGGCGCGTAGATGTCGAACAGCGACAGGCCGTCGAGCTTGGCCCAGCTCATCCCCTCCAGGGGCAGCATCCGGACGTAAGGGAACAGTCCCTCCTCCCCGTACTTCTCCGGCGAGAAGGCGCCGATGCCGTTGAAGCCCCACTTTTGCAGCCGGCCGATCGCTTCCATATAAATATTGTGTTCCGTCGGAAAAAAACCGGTCTTGCGATACTTGTTCGCCACGTAGTAGGAGAAGCTGTCTGTCCCGAGATAGGCCGGCTTGTACTCGCCCGCATAGGGCGGCACATACTCGTACTTCGTCTCCCGCCCCTTCACGAGCGAATAGGTCTCGTTGGCCGTGACGCCGTTGACCGCGAGGCTGAAGTACAGATTGCCAGACGGCGTCGTCATGACCGGGCGGCCGTTCAGCTTCTGAATGGCGAAGTAGCCCTTCGCCTTCAGGCCGTACTTGGCCGCGCTCCCATCCAGACCGCCGTACGCGTCGCGGTCGGCCGGCGGCTCCAGGCTGCCGTAGTACGCGGCGTCGACCGCGACATCCGCGGCCAGCTGCAATTCGCTCGTCACCTTGCCCGTGAACTTCGCCGTCTCCATCTGGCCGAACCGGTCGAGCGTCACGTCCGCACTCGCATTGACCGGATAGCTGCGGACCGGGCTCGGCATGCGTCCGTCCTTGACGGCGTACGCCTCCAGCTGGTTGTAGCCCTTGAGCTGCAGCGGCGACTTGTAGAGCGTATAGTCCACTCCCTTGCTCAGCCGGTAGTAGATGCGGGCGCCCTCCGTCGCCGTGTCCAGCGTCGCCTGCACGCCGCCGGCGATCTTGGTCGTCGTCAGCGTCGCCGACGCCGTGTTCAGATTGATCGCCACCTCGGACAGCTGCGGCGTCCAGGCTTTGTCCTTGCCGAGCAGCTCGATCTTCAGATAACGCGTACCGGCGGGCAGTGCCATATTCTCATAGGCGTACGGCTGCCAGTTGTTCGCCGGATCGCCCGACGGATAGGACGCGGCGGGTATCTCCGAATACTGCTTGCCGTCTGCGGAGACGTAGAACTTCAGCTTCTTGAGCGCGAGCCCGGCAAAATAATAGCTGCGCACCGAAAAGGAAGTCATGTCGGCGTCCGACTTGTAGACGAGCATGCCCGGCGATACGGTGGCCCGCACGGCCCTGCTCGTATCCCCGCCGTAATAGCCGGGATTGTCGTGCGCGATATAGACGTTGGCGCGGACGTCGGTCAATCCGAAGTCTCCCAGCGGATCCCCGATGCCCGGCGCCGGAGAAGACGATATGCCGGCTCCGACGAGCGGATTCGCGGCCGCTGCCGCGTATGCCCGCAGTGCGAGCGAATGTCCGCCGGCGATGGCCCGGTCGGCCTGAATGTCGGCGTCGGCTTCATAGCCGTCGGCTCCGTCCCTTTGCCCGACCCCCGGGAACAGCACGGCAAGCATGCCGTACGCCAGGAGCCAGACTGTTTTCCTGCTCATGCTGCGGTGCTCCTTCCCGGCTTCCTTCCTATTAATATAGGAGGCTTGGCATCTCCTCTCTGACACCTTGATTCAGGCTTGGACGGCCGATGGAATAGTAGATGAATGCCGTACCGGCAAGATCCGCTTCCTTGAATACGTTGCGGCCGTCGATCAGAATCGGGCGGCGCAGCGTGTCCTGCAGCTCGTGCAGATCGACCCGCGCGAACGCCTCCCACTCGGTCAGCAGGCACAGCGCGTCCGCGCCGCGCGCCGCCTCCAGCGCGCTGTCGCACCAGACGACGTCCCCGTCCCCGTAGTGGCTGCGGAAGCTATTCATCGCGACCGGATCGTAGGCTCTCACCTGTACGCCGCGATCCGTCAGATGGCGGATGATCTCGTGTGCGGGCGACTCGCGCACGTCGTCCGTATTCGGCTTAAAGGCGAGTCCCCATACCGCGATCGTCTTGCCCCGCAGGTCGCCGCCGAAGATCGTCTCGAGCTTGGAGGGGATGCGCATGCGCTGATCCCGGTTCACCTCGACGACCGACCTTAGCAGCTTGAATTCGTACTCGACATGGCCCGCGATCTGGATGAGCGCACGCGTATCCTTGGGGAAGCAGGAGCCGCCGTAGCCGATGCCCGCGCCCAGAAAGGATGGGCCGATCCGCCGGTCGAGTCCCATGCCCGCTGCGACCTGGGTCACGTCTGCGCCGACCTTCTCGCAGATGTTGGCAATCTCGTTGATGAACGAGATCTTGGTCGCGAGGAAGGCGTTGGACGCGTACTTCAGCATCTCCGCGCTGCGGATGTCGGTCACCATGACATGGTTCGTCAGCGGCCTGTGCAGCTCCGCGACCCGCTCGGCGGCCGCGGGCGAATCGGCGCCGATCACGACCCGATCCGGCTCGAGCGTATCGCGGACAGCCGAGCCCTCGCGCAGAAATTCCGGCAGCGAGACGCTGTCGAACGGCACGTCGGTCCGCGCGCGGATCAGATCGCGCACCCGCTCGTTCGTGCCGACGGGGACGGTGCTCTTGACGGCGACGATGGCGTAGCCGTCCAGCGCGTCCGCGATCTCGGCGGCTGCGCCCTCGATGTAGGACAGATCGGCTTCGCCGCTCGGCAGCGGAGGCGTGCCGACCGCGATGACGACGAGATCCGCGCCGCGCACGGCTTCGCGCAGGTCGTGCGTATAGCGAAGCCTGCCCCCGGATACGCCGCGCCGGGACAGCTCCTCAAGTCCCGGCTCGTAGATCGGGATGCCTCCGCTCTGCAGCGTGGCGATTTTGTACGGATCCTTGTCGACGCAGACGACCGTATGTCCGAGCTCCGCGTAGCAGATGCCCGACACGAGACCGACGTAGCCGGCGCCTATAACCGCGATTTTCAAATCGACCCCTCCTATGTCTTGCAAAGCTGTACGATCTCGTCCCAGGCCAGCTCCAGCCGGACGATATCCTCTTCGATCAGCATCGTGCCGGTCTGCACCTCGATGATCTCGAGATCGGACTCGGCCAGCACGCTGTGCCGGCATTCCTTCGGTATCTGCAGCACGTCGCCCGCCGCGACGGTCTGCAGCCGCCCGTCGATCACGAATGTGCCGCGCCCGGCCATCACGGTCCACACTTCGTCCCGCAGGCTGTGGTATTGATAGCTCAGATTGCGCCCGGCAGCGATGAAGATGCGCTTGGTCAGCACCTCGCGGCCGTCCGGATATACGGCGTAGTCCAGGACGCGATAGCGTCCCCAGCGCCGCTCCTCGTACATCGGACGCTGCTCCGAGGACTTGAGCATGTCTTTGACGAGCGGGCTGAGCGACTTGTCGGCCACGAGGATGCCGTCCGGACTCGCCGCCACGATGACGTCGGACAGGCCCAGCACCGCGATCGGCACCTCCAGCTCGTTGATGACATGCGCGTTCGTCGTATGCGCCGAGATAAGCCCCTTGCCGGTGAGCGGGGCGGCAATCTCCTCGGTGAGCGTGTTCCATGTGCCGAGATCCTTCCACGCGCCGTCGTAGCGGACGGCCGCGATCCGGTTCGCCTTCTCGACGACCTCGTAGTCGAAGCTGATCTTGGGCAGCGAGCCGTAGCGCCGCGCCATCTCCTCGTACTGGATCGGCAGCTCGTGCGCGATCAGAATGTTGATGAGAAAGTCGAGCTTGAAGGCGAACACGCCGCAGTTCCACATCGCGCCCTGCGCGATCATCGCCTCGGCGTCCGCCTTGGACGGCTTCTCGCGGAAGCCGCGCACGGTATGGTATGGCCGGTCCGCGGCGCTCGCCTGCTCTCCGTCCGCATATCCTGCGGCCGCAGCCGGCTTCGCAGCCGCACCAGCGCCGCCCTCCGGCGCAGGCACAATGTACCCGTACTTCTCCGAAGGATAAGTCGGCTGCACGCCGATCAGCGCCAGATCGGCGCCCGACGCCGCGAGCGCGCCCTCGAGCCGCCCGAGCTCCGTAAAGAAGCGGTCGTCCACGTACGGATCGACCGGCATGACGACGACCGTCTCGGACAGGCTGATGCCCTCCATCGCATACAGGTATGTCGCCGCCAGCGCGATCGCGGGGAATGTGTCCCTGCGCTCCGGCTCGGCGATCAGGCGCACGTCGCTGCCGAGCTGTCCGTACAGAATCTCGACCTGCGATCTGCCCGTCGCCACATAGGCGTCGTTGCCAAGGCCCGCGTCCCCGATCTGACGCCATACGCGCTGAATCATCGATTCGGGCTCGCCGTCCGGATTTTTCAGCACCTTCAGGAACTGCTTCGACCGGGAATCGTTGGACAGCGGCCACAGGCGCTTGCCGGAGCCGCCCGACAGCAGCACGATTTTCATGCCATCCCCCCGCTCTGCATGCCCGCCTGCTCCGCCGCCAGCTTCGCGGACGCGATGCCCTGGGTCCAGGTGCGGTAGTAGCGGCCGTTTTTGCCGTAGGCATTGTCGAACAGAACGTTCGGCTTGTCCATCAGGCACGACAGTATATGGCCGTGCAGCCTGGACGTCTGTACGGTCCGGTACAACGCGAACCGGTCGACCGCCTTGCTCACGAGCCGATCCGAATATTTGCTCCAGATCTTGCCCATAGGCAGCTTGCCTCTCGAGAAACGCAGCACGTCGCCGAATACGCGGATCGAACGCTGCTCCGTCCGGCTGTACAGCGTCGCCCAATCCAGATCGTCGCCCGCGCGGCCATCCGTCAGCCGCTCCTGTCCGGCCGTCTTCTCGATGTCGGTGCGCATGAAGCGGAGCAGCTCCCGCTCAGGCTCGCTCCCGCCGCGGATCGGCCACAGCTGATGCGCCATGTCCGGAGACAGGTAGACGTTGCAGCGTCTGAACTTGTCCCGCGCCATGTCCAGCGACAGCGTGTCGCGGACGTACAGATGCACGTCGCGGTGCCGGTTCAGGATGTCCGCCGTCCGGTCGAACTCGCGCACGTCCTTGTAGTGGATCGTCTGCGGCAGGATGACGATGCGATGCTTCGGATAACCGGCGACGACACGCTCGCGCAGCTTCTGGTGCACGGGATACAGATCGCCGAAGTTGCCGCCGCCCTGCAGCACGATGATATGGTCCTTCGGCACGGACAGCCCGTCCGGGAAGTCGAACGCGCTGTACCTGGCCCGCACGCGGATGCCGTTTTCCTTGAAAAAGGCTTCCGTTCCCTTCATGATCAGCAGGTCTCCGCCGTTGGAGTATACGGGATAGTCGATGTAGTAGACGTTCGAGCCGGGCGGAATGACGTTCAATATAAGCCTCAGCCTGTTTTTGAGCTCATCCATCGGATGGCCCGGCGCAGTCGCGGTCGCGGTTTTCATTCGTTTTAAGCTCCTTCGCTCATATATCGTTGCTTGGCGCGCTTCGTGCGCGCCGCCCGCGCCGGGCTTCGTCGCCCGGAACGTCAGGATTGGGCCGTCCGGAACAGGCGCCCCGCCAGGAAGCGCCAGTCGTCGCGGGAGAACAGCATGCCGGAGACCGGCGCCTTGAATACGATCTTCATCGCCGCGATCGAGATGACGATCCGGCTGACCGCGCCCAGCAGCATCGCCAGTGCGATGCCCACAAGGCCATAGGCCGGCGCGAGCGCAAAGCACAGCCCGACGGTCAGCGCCAGCGCGATCGCCTGCCGCAGCACGACGAGACCGGGGCGCCCCATCGCATTGAACGAGGAGGCGAGTATCCACGATCCGCCGCCGACGACGCACTCGAGCGCGAGCAGGTAGAACGCCGTGTCGGCCTCGAGGAACGCCTGCCCGTACAGCAGTCCGAGCAGCCAGCGGCCGACGAGCACGCCCGGGACGAGCGCGGCCAGCATGACCGGGAAGGAGATGCGGAACGCGCGGCTCACCGTCGCGACGATCCGCTCCGGCGCAAGCCCGGTCACCTTCGGGAAGACGACGTTCGTGATCGCCGTCTGCACGATGTTGAACGTGCGGGACAGCGTGTACACGACCGTATAGAGGCCGAATTCCCGCGGCGCGAGCAGCGACAGGATGATCAGCTTGTCGCATTGACTGTACAGCGTGCCGAGCAGCTCGACGCCGTACACTCTGCCGCCGTAGCCGAACAGCGAACGAACCGCGGCTTTTCTGTCCGCGGGTCCGTCCGTTCGGTTCCGCGCGAGCTCCCGCCGCTGCCGGTACAGCGCCCAGCCGACGACGCCCAGGCTCGTGACGAGGAAGGCGACCGCGGCGGTCTGCTGCGACAGCTTGCCGCACGCCCACAGCACGGCCAGCCCCGCCAGATTGCTGAGCGGCACGTACAGCCGGAGGCCGTTGTACAGGTTGAAGTTCTCCGCGCTCTGCGCCAGCGCCGACAGCAGGTTGGCCGCCAGCAGCATCGGCAGCGCCAGCACCGTGTACCACTGGGCGACGCGCACGATAGAGTCCGGGTAGTTCCCGAGCCAAGCGGGCAGGCATATCCAGGCGACCGTGCCGGCCAGCAGGCATACCGGCAGCTGAACGAGGAAGCCTGCTCTGACGAAGGCCGACCCATGCGCCGGATGCGTGCGCTTGTTGTAGATGAGCGATGTCGGCAGCCCGAAGCTGAGCACGCCGGCGAGCAGCGTCGGCCAGAACTGGATCGCCGAGAACTCGCCCTTGCCCGCCACGCCGAACAGGCGCGCCGTCACGATCGAGGTCGCGGTGGCGAGCAGCACGATGAGCAGGTTGGCCGCGCTCGTCCGCGCGATCGCCGCCAGCGCCCCTCCGCCCTTCCACAGGCGTCCGAGCGCCCTCATTCGTACGTGCCCAGCACGCCGCTGATCAGCCCGTTGTTGTAGGCGATCCGGCTGACGTTGCGGAACACCCGCCGCTTGTCGTACAGCACCGGCAGCGAGAGCAGCACGAATACCGGCACCTTCACGATCGACAGCGCGAACATGCCGAGCTTGCCCCGCGAGCTGACCGCGCGGCTGACGCCCTGCCAGTAGATGCGGCGCAGCAGCCACTTGCGGCTGATCCGGCTGCGCGGAATCTTGTGCAGCACCGAGGCGTGCGGCGTGTAGTAGACCGAGTGTCCGGCGCGGATGCGGTCGATCAGCTCGGTCTCCTCGCTGGACAGCAGGTTGCTGCCCACCCGGCCCAGGTCCTCGCGGAACAAGGCGTTCATATCGAGCGCCGATCGGCGGAACGCCACGTTGGCGCCGAACGGGATCGCGGGCCGCCGCATCTCGACGACCTCGTCCGCGAAGTCGAGAATCGTGTAGAGCGTCCGGTTCTCGGGCGCCAGCCACGGAGGCGCTCCCCCTTCCCAGACGGGGTCGATCTTGCCGCCGACGCAGCCGATCCGATCGTCGCTATCGAATACGGCGACGATGCCGGCGATCCAGCCGGAGGAGGCGATCGCGTCGTCGTCCAGGAACAGCACGAACGCTCCGCTCGACTCGCGGATCGCACGGTTGCGGGCGACGGAGAGGCCGAGCCGCTCTTCGAAAATATAATGAACCGGGAACAGCGCGATTTTCTGAAATTCCAGCACCGTCTGCGCAGTCAGATCCGTGGAGTTGTTGTCGACGACGATCACCTCGAAGGCGTCGTCGAACCGCTGCGCGAGCAGGCTCAGCAGCGCCTCCCGCAGATCTGCCGCCCGGTTGTGCGTGCATATGGCTACCGTCGCTCTCATGCTTCCACCTCTTGTCGCGGCGCCGCTCCGGCATAGACGCGCATCATACGATCTGCGATCCGGTCCCAATCGAGCTCCCGGAGCTTGTCCGCGATGCGCGCCTCCGCTTCCTTTCTGTCCATTCGGATTGCCGCGCGCAGCGCGTCCGCCAGTCCGGCGGGCTCGTCAGGGTCGTACAGCACGCCGCAGCCCTCGGATACGTATTCGGCGAGCGAGCCGAGCCGCGGCGCGACGACGGGCTTGCCGTGCGACAGCGCCAGAATCGCGCTCCCGCTCGTCGTGATCTGCCTGTAGGGCAGCACGACCGCATCGGCGGCCGCCAGATAATCGGCCAGCTCGCTGTCGTCCACGAAGCGCGGATGCAGATGGATCGCGCCGCGCCCCGGATCGCCGGCGAAGCTGAGGTCGTATCCCGCATCGGCCTGTCCCGCGATCAGCAGCGCGGCGCGCGCGCCGTCAGCCGGGTCCAGCCCGCGATAGGCCTCGACGAGCCGGTCCACGCCTTTGTACGGATTGATGCGGCCGACGAACAGGAACAGGAAGCGGTCCTCGGGAATGCCGAACCTGGCCCGGATATCCGTCCCCTTGGCCGCATAAGCACCCACATAATGCCCGTGCGGCGTCACGGTCAGCTTGTCCTCGCTCACGCCGAATGCGGCGGCGGCTTCGGACCTGGCCGTCTCGCTCAGCGCGAACGCCCCGTCGCACAGCCGCAGCAGCCGTCGCCGCACGAAGCGGTCCCAGCGCGACCGGCCCGTATGCGGCCAGATGTTGTGGACCGTCCAGTACAGCCGTACGCCCATGCCCTTGTACAAGTAGAGCAGCATCATAAAAAACAGCGACTTCAGGACGGTCAGCGGAAATGTGGGCGCCTGATACGTATAGCTCGGCCAGTGGATATGAACAATGTCCCCTCTGCCGGGCTTGAACATCGAGGAGCGCTCGTAATGCTCGACGCGCAGCCCCTGCCGCTCGATCGACTGCGAGAGCAGCTCCGAATATTTGTTGTGCGGGCTCGTCTTGGGCCACATATATACCGTCGGCGCGCGCATCTATTGCACCTGCCCGATGGGGGCCGTCACGGCGAAGTCGCTACCGGCGGGCAGCGTCCTGGCGTACAGATCGAGATGCCGATCGAGGAGCGCCGCCTGGGTGAAGCCGCGGCAATGCGCGAGGCAGGCGGCCTGAATCCGCCGCTTGTCCGCGCCGGTCAGCGAATGGAACGAGAGAATCTTGGCCCGGATCGCCGCCGCGCTCCCCGGCGGGAACAGAAATTCCTCCGGGTCCCACACGGCGTCGGGGATGCCTCCGACATCGGTCGCGTAGACGGGCGTGCCGACCTGATACGACTCGATGATGACCCGGCCGAACGGCTCCTCCCAGATCGAGGGGACGAAGTTGACGTCCGTCTCGCCCATCAGGCGGCGGACTTCGGCCGGCTTCACCTTGCCGGGGAAGTGGAAGCGCGCATCGTGGCGGCAGCTCTCGGCAAGCTTGGCCCGGAGGCTGCCGTCGCCAGCAATGACAATCCGCTCGACGATGTCGGCCGGCAGCGACAGCGCCGCCTCGACCAGCTCGCGGACGCCCTTCTCCGGCTCGACCCGTCCGAAGCAGCCGATGCGCAGCGGCCTGCGCTCGAAGTCCTTGGCGCTCGCCGCGATCCCGCCCTCGACCGCGTTCGGGATGACCCGGCGCGCAGCGTCCGGGAACAGGCCGGCATCCGTATGGCGCTTCAGAATATGCGACGAGATGCCGACGACCGCCGATACCCGCCTGCTGAAGGCGCTCGACGACAGCGCGTACAGCCGCGCCAGCGCCGGATTGCGCAGCGGCGAGCTGACGGGCGACAGCAGCGAATAGTCTCGCAGCGTATGCACGATCGGCACGCCGAGCGAGTCCGCGGCCGTCCAGATGGCCGCGCCGAAGCCGGACAGATTTTGCGTATGGACCAGGTCCGGCCGGATGCGCTCCAGCCGTTCCCGCACGGCCTCGATCTGCCGCGGATTGTACAGATCGGTCAGCCGGCGGGCCGTCCGGCGCAGCACGCCGCGCCGCTGCGGATCGCCGATCCAGTACAGGCTGCCGTGCGGCAGGCGGTGCACCGTGACGCCTCCGATCCGCTCCTCCCGGACGCCTTCATCGCGGCGCTGTCCGCCGAGCGTCAGCACGTGGACGTCGGCGACGGAAGCGAGCGTCTCCGCCAGAATCTGCGTCGAGATTTCCGCGCCTCCGATGATATGCGGCGTGTACAAACTATTGATGATGACGATTTTCATGCGGTACGTTTCAACTCCCTATCGTTGTGCGTATCCCGTTCTGCCGGCAGGGCGGCCGGCCGTCCTTCAAAAAATCCGCCCCGGATCCATCCGATCAGCAGCCAGAAGTTCACGAAGGAATAGGAATCGAAGTTCATGACCAGCGACACGCACAGCGCGAACGCGAATTGGGCGAACGGGCTGCCGCGCGAGCTGCGCAGCGCCGCCGCCATAAAGCCGATAAACAACAGCGCCCCGAGCAGCCCTTCCTCGGCGAACAGCTTGGACCACAGATTGCGCGAGGTCGCCATCTCCGGGTGCTCGTAGACGAGGGTCTTGACCTCGGCGAACTTCAGCCCGTAGTCGAAGTGCCGGACGAGCAGCTCCGCGAAGTCGCGGTAATAGAAGCCGCCCCCCGCGCCGAAGATCGGATGCCGCCAGAACTCCAGCATGCCGATCGCCGGGAAGACGAAGCGCACAAAAAACGAATTGTCCTCGTGCAGCAGACGGTTGAAATTGAATTGGAACCGGTCCGTGAAGTAGCCGCTGACCTTGAGCGTCTCCAGCAGGTAAGGCACGCCGACCGCAACGATCAGGAAAATCGCGCCCAGCGCGAGCAGCATGCGCCCGCGGTACCGGTCGGCGAACAGCACGTATACGAGCAGCGCGGTCAGCAGCACGATGTACACGTAGGCGGAAAAGGACAGCACGAGCAGCAGCGCGCAGCCGAGCAGCGGCACAAGCGTCAGCTTGCGATAGCCTTCCCGGTACAGATAGAGCAGCACGAGACCGCCGCTCAGCAGATGGATGCCCGCCCAGGACGGCTCGCCCGACAGCATCTGGATGCGGCCCTTGTACACCTTTTCGGAAAACAATCCGGTCAGCGTGCCCGAGAAGCCGCTGTGCAGCACATAGGCGTCCACCAGTTGGACGAGCCCGGCCGCGAGCGGCGGGACGAAGCCGGCCACCAGGCAGACGGCGATCCGTCCGCGCAGCGCGGGGTCCGCTCGCGTCTCGGCGGCGACGTAGACGGCCACGCGATACATCGACAGGCCGAACAGCAGCGTCACCGTATGCTTGAGGCTGACGCCGGTGCCGCCGGTCGTCATGGAGACGAGCAGCGAATGCCCGATGCTGTAGCCGGCGAAGATCAGCAGCAGCGTGTCCGCCGCCTTGAACCGGAAGCCGGTGAACAACAGCAGCAGCGAAGCGGCGAACATCGGGAACATCGCGATCGGGCGATAGACGGAGAAATGGAAGTACGGAAGGCTGTCATAGGTGATGACCGCCAGCGAGATCAAAAACAGAGCGATGATCGCCGCACGAACGAGGTCGGGCGGCGCCTCGCGTCCGGCCGCTAGGATAGGATCAGCTCCATATTTTTGCGGGTGGCGGAGCCGCTGAACCGCCGGCTCACGTATCGGATCGAATTGCCCGATATGCTGTCGTTCATCTCGCTGTCGCCCATCAATAGCAGCACGTTCTTGACCATCTCGTCCTCCGAGTCGCACACGAACAAGTCTTCGCCGTGGCTCGCGTCGAGCCCCTCGCTCCCGATCCGGTTCGTCACGACCGGCACGCCCCAGGACATCGCCTCGAGTATCTTCGTCTTGATGCCGGTGCCGAACAGCAGCGGCGCGATCATGAGCGCCGAATCGCCGACGATCCGCTTGACGTCGTCCACCTCGCCGGTGACGATGACGCCCGGACATTCGCGCTGCAGCCGCAGCACCTCCGGGGTCGGATTTTTGCCGACGATGTAGAACACCGCCTGCGGGTTGGCCTGCTTGATGCGCGGCCAGATCTTCCCGCAGAAGTAGACGGCGGCCGAGCTGTTGTGCGGGATGTCCATCTTGCCGACGAACACGACCTTGTTCTTGTCGTACGCGCGGGCGCCTCTCGCCTGGGCGAGCATGTCGGGCTCGACCTTCATCGGAATGCCGTGGCAGGACTCGTGGCGGGTCGTCTTGCGGAAGTTATGCGCTTCGTCCGGGGACGTGAAGATCAGATGGTCGAAGCGGGGCGCGACCTGCTGCTCATAGCTGGCCAGCAGCTTGCTCTCGAAGGCGATGAGCCACTTTTGCACGAACTTCAAATCCGCGAACCGCTTGAGCACGCCCGGCAGCTTGTCCGAGAACCCGCCGAGCACCGACGGGATGTACTGGAACCAGTCGAGCTGGCGGCGATAGCGCAGCGACAGCAGATCGTCGTAGCTCAGCACCTTGCGGCCCCGTCCTGGAGCCAGATACTCCGCGACCCGCACCATATCGTACAGCACGAAGTCCGGCTCCTCCTCCCGGATGAAGTCCCGGATCTGCCGGTGTGTCTTGCGGCTGTAGTACACCGCTACCTGCAGCGGCCACTTGCGCCGGAGCAGCGAATGCACGAGGACGTTGTACAGCTTCTCGAGCTTGCCCGGCGGATGCAGCGGGACGAGCCGGCCGATCTCCTCCGGGCGCTGGGCCATGTACTTCGGATCGTCCACGAACGAGAGATTGACGATCTCGCTGCCCGGGTAGATATCCTTCATGTGACGGATATATTGCAGCAGCATGTTTTTGCGGCCGTCCGTGCCGGGAAAAGGCAGCCGATTCGTAATAAACAAAATTTTGTTCATCTGTCGCCACCCTTAAAAAGCGTCTTTGGCCCCAAGCAGCAGCTTGAAGGTCCGGAAAATAATCTTCAGATCCCCCCGAATGCTCCGTTTGCGAATGTATTCCAGGTCAAGCTCGACCATCTGCTCGAAGCTGAGCTTGCTGCGTCCGGTCACCTGCCACAGGCCGGTGCAGCCGCCGCTCACCGCGAGCCGGAGCTTGTCGTAATCCGAGTATTCCTCCACCTCCCTCGGCAGGGGCGGCCGGGGGCCGACCAGCGACATCTCGCCCTTCAGCACGTTCACGAGCTGAGGCAGCTCGTCGATGCTCGTCTTGCGGATGAAGCGTCCGATCCGGGTGATGCGCGGATCGTCCTTGAGCTTGAACATTGCGCCCTTGATCTCGTTTTGCGCCAGCAGCGCGGCCAGCTTCTGCTCCGCGTCCGGCACCATCGAGCGGAACTTGTACATCTTGAACTTGCGCCCGTTCTTGCCGATGCGCGTCTGCTGGAAGAAGACGGGCGCCTTCGGGCTCTCCAGCTTGATGAGCGCGGCCGTGACCGCGAACACCGGGCTGAACAGCGCCAGCGCGCACAGGGCGCCGGCGACGTCCATGCCGCGCTTCATCGACGCGTAGCGCGCCAGCTTGCCGCCGTTCTGCGCCGCGAGCCGCTGACGCTCGAATGCCGTCAGGCGCGCGACCAGCTCCATGTCATACCGCAGAGCCATGACTTTCCCCCACTTTCTCGCGCAGGATGAGCTGCTCGAGCCCGTCCATCAGACGGTACCTGAGCTCCTCGTCGCGCAGCGCGAAGTCGATCGTCGTCATGATGAAGCCGAGCTTCTCGCCGACGTCGTAGCGCATGCCCTCGAAGTCGTAGGCGTGAACGCCCTGCGCCTCGTTCAGCCGCTGGATCGCGTCGGTCAGTTGAATCTCGCCGCCCGCGCCGATCTCGTGCTTGCCGAGGAATTCGAATATTTCCGGCGTCAGCACATAGCGGCCCATAATCGCGAGATTGGACGGCGCTTGTCCGAGCGGCGGCTTCTCGACGAAGCGGCCCACCTGATAGAGCCGTCCGCGCCGCTCGATCGGATCGAGAATGCCGTAGCGGTTCGTCTGATCGGTGCCGACAGCCTGCACGCCGATGACCGACTTGCCGGTCTGCTCGTACTGGCCGATGAGCTGCCGTGTGCAGGGCGTATCGGACTGCACGATGTCGTCCCCGAGCAGCACCGCGAACGGCTCGTTGCCGATGAAGTTGCGGGCGCACCAGACGGCGTGTCCGAGTCCTTTCGCTTCCTTTTGACGGATGTAGTGAATCTCGACGTTCGACGATTTGCGCACCTTGCTGAGAATATCGAGCTTGCCCTTCTCCTCCAGCGTGTGCTCGAGCTCGAAGGCGATGTCGAAGTGGTCCTCGATCGCCCGCTTGCCCTTGCCGGTCACGACGATGATATCCTCGATGCCGGACTCGATCGCTTCCTCCACGATGTACTGAATGGTCGGCTTGTCGACGATCGGCAGCATTTCCTTGGGCATCGCCTTGGTGGCGGGCAGGAAGCGCGTACCGAGGCCGGCCGCGGGAATAATCGCTTTTCTCACTTTTTTCATGCTCTCTCACCCCATCCGTATTTCTCTTTATCATTTGCTTGCTCGTTAGCTGCGCCGCCCCCCGGATCCAGATCGGCCGATCGGACGGGATAACTGCAAATATGCAGCTATCGGAGCCGCGAACGGCGTTTTATCTTGATTTAACTGCAAATATACAAGTAATCGCCGCCTCAGCACGCCGGTAGCCGTCCGTCGCCGGAAATTAAATGCATATTTGCAGTTAAAAGCAGCACACGGAGGAGCGGCGGGACGATTAACTGCATATATGCAGCTATCGCTCACAATCGTTGCCGCGAGTATGCGGACGTCGGCTGTTGCCGCCGCTGTCCCGCGTGCCCGTTTTTCCCAACACATTTCAAACACAATTGCCGGGGCATTGAACCCCACCTCACACCACACCCCTGACGATTAACGTCTAAGGTCGCTGACCCACAGCATGGCCGAGTGCCTCCGGTGATAAAGGAGCAGGAGACATTTCCTTCGTCAGTGGCCAGACGCCCAACTTGGGCTGCCGTCACTGTACGATCGCTAGAATAAGTGCTCACATGCGGTATCCGTTACTGCGCGGATGTCAGGTACTCATCGGTGCTGTCCGTAGCTGCGAATACAATCCCGCTGCGCTATCGGCTTGGCGATCCGGTCCAGCGCCCCCTGCGGTTGAATACGGCGCCCACGACCTTCACCCGGCCGGACGACAGCGTCTCCTTCGCCTTCAGGACCGCGTCCAGCTTGGTCTTGCCGCGCCTGATGACGAGTACGGCGCCATCGCACTTGTCGGCGACGATCATCGCGTCCGCCGCGGCCGCCATCGAGGTCGTGTCGACGATGACGATGTCGTAGCGCGACTTCGCCGCAGCGAGCAGCTCGCTCATCGCGTCGGACTCCAGCAGCTCGGACGGATTGGGCGGCATGGGACCTGCGCATACGACCTGCAGATTGGCGAACGCCGTCCGGCTGGCGATCTTGTCCAGTCCCGCCCGTCCGGCGAGCGCCGTGCTGAGGCCCGCGTCGTTCGGCAGTTCGAAGATCCGGTGCTGAACGGGCGACCGCAGATCCGTATCCACGAGCAGCACGCGCCGGCCGGCATTGGCGTAGGCGACTGCGATGTTGGACGAGGTGGTGCTCTTGCCCTCGCCCGGTTCGGCGGAGGCGATCGCGATCGTCTTCATGCCTTCGTCCCGGCAGGACCATTCGATGCCTGTCTTCAGTCTGCGGTACTTGTCGGCCGCCCCCGATCCGGGGCTCAGCGTGGCGATCAGTCCCCGATTACGCATCCATCGTGACATTCGTGTTCCCCCTCGCTCCTATCGTCGTGCGCTGCGAATCGTCGGGCTCGCTCAGATCCCGTCTTCGTATATTCGGGATATCCGCCAGCAGCGGCAGTCCCAGCTTGGTGCGAACCTCCTGCTCGGTCTTGACCGAATCGTCCATATGATCGAGCAGGAAAGCGAGCGCGATGCCGATCAAGAGCGACAGGACGAATACGATCGCGACGTTCTTGGCGGGATGCGGCGAGATCGGGGCGCGGTGCGCCTGCGGATCGGCCCAGTTGAGCACGGATACGTTGTTCAGATTCATCAGCGTGCGAATCTCGGACTGGAACACCTTCGATACGGCGTTCGCCATGTTCGCCGCCCGGGCATAGGAGCCGTCCGTGGCGATGACGGTCATGATCTGCGTCTCGCTCGCCGAGGAGATGCCGATCTTGGCGGCGAGCTCGCCGGCCGACGTGTGAAGCTCGGGGTAGGAAGCGACGACCTTGTCCAGGATGCGGGGCGTTACAATGAGCTGCTTGAACGTTTTGATCAGCAAAATGTTGGAGTTGATCGCGGCGGGATCGGGCGCGGCGGACGTATTGTCCGGCGCTTCGGTCTGATACACCATCAGCTTCGCGGCGGCCTGATAGATCGGTCTCACTTGGTGACTGGTATAGTAGCCGACCGCCGTGCAGCTGACGATCGCGATCAAGGCAATCAGCCAGAGACGCTTTCGGACGACGCTCCAATATCGTTGAATTTCCAAAACGTTTCCTCCGATGCTGTAAGTTCTTTAATTTCAGAATTTTCTGACTATAAATACACGACTTTATGCGCGATGCGTTATTTCCGCTTTGCCTGCGAACGTCTATCCGGCCTTCGACATCGTTCTGCGGTCGATTCGACCCGTTTCGTCCTGTTTTTATTGTAAATCGCCTGCGTCTTTCAAAACTATTACGCGGCAGGATGATTTTGCTTCTTCTCCGGAAGCCATCACCCTGCCGCGCAGGTAGGTATGCCTATTACACTTTCGTACCATCTTGTATCTCGTAGTCGATCTCGTCTCTGATATCGGGCGGCGTATAATCTCCCATCCCCTGCTCTCTCGCATACAGCGCCGCCTGCGTACGGTCGCTCAGGTTCAATTTTTGGAAGATGCGGCTCACATGCTTTTTGACGGTGAACTCGCTGATGATGAGTTTTTTTGCCACGGCGCTATTGGACAGACCTTCGCCGAGGGCGCTCAGCACCTCTTTCTCCTTGGGCGTCAGACGCTCGAGCGGGTCGTCCGTCTCCTTGCGCAGCAATGTGCCGAGCAGACTCTGGTCGAAGTACTTGCGGCCCCTGCCGATCATCTTGACGGCGAGCAGCAGCTCCTCCGGCGCCGCTTCCTTGAGCACATAGCCGTCGGCGCCGCACTCCTTCGCTCTGCGAATATCCGCCTCCGCAGCCGAGGACGTCAGCATCATGAAGCGGCAGTGCAGATGGCGCAGCGATCTGACGAGGTCGTAGCCCGACTCGGCGCCGAGCCGGATATCCAGAATGACGAGGTCCGGCTTCGCGACCTCGATGACAGACAATGCGCCCAGCACCGTCTCCGCTTCCCCCACAATCTCGACCCCTTCCTCTACGGACAGCACCGCCTTTAATCCTTTGCGGACGAGAGGATGGTCATCTACGATCACGATTCTCATAGCATCACCCGTTTACTGTATATTTTGTGCCGTCTCGTCCGCCGCGTACGCGAGCGGCAGCCGAACGACGATCCGCGTCCCTTCGCCCGGGCTGCTGTCGATCTGCAGACTGCCGCCGAGCGCGGCCGCGAGCTTGCCCATATTGCTCAGACCATAGCCGGTCCGCCCGCCGTTCGCGCGCGGCGCGTTCGTGTCGAATCCCGAGCCGTTGTCCGATATGCGCAGCGTAGCCGAGGCGCGCCGGAGCGTCAGCTTCACGTCGACCAGGGCGCATGCGCCGTGCCGGATCGCATTCGCCACCGATTCGGCGATGATCCGGTACAGCGCCTTCTGATGGTGCACGGACAGACGGCGGTCTGCTGCCGGCGGCCTGTACCGGATTCGCACGCCGCTCAGCTTGGCCTGGCTCGCCAGCAGCGCTTCGACGCTGCCGAGCCATGAGACGACCCCGCACTCGGATTGGCTCAGATCGTATATCGCCTGACGCAGCTGTTCCGATGCGGACGACGCCGCCGCCTGAACCTCGCGCAGCAGATCGAGCTTTTGATCTTCCGTCATCCCCTCCCATTCATGCTCGGCGGCGTGAACCGCGCAGGCGATGCCGAATAAATGCGGACCGATGCGATCATGGAGTTCTCCTGCAATCCGGTTGCGTTCCTCGAACAGTACGGACGGTTCCACCTTGCTCTGCATAGCCATATCAATCATCGCCTTCCTTCTGTGTATGATGAGAAAATTCCAATATGTTCGTCAGGTTCCCTCTCTTCTGCACATTAACGTTCAATTTCAACATACCTTGCCGAATTTGACATGCACATGCTACGGGAGTACCGATTATAAACTGGGTAGATAGATAAGGTTTGTTGCGACCT
The DNA here is from genome assembly GCF_037963805.1 of Cohnella sp. 56. NCBI lineage: Bacteria > Bacillati > Bacillota > Bacilli > Caryophanales > Paenibacillaceae > Cohnella > Cohnella sp. 56. The sequence continues at coordinate 201,765 of NZ_JAZDQE010000012.1, read as the reverse complement.
CGGTCACGACAGGAGGACCGCCGGATAGCCGTTCCATCCAAATTTGACCAATTTGCACACTTCGACATAAGTCCAATTGTGGAGGAAAGGAAGATTTTGCCTCAGGGGTGTTTGCTGCCACGATTTTGTAACAATCGCGAATAGCAGGCCCAAAGACCTATAAACGAACACTCGACCAAGCGGACTTTATCAAAATTTTACTAGATAATTATGGCGGTAATAGTTTATTAAGCGTTTTTACAACGATGACAAGCGCGAGCTTGCAGCAGATGCACCACACTTGTGCAGCAGGTTGATGAGAATACTGAGAGAAAATAGACGCGGAAAAGGCCATAAAAATGCCCCTTCGCGCAATGCAAGGGGCGGATGGGATGCCGGCTTCGAGAAGCTTCATTAATATGTCGGTTCATATGACCGCCGGATAGGACGATGCCGCAATGCGGCGCTCCGGACGACTGGCTCACTCGTCCTCCCATGCCAGACTCCAGCGGCTGCGGTACGCCGCCAGCTTGGGGGCCGGAGACGCCGGCACCGCGGACAGGACAAGACGGAGCTTCACGATCCACGGCTCGAAGGAGCTGTACGACGCGAACCGATTCGCAGTAGCCGGGGTCATATAAACGAAATGGGGAGCCGGCAGCGTCTCCGTCAGATGACGCAGCGCAGCGTCGATCGGCGTATACTTTTTCCGCTTGCCCTCCCAGCGGTCCAGCTCCGGCGCGACGCCGTCTCCCTCCCGCTCCCGCATCCACGCGAGCAGTCTTTTCTCCCGCCGGTAATAGGGGCTCACCGGTTCCTCCGACATCCGCCTCGCCGTCTCCTCGTGAATCGGATAGAGCACCAAACGCGTGAACGCCCGCGCCTTCGCCGTCTCCGCGGCAATGTCCAGCTCTTCGTCCGTCGTCCCCTCGAACGTGTCATAAAAAATAAGTGTGCCCTTCTCCCGCTGAATCGGCGGCTCGTAGCCAAAAGGAACCTTGGATGGCATCTCCCGCATGGATCATCTCTCCTCGTTCGATTGCGATTGGAATTGCCGGCCCATATTCTCTATAATAAATAAAATTCATGCCGCAGACGAGCAAGGAGAGATTCCATTCAATGACTGCATACGCCCGCGTATTCCACGGCACGGCGTTCACGAGCCGGACGCCCGCCGAGATCGACATGCTGCCGGACCGGCTGTTCTGCGTCGGCGAGGACGGGGTCATCGCGCGCATCGTCGCGCCGGAAGATGCCGACTATGAGCGGCTTGTCCGCACATACGCCGGAGGGGACCGCTACCGGCGGCTGGCTCCCGGACAATATATACTGCCCGGCTTCGTCGACCTTCATGTTCATGCGCCGCAGTGGGCGCAGGCCGGAACGGCGCTCGACGTGCCGCTGTACGATTGGCTGAACACGTACACGTTCCCGCTGGAATCCAGATTCGCGGACCTGAGCTATGCGTCGGAGGTGTACGAGGATCTGGTCGGCGCGCTGCTGGCCAACGGCACGACGACCGCCCTTTACTTTGCGACGATTCACCGGGAATCCAGCCTGCTGCTGGCCGAGATCTGCGCCAGGCGGGGCCAGCGCGGCCTCGTCGGCAAGGTCGTCATGGACGATCCCGGACAGACGCCCGCCTATTACCGGGATGCCGACGTGCAGACCGCGCTCGCGGATACGGAGCAGTTCATCCTCTCCGTCCGGGAGCTGGCGAAGACCGTCAAGCAGGGCGTGTATCCGGTCGTCACGCCGCGCTTCATCCCGAGCTGCACCGATGAGGTACTGACCGGTCTCGGCGAGCTGGCGGCGAAGTACGATACGCATGTGCAGTCCCATTGCAGCGAGAGCGACTGGGCGCACGGCTATGTGAAGGAGCGGCTGGGCCAAAACGACGCCTGCGCGCTCCACGGCTTCGGGCTGCTGCGGGACAAGTCCGTCATGGCGCACTGCAACTTCCTGAGCGACGAGGACGCCGCGCTGTTCGCGAGGACGGGTACGGCGATCGCGCATTGCCCGATCTCCAACGCCTACTTCGCGAACAGCGTCATCGCGGTCGCGCGGCGGATGGCCCAGGGCGTCGACATCGGGCTCGGCTCGGATGTGTCGGGCGGCTACTCGCCCAGCCTGTACGACAACGCCCGGCAGGCCGTCATCTCGTCTCGTATGCTGGAGGACGGCGTGAACCCGGCGCTGCCTGCCGCAGACCGCGGCGTTCCGGCTTCCCGCATCACGATCGACGAAGCCTTCCATCTGGCGACGGCCGGCGGCGGGGAAGCGCTCGGCCTGCCGATCGGACGTCTGGCGGAGGGCTACGTCTGGGACGCGCAGATCGTCGATACCGCCGTTCCCGGCGCCAGGCTGCCCATTTTCGGCGCCGAAGAGCATCTGCACGGCATTTTCGAGAAGATCATGTACCTCGTCCGGCCCGAGCATATCCGCGAAGTATGGGTGCAGGGCGAGCGGGTTCACACGCGGTGATCTTCTTAGCTTGCCGCGCAGGGCTACATTGTCATGAGGTCTTGACAAGCCTGCCACAGCCTCGGCCCGGCATCTTTGTCGAAGTTCTCTTTAATAGGTAGAAGTTTTAACTTGTCGTCGATGAAAATGCCGTTCAACCCATCGATCCCGGCGGCCGATGCGGCATAGACGCCCGCTTTGCAATCCCGGGCAGCCAAAGCATTCATCATCGGCGACAGCATCCTGAGATACCATGGCGAATGCCGGTTCAGCCTGGACTTGACCCATCCGGGGTGGAATACGACGGACGATACGCCCGTGCCCTCCAGCCGGTCGGCCAACTCGAATCCGAACAAGATTCTGGCGTACATGGCTTGCATTGTCGCCCGCTTGCCGCTGAACCGATTCATCGATTGAATGTCTCCGAAGTCAATCCGCGGGTTGTTGAGAAACCGCGGATCGCCGCCTACGGTAATGACTCTGGCAGCCGGGCTTTCTTTAAGCATGTCCTGCAATTGCTGCGTCAGCAGAAAATGGCTCAGAACATTCACCGCGAACATCCGCTCGATGCCCTCCTCCGTGATCTGCTTTTCCCAATAGATCGCTCCCCCCAGGTTGGCCAGCACGTCCAAACGATCGTATCTCTGCTTAAACGCTGCGCAAGCTCTCCGGACAGAAGACTGCAAGGACAGATCGGCCACCAGACATTCCCCTTTGCCATTTCCTGTCTGTCCGGCAATGTCCTCCAACGTCTGCCTTCCGTTGTCTTCGCTCCTGCTGAGAATGACGATAGTGGCGCCTCGCCTGGCCAGTTCCAGCGCGGTGGCTCTGCCGACGCCCGATGTGCCTCCTGAAAGAAGAATCGTCCGATTCTCCAAATCCCGCTCCGTCCTTATCATCTCTTCGCCCTCCGATTCGCATGAGCAATGTATTCGCCTTCGCCTAGCTATATAATATCGTGTATTGCGAATGCTATGGCGATAGACTGCGAAAAGGAGACGACGAAAAGATGGGCAGCACCTACACGAGCAAACGGGTGTCGGAGCAGATGTGATTTATGCAGGGAGCTGGAAGCTTCCGAAAACCAAGCGTCGCCATGACTCGCCCGCCTCCGCTTGTCCGATCGCGAGCACAATCTTGCCTGCCTGAGCCGCCGGATATGCAGCCTGCCCCCGACATGCAACCCGTCACCGGACATGCTATGATTATAAGGAAAATGCGCCCATTATGATGCACACGGAAGGAGCAAGATCAATGAACAACGCGCAATTGGAACGGATTCGCACGGGAGAAGGCTTCATCGCGGCATTGGACCAGAGCGGAGGCAGTACGCCCAAGGCGCTGCTGCAGTACGGCGTAGCCGAGGACAGCTATGCCGGCGAGGAAGCGATGTACGCCCTCGTGCATGAGATGCGGACGCGCATCATCAAGAGCTCCGCGTTCGATTCCCGGTATATTCTGGGCGCGATTCTGTTCGAGAATACGATGGATCGCACGATCGACGGGCTGCTCACTGCAGACTATTTGTGGGAAAAGAAAGGCATCGTGCCTTTCCTGAAGGTCGACAAGGGACTTGCCGAGACGGAGAACGGCGTCCAGCTGCTGAAGCCGATCGAAGGTCTGGACGACCTGCTGGCCCGGGCGCGCGAGCGTGGCATATTCGGAACGAAGATGCGTTCGCTCATCAAGGAAGCGAATACGACCGGCATCCGCGACGTCGTGGAGCAGCAGTTCGAGATCGGCAAGCAGATCGTGCAGGCGGGCCTCGTGCCGATCATCGAGCCCGAGGTTGACATCAACAGCGCGGACAAGACGACCTCGGAGAAGCTGCTGAAGGATGCGCTCCTCACGCAGCTGGCCGCACTCGGCCCCGACGTCAAGGTGATGCTCAAGCTGTCGATCCCGACGGAGGACAACTTCTATCGCGAGCTGATCGAGGAGCCGCATGTGCTGCGGGTCGTCGCGCTGTCCGGCGGCTACTCGCAGGCGGAAGCCAACGAGCGGCTCGCACGCAACCAAGGCCTGATCGCCAGCTTCTCGCGCGCGTTGTCCGAGGGCCTGACCGCCGGTCAATCGGACGAAGCGTTCGACGAGATGCTGTCCGCGTCCATCCGGCGTATATACGAAGCGTCTGTCAAGTAGGCGCTAGCGCCGCAAACGAAGCCCCCGGCTGGGATGCCGGGGGCTTCGTTATGCGCGGGCGCACCGTTCGGGCTATCGCCCCGGCGGCGGCTCGCCTATTAGGTCCGGCGCATGTACGCTCGCACCGTGATCGGTGCGAAGATCGCGACGATGACGGCTGCGCCGATGAGCGAGATACCCATATCCCAGCCTACGGTGCCCGAGTTCGCGAGGTCGCGGACGGCGGTGACGAGGTGCGAGATCGGATTGATGCTCACGAACCACTGCAGCCAGTTCGGCATCGTATCCGCCGGCACGAACGCGTTGGAAAGGAAGGTCAGCGGGAACAGCACGATCATCGAGATGCCTTGAACGCTCGAGGCGGTGCGCGCGATCACGCCGAAGAAGGCGAAGATCCAGCTGATGGCCCACGAGCAGAAGATGACGAGTACGGCGGCGATGGCCACATGCCCGAGCCCGCCGTCGGGGCGGTAGCCCATGATGTAGCCCATGCTGAACGTCAGCACTGTCGCGATCGTATACCGGATCGTATCCGCCAGCAGGGCGCCCGCGAGCGGGGCGATGCGCGCGATCGGCAACGATTTGAACCGGTCGAACACGCCTTTGTCCATATCCTCCCGCAGCTGCACGCCCGTCACGATCGAGGTCGTGATGACCGTCTGCACGAGGATGCCGGGGATGATGACAGGCAGATAGCTGATGACGTCGCCGGAGATCGCCCCGCCGAATATATAGGTGAACATCAGTGTGAAAATAATCGGTTGCAGCGTGACGTCGAACAGCTGCTCGGGTGTGCGGCGTATTTTCAGCAAACCTCTGTAGGCCATCGTCAGCGAGTTGCGGACCGTTTGGCCGAAGCTGGTGCGGTTTTTGAGACGCGCTGCCGGGTTGACGGTGACGGTCGTGGCGCTTTTCATTATACAACCTCCTCCTTCTGTTGGCCGCCGGATGCCCCGGCGTCCTGCGATGCATCGCGGCCCGTGATCGTCAGGAATACTTCGTCGAGCGTCGGCTTCTGCACACTCATCTCGGACAGGCGGACACCGCCTTCGCGGAGTTCGATCAGCAGGTCGGTGACGCGGTCGGCGTCCGCCATCGGCGCCGTGATCTTCCCCGCCTCCGACGTCACGCTCGATTGTACCCCGAGCACCCGCTCGACGATGCGGCGCGCACGCTCGATGTGCAGCGGCTCTTGAACCCGCAGATGGAGCGACGATGTGCCGACCGAAGCCTTCAGCTCGTCGACGGTGCCCTCCGCGACGACGGTGCCCCGGTCGATGACCGCGATCCGGTCGGCCAGCTGATCCGCTTCGTCGAGATATTGCGTCGTGAGCAGCACGGTCGACCCCGTCTTCACCAGGCGGCGGATCGTCTCCCACATCTGTGCCCGCGTGCGCGGATCGAGTCCTGTCGTCGGCTCATCCAGGAAAATAAGCGGCGGCTGCGCGATGAGGCTCGCGGCCAGATCCAGCCGCCGCCGCATGCCGCCGGAGAAGTTTTTGAGCGGCCGCTTCGCCGCCTCGGTCAGCCCGAATTCCTCCAGCAGCTCCTCCGCCTTGCGCCGCGATTCGGCGCGTCCCAATCCGAGCAGCCTGGAGAAAATAACGAGATTCTCCGTCGCGCTCAGCGACTCGTCGACCGACGCGTACTGGCCGGTCACCCCGATCAGTTGCCTGACGACCTGCGATTCCTTGGTGACGTCGTGCCCGAATATGCGGGCCGAGCCGGCGTCCGGCCGAAGCAGCGTCGCCAGCATGCGAATCGTCGTCGTCTTGCCGGCGCCGTTCGGACCGAGCACCCCGTAGATCGAACCGGCGCGCACATTCAAGCTCACGCCGTCCACCGCGCGGTTGCTGCCGAACATCTTGACGAGCCCCGAAGCCTCGACGGCCCATTGTCCGCCTTGCGCCGCTTTTTCCTTCTGATGCCATCCGTTCATATCCATTCCCCCTGACTTGTTCGTTGCTTCGAATAGTAAGGGGCAATTGTGAATTGAATATTAACGAAGCCGGCTCATACGCGAACCTCATCTTGTTCATAATAACCGCGACGTTCATCACGAGGAGGAATTGCATTGGAGATCAACGACTATACGATCGCACGGCTCAAAGACGATCAGGTGGACGAGGTCAAGCAATTGGAGCGGCAGCTGTCCGACCGGAGCGGCCATCCAGTAACCTTGATCGCCTACGAGCAGGCCGAAGACGCAGACGCGGATGCGTGATCGGCCCGGCGTCTACGGCGCCTGGTCCCCCGACCGCCTGCGTACTTTACATACGATCTCCGGCGGACCGCAGGCTCCGAAGCGGCGTCCGGCTTGACCTGCAGTCGCATAGCGACTAAAATTTGCTTGTTTACGGGTCGGCAAACGGGCGACCGAATTTCGGAGGTGTTATTATAAATGTCGATATTCGCTTTTATCGGTTCCTACGCCGAGCCTGACGGGCCCGGCGTATACGCGTGCGCGTACGATGCGGACAGCGGGCGGCTCACGCTCCTCGATCAGACCGACGGCCTGGCCAACCCGACGTTTGTGGATATTCGGACCGACAGCCGGATCGTCTATGCGCTGACCGAACGCAAGTCCGACGACGGCGCCCGCCTCGGCGCGGCGGCTGCGCTGCGCTTCGATCCCGCCTCCGGCCGGCTGGAGCGTCTCGGCGAACCGGCGGTCACGCTGCCTGCGACGGCCTGCCATATCTCGCTCGACCGCGCGGGCAAGATCGCGATGACTTGCAGCTACCACGGCGGCATGCTGAGCGTGTCTCCGATCGAAGCCGACGGCACCGTCGGCCCTGCAAGCGATGTGGTCCGCCATGCAGGCCGCAGCGTACGCCCGGTCCAGAGCCAGGCGCGCGTGCACTCGGCGGTCGTGTCCCCGGACGGCCGGTTCGTCGCCGTCTCCGATCTGGGCCTCGACAAAGTCTTCATTTACGCACTCGATCCGGACGCGGGCCGGCTGACGCTGCGCAGCGAGACCGACATCGAGCCGGGCTCTGGACCGCGGCACTTTGTGTTCCATCCCTCGCTCCCTTACGGCTACGGAATCAATGAATTGAGCAGCACGATTACGGTTTACGCCTTCGATACGGAGGCAGGCCGGCTCACCGTCGTGCAGACGATCTCCACCTTGCCCGACGGTTACGAAGGGGACAATGCCTGCGCCGACATCCACCTGTCGCCGGACGGCCGCTTCCTGTACGGCTCCAACCGCGGGCACGACAGCCTGGTGGTCTGCCGCGTCAGTTCGGGGGACGGGCGGCTGACGCCCGTTCAATATGCGCCTACGCTTGGCGGCCATCCGCGCAGCTTCGCCATCGCTCCCGACGGCCGATTCGCGCTCGTCGCCAACCGCGACGGCGGCAACGTCGTGACCTTCGCCCGCGACGCCGACGCCGGCACACTGACGCCGACGGGCAGCGAGCTGCAGGTGTCCAAGCCGGTATGCGTCCGGTTCGCCGAGCTGGACAGCTAGACGAACAGCCTGCTCCCATAACCTCGGGAGCAGGCTGTTTTTTGCATGCCCGCCGGCGGACCTGCGCTATGAAGGCTGGCTCATGCTTTGATCGCCGTACAGATTCAACACCTGACGTGCTTGCGCTTGAACCCGAGCTGCCCTCTGTCCGCCGCCTTTTGAATATTTTCAACGGCGTTCAGCACCTTGCGTTTGCCCTTGTCGTCCATCACTTCGACCGGAGCTACGGCCTTCGCTGCGGCGACCGCCTGCTCGTGCAGCGGCAAGTAAGACACCGCCACCGTATACAGGAACTGGCTCATCGCATACTTCGCCCGCCGGGGCGCGTCATGGATCGTATCGACCGCCTGCCCGATCATGCGGGCCAGCTTGTCCTCCGAAAATTCGCTGTCCGGCCTGCTGCCCAGCAGCCAGCAATAGCAGTTCCACCCCGCCGACATTCTCAGCTCCTCCCCGCTCGCGATCCACTTGTCGGCTACCGTCTGCGCGATGTCCGCCTCCGACAGCGTCACCGCGACCACATAGTCGGACAGCATGTAGAAATACGCCGCATCCATCCAGCGGTCGTAGTCCGCTTCCGTCATGACGTTCGGCTCGGCGATGATGCCGGCGAAGTACATGGCGTCATAGTTGCCCGTCGCGTACAGCTGCTCCGCCAGCGCCTGGTTAAGCTTCGTTTTTCTGAACAGCGGCTTCATCTCGCCTGTCGCCACGCCGAACAGCGGTTCGTGCGCGCCGTTTGACATATACATCTTTTTAAGCCGCTCCTTGCCGAGCGCTTCGAGCGCCTGCATGACCGCTTCTACATTCACGAGTCATTGCTCCTTTGAACGGTTCACCTGAAACCGCACGTAAGCGGACGGCAGGGTCCCGGTAATTTTTTTGAACACTTTGTTGAAATAGGACTGCTCGCAAAAGCCGAGATAATCCGAGATCTCCCCGATGTTCATCTGCGAGGTCGTCAGCAGGTCGCAGGCGGCCGCGATGCGGATCTGCTGGATGTAATCGGTCAGCGTGCGCCCCGTCGACCGCCGGTACAGCGCGCTGACATAATTCGGCGTCTTGCCGACATGCTCGGCCAGCTCGCCAATCGTGATCGCCCTGCGGTGGTGGAGCAGGATGTACGCCTCCAGCCGGTAGACGATGCCGGAAGCCGCGCCCTGCGCAGCCGCAGATTCGCTCGCTTCGCTGAACAGCGCCAGCAGCTCGAGCAGCGCGGCATGGCACAGCGCAGGCCGGCAGGCCGATTGCCGAAGCCAGTACTGGACGAGCGCGGCGAAGCGGTTGCGCGCATACTCGTAGTTGTGCAGCCGCACGACGCTTGCCCGCGGCTGCGCCAGCAGCTCCACCCCCTCGCCTTCGCCCGCATACTGAAAATGCGCGACATACATCTCATGCGGGTCTGTGGCCGAATTGCATGCGCTGCGTTCGATGCCCCGCGGCATGAACAGCATATCCCCCCGGCTCAGCCTGAACGTTCCCGCCTCTGTATCGAAGGACGCCTGCCCCTCCGTCACCAGCACCGCAATATGGTTGTTCGTGCGCGAGCGCGGCACCTGCCAGCCCGGTTCGCAATGCTCGCAGTAGATTGCCACGGGCTCGATCATCTCCATACCTCCCTTGGCATATTCAAGCCGGAAACGCGGCTCGTCCCGTAGTGCGACGGCTGTCCCCACATGATGCGATTATAACAGGAAGCGTAGAATTGTTCTAAAAAAAGTTGCTGTCCTCATTGTTCCGTTCTGTGCGGTGCCATACGATAAACGTAGCGGTAAATCGCATAGAGGAGGCGTCCAAAATGAGTATTGAATTGAAACGCGCCCGCGCCCGCGTCGGCGTCATGACGGTCGGCCACGAGCCGTACTGGGAGCAATTCCCCGGACTGCGGGAGGAGCTGGCGGGATACGGGCAGGAATTCGAGAACCGGCTGCGCGAGCTGGACGTAGAGGTCGTCAGCGCAGGCTTCGTCGATACGGTGGACAAGGCGTTCGCGGCGACCGAGTATTTGAAGAAGCAGGATGTCGACTTGTTGTTCAGCTTCCTGAGCACCTATGTCACATCGTCGACGGCGGCGACGCCGATCCTCGGCCTGTCCGTGCCGACCGTGCTCGTCGCCCTGCAGCCGAGGCAGCGCCTCGACTACTCGAACACGACCACCTACATGCAGCTGGTCAACGACAACGTCTGCTCGCTGCCCGAGATCGCGGGCGTGCTCGTCCGCGCCGGACGGCCCGCAGCCGGCATGGTCATCGGCACGCTGTACGACGATGCCGCGGCGATGGACGACGTCCGCGCCTGGTGCCGCGCGGCGAATGCGCGGCGCGCGTTCAAGTACGCCCGGATCGGCTATCTCGGGCATACGTACGAGGGCATGTACGACATGAACTCCGATCCGTCGGCGTTCACGTTCGCGTTCGGCGCGCATGTGCAGATGCTGGAGATGTGCGATCTGTCCAAGGCCGTCTCGTCCGCCACGCAGCGCGAGATCGACGCCAAGCTGGAGGAGATCCACGCGACGTTCACCGTGTCCGATCCGTTCATCGATCCGGTCACGCGTCCGATCAAGCCGGAGGACCTCGCCTGGTCGGCGAAGGTCGCGGTCGGCCTCGACAAGCTCGTGGACGAATTCGGCCTGACCGGCCTCGCGTACTACTACAAAGGGCTCGACGACAACGAATACGAGCGCATCGGCTCGAACATGGTGCTCGGCAACTCCCTCCTGACCGGCAAGGGCATCCCGCTCGCGGGCGAGGCCGATCTCAAGACCTGCGCGGCGATGCTCATCATGGACCGGCTCGAAGCGGGCGGCTCGTTCGCGGAGCTGCATCCGTGCGACTTCAAGGACAATATCGTGCTCGTCGGCCACGACGGCCCGCACAACATCAAGATCGCCGACGACCGTCCGGTCATCCGGGGTCTGGAGCTGTTCCACGGCAAGCGCGGCTCCGGCATCGGCGTCGAGTTCAGCATCAAGGCCGGGCCGGTCACCCTGCTCAGCATCGGGCAGACGGCGCAGGGCCGCTACAAGATGATCGTCGCCGAGGGCGAATCGATCAAGGGACCGATCCCGCAGACCGGCAACACCAACACCCGCTGCAGCTTCGGCCGGCCGGTCGCCCAGTTCGTCGAGCAATGGTGCAGCGCCGGTCCGACCCATCACTTCGCGCTCGGCGTCGGCCACAGGGCGCGGGAGATCAAGCGGACCGCGGCGATGCTGGGCATCGAGATTCAGGTCATCTAAGCACGGCAGGCGGCGGGCAAAGTTAAAGCGAGAACGGCTCCGGGCGGGCCTTCTCGCTTTTTTTGTCGAGGCCGGCATTCAGCCTGTTTCTTACGCTTCGGCGGACGCCCGCCGTTTCCGGTAGGCGCCCGCCGCCATCGGCCGCTCTGTAGCGTTGCTTTTCTCGCTTGCAGCGGGCGACTGCTTCTGTAGCCGCGTTTTTCTCGCTTGCAGCACCGTCCGCCGTCGTCGGCCGCTCTGTAGCGTTGCTTTTCTCGCTTACAGCGGGCGGCCGCTTCTGTAGCCGCGCTTTTCTCGCTTGCAGCACCGTCCGCCGCCGTCGGCCGCTCTGTAGCGTTGCTTTTCTCGCTTACAGCGGGCGGCCGCTTCTGTAGCCGCGCTTTTCTCGCTTGCAGCACCGTCCGCCGCCGTCGGCCGCTCTGTAGCGTTGCTTTTCTCGCTTGCAGCGGGCGACTGCTTCTGTAGCCGCGCTTTTCTCGCTTGCAGCACCGTCCACCGCCGTCGGCCGCTCTGTAGCGTTGCTTTTCTCGCTTACAGCGGGCGGCCGCTTCTGTAGCCGCGCTTTTCTCGCTTGCAGCACCGTCCGCCGCCATCGGCCGCTCTGTAGCGTTGCTTTTCTCGCTTGCAGCGGGCGACTTTTCTTCGGCTGGGCCGCTTCTCATCCCGCGCACTCGCCGCGCGTCAGCGGTCGGCCGTACGTTCGCTGGCGCCGTGTGCGCGGCGGTACGCCTTCGGGCTGATGCCGTACGACTCCTTGAACACGCGGCTGAAGTAATGTGCGGCGCCGAAGCCCGCCACTTCCGCGATGACGGACATCGGAGCGTCCGTGTCCTGCAGCAGCTTCAGCGCGCATTCGAGCCGTATTTCGGTGAGACGGCCGACGATCGTTTTCCCGGTGAGGCGCTTGTACTTGCGAGCCAGATGGTTGTAGCTGACGTGCATGGAGGCGGCCAGCCGCCGCACATCCATCCGCTCCGCGCGCTCGTCGTTCAGGTAAATCTCGATCTTGCGGACAAACGCGGCGTCGGACAGATCGGCCGCCTGCGGGGCGATCGTGCCCGCAGGGTCGCGGATGGCCGCCAGCGCGAGCAAGATCTGCACGAACGTGAGCCGGGTCGACGCGGACGGGACGGCCTCCCTCGCTTCGCTGAACAGCCGGGCGATCCGTTCGCCGAGTCCGTAGCGGTCCTCGTAGCAGCCCGGCCGCCAATGCCGCAGACTGTCGAGCATGTCCCGAATGCCGGCGGACTCGCCCTCTTCGGTCGTCGACTCGGCGCGGGCGAACGTCCAGCGCAGACAGACGCCCCGGTGCGGCGATTGCGGCTCGTATTCGTGGCAATGCTCCAGGCCCGGCGGTATTACGAAAAACTGCCCCGGCCCGACATTCAGCAGCGGCCCGCCGAACCCCGTCCGCATGCAGCCTTCGTAAATATAGTTGAATTCGAACCATACATGCGTATGGGACGGGCAGAACTTGGCGCCCCATGGCTGCTCCTCGAGCGCCTCGATAATCTCGACGACGGCATCGTTCACCCGGACGGGTCCGTACAGCGAGTCCGGCAGCGCGGCGCGCTCCATGAGGCTCCCCCTCTCGGCATCTCTTTCCCTCATAGTAGCACAAGGCAGCACCGGCCAACTGATCATTTTAGTGCAAAAACACGTTATTCCAATGAATTTACACCCGCCCTTCCCGGGATGAAAATGAAACTGAAGCACGGACACGACCTGGGAAGGATGAATTCATTTGAAAAAATTGCATCTGATCAGCAACGCGCATCTCGATCCCGTCTGGCAGTGGGAATGGGAAGAAGGCGCTGCGGCAGCGGTGTCCACGTTCAGGGCCGCCGCCGAATTTTGCCGGGAATACGACGGCTATGTATTCAATCACAACGAGGCGCTGCTGTACAAGTGGATCGAGGAATACGAGCCGAGCTTGTTCAGCGAGATCCAGCGCCTCGTACGGCTCGGCAAATGGCATATTATGGGCGGCTGGTACTTGCAGCCGGACTGCAATATGCCGTCGGGCGAGTCGCTCGTCCGGCAGATTCTGCTCGGCAGGCGATACTTCAAGGACAAGTTCGGCGCCGCGCCGACGACGTCCATCAACTTCGACTCCTTCGGGCATTCCAGGGGGCTGGTGCAGATCATGCGCCGGGCGGGCTACGATTCGTACTTGTTCATGCGCCCCGAGCACAAGTCGGCGGGGCCGGCGGAAGACTTCGTATGGGTCGGCTTCGACGGCTCCGAGGTGCATGCGCACCAACTGTCGGACGGCTACAATACGCTCCTCGGGCAGGCGCACAAGAAGATCGAGCGCTGGCTGGAAAAGTACAAAGACGACGATGCCGGACGTCCGCGCATGATGCTGTGGGGCGTCGGCAATCACGGCGGCGGACCTTCGCGGCTCGATCTCGACCGGATCGGCGAGCTGATGGGATCAGGCGAGACGGACATCGTCCACTCCACGCCGGAGGCCTACTTCGCCGAGCTGCGCGGTGTGCCGGATCTGCCGCGGCATGCGGACGATCTTAATCCCCGCTTCGTCGGCTGCTATACGTCGATGATCCGCATCAAGCAGAAGCACCGGCAGCTCGAGAGCCAGCTGTTCATGACCGAGAAGATGCTGGCGACGGCGGCGCTGCACGGGCGGCTCTCCGCTTATCCGGCGCAGGAGCTGTCCGAGGCGTTCCACGATCTGATGGTCGCCGAATTCCACGACATTTTGCCAGGCAGCTCGATTCAGGCGGCGGAGGAGTCGTCGCTGCGGCTCATGGATCACGGCCTGGAGATCGCTTCGCGGCTCAAGGCGCGGGCGTTCTTCGCGCTGGCGGCCGGCCAGCCGAAGGCGGCGCCCGGCGAATATCCGATTCTCGTCTACAATCCCCATCCGCATCCGGTACGCGGCGTGTTCGCCTGCGAATTCATGCTGGAGGACCAGAACTGGACCGAGGAATTTTCCATGCCGCTCGTCTACCAGAACGGCAAGCGGATGCCGAGCCAGCCGGAAAAAGAACAAAGCGCCCTCAATCTGGATTGGCGCAAACGCGTCGTCTTCGAGGCGGAGCTGGCGCCCGCGTCGATGAACCGGTTCGACTGCCTGATCGTCAAAATGCAACAGAAACCTCAGCCTCGGCTTGCCGAGCGCGACGGGGCGATCCGCTTCGGGTCGCCGTCGCTGCAGGTCGAGATCAACACCCGTACCGGACTGATCGACGAATACGTCGCCGACAACGCGGACCCGTGGCGCATGGACACCGACAAGTTCGAGCCGGTCGTCGGCCGGTTCCAACTGATGAGCCCCGCTCGCAGCACGGCGTTCTCGGGCGTCGTCGAAGGTGTGCTCCCGGCCGTACGAGTCGTCGAAGACGGAGAAGTCAGAACCGTCGTCGAGGCGCTGCTGGAATATGGCGATTCGGCCCTCGTGCTCACCTACCTGCTGCCCAAGAAGGGCACCGAGATCGAGGTGCAGGCCCGATTGTACTGGAACGAAAAGGACAAGCTGCTCAAGCTGTCGATACCGACTGTGTGGGGAGAAGATTATGAGTATGCGGGACAGACGGCGTACGGCGTCCAGCAGCTGCCGCGTGACGGCACGGAGGCTGTCGCCCAGAGATGGACCGCGATCGCGGAGACGTCGGCCGAAGGTCATGCGGTCACGCTCGTCAACGACGGCGTGTACGGCTCGGACAGCGGCGGCGGCGCGTTCCGGCCGACGCTTGTGCGGGGCGCCGCATACTGCGCGCACCCGATTCTGGATCGCCCGATCCTGCCGCAGGACCGCTTCATTCCCCGCATCGACCAGGGCGAGCGCACTTACACGTTCTGGCTGAACGCAGGCAAGCGCGAGTCGCGGCTGCGGGCCATCGACCGCGAAGCGCTCGTGCTGCACGAGCGGCCTTATGCGCTGTCCTTTTTCCCGGCCGGAGGCGGCAATCGACCCGGCCCGGGCATCGAGCTGGACGGCGACCGCCTGTTGCTGACCGCGTTCAAGCGCGCCGAAGACGGCACGGGTTATGTGCTCCGGCTGTTCGAACCGACCGGGGAGCCGGGATCGGCCGTCCTCCGGATTCCTTCGCTCGGCGTGACGCAGGAGATTCGTCTGGGCGGATTCGAGATCGGCACGTATCGGCTGGACCCTGCCGACGGCAGCCTGCGGGAGTGGGAGCTGATGGAGGGGATGTAAGGCCATCGCACGGCTATATCTTACTTTTGCGCGATGCTTTCGAGCGTACGCCTTGCCATGCCAGGCAGCTTAATGAAAGGAACACAGTACGATATGCACTGTGTTCCTTTTATTTCGGCTTCGAACGCTCGGGTGGGGGCAGCATCGACAGCGCCGATTCAATGCATTGCCGATCCATTCCGGGCCGGGATTCGATTTTTTCAAGACGGTTATGCCGACAAATGCGGTCACCAAGGACTGCGCTATAGCCCGGCGGTCTACCGAACCGCCGAGCTCCCCCGCAGCTATTCCCCGCGCGATCGTCTCTTCGAATATGGCCGCCAAATACAGCTGATGCTCGCGTGTCAAAACTTCAAATTTCGCATCGTGCGGAGCCAGTTCGACCATCGTATTGACGCAAAAACAGCCATCGCGCGCGTGCTCTCTGTTTGGGAATGCCCCCTCATCGAACAGGCTTCTGAAAGCAGCCTTGACGCTTGTAGTCTTGCTAAGCTTCATACGAACGTTTTTGGCATGCAGTTGATATTTTGGATAGGTACGTTGAAGCGGCGTCCATAACATCACAACCTATAAGCCTCTCTGACTCGGCCGTTGGCCAATTCGAGAGGCTTATCGGCTAATCCTCGACTCCATCAAATGCCAACAATCCTAGGTCTAACAAAATGATACATACAAGACTGATTAGCTTGTACTTCCGGTTCGTGAGGTAGTATTCTTCCTGTTGATTAAATATAAATAAGTTCGTGTCGGAAAAATGGTCCAGATCGTATTCGCTTATACCTAGTTGCTTCAGTGCGAGAACCATTTCTGAAACAGCTTTTGTCAGTGTATCCTCGTTAATTCTGCACTGGTTCAACTTTTGATCCCTCAGATAAGCCTTTAACTCACTCCCTGTCTCGAATGCCAATCCAAATGAGTTGTCTATGAAGTTAGAAGCAACGAAACTTTCAATGGCCGGATAGCTTATTAAAAATAATCCCTGCATGCCGAACCCGTTGCTTTCCCGAGAATTGCTCAGCGATCTCATGAGATGCCTTATATGAACCGGATCGGTATTGGATTTCACATCCCGGTCAAATACGTAAAAGATCGCTGCACGATCAACGGGGAATTTATATTGCTCAATTAACGTTTCAAACATCATATCCAGAAATTCGTCGGCATCATTCACGAACTTGAGCGCAGATTCCTTCGTATTGATGACAAAAATTGAAGACTGGGTGCTCTCTTGCGGGTTGAATTTTTTATATTTGAGCATGCGATTAAGTTTTTCAAATTGGAAATTAAAGATTCGAGTAAAAACGCGATGCAATAAATAAAATTCAGTGTCCAAACCCTCCACAATAAGCAACACTTTCCCAATGTTCTTATCGCGATTAAATCTGATCATTCATAATCATTCCTATACTCCGGTATGCCGCCAAACACTCCGCTCGTATACATTTTCTCAAGATTTTGTGCTACACGCGGTTGTTCCGATGAAAATCTCTTGAGAAAGCTGCCGTGAATCCCATTAAAATCTACAGCATAAATCTGATCCGGCCGGAGAAGCGAGTTCGTGAGCAAGTTGGTCGAGTGAGATACGATGAAAAGTTGCGCATTGTTTGAATGCTTCATGAAGTATCTGATCAGCAGCTCTTCCAGGAAATTATGAAGACCGCTGCTGAACTCGTCGACGATTAACAATCCGCCATGTCTGACGACATGGAAGAAGGAAGGCAAGAGCCGCAACAACTTCTGATTGCCTAACGATTCCAATGGAAATGGAATCGGCTCTCCTACTCCCTCTCGCTTAAAAAATATATTTTTTTCATCGGGCGATTCGATCGTGGTCACATTGCCTGAACTTAGATTGGAATACTCTATTCTTTGATTAAAATTAAATTGCTCGAAAAAACGATTAATTTCATCTACGCCTTGATAATCAAGGTATTTATTAATATCCAAGTCTAATTTCCCGGGAGAAATGATCGTTTCCCTGTAGCCGTCTATATAAACGGAGTTCATGAGAAAATCAAACCATTCCTTCAGTAAACTCTGATTTCTAAACTTTGTATTAAAGTAAATTTCCCGGAGAAGCAATGAATTAGAATCTATATCGTTATAAAAATCATTCTCGGTTATTTTAGATTTGGCGCTCTGTCCAATTCGGTTCAAAACAACTTCATCTGCAATTGACAAAGTTTCCACGAAACTTTTTGTATCCATTGCATATTCAATAAAGTATTTTATTCGCGTATCGGAAAATTCGAATTCATACGCTAAGTCCAATACTTTTTCATTTGAAAACAAGCATCTATACAACGCCATACTCACATTTCTTTCGGCAAACAAAAGGTCAAATAGCACTTTAATTGCGCGGATCGCATTTGTCTTTCCTGAGGCATTCCCCCCAAAAAAGAAGGCGCCTTTTAACGTATTGTTATTTACGTTTGTGTTCGTTAATACTTTATATCCTGTTGCATTCAGGTCCACCGTCGTTTCCGTCTTAAACGAAAGAAAGTTGTTCATCGTTATTTTTCTTAACATTTGGATAACACTCCCTTCAGCTATCATTATAAATCACACCGTAATAAATATACAGAACGATATATAAACACCGTAATTTTTTTACGACAAAAACAGACAGCACCTGCGACATCTGTCGTACAATGCAAACAGCCTCACCGCTCCGCCCCCCGATACTGCCCCGGCGTGACGCCGACCGCGCTCTTGAACGCCTTCGTGAAGTAATGAACGTCGGCGAAGCCGCAGTACTCGCTCGCTACCTTGATCGGATAGCCGCTCCGCAGCAGCTCCTTGGCATGCTCGATCCGCATCCGCAGCAAATATTGGTGAGGCGTCGTACCGAATGTCTCCGCGAACACGACGTTGAACCTGGACGGCGACAGCCCCGCCCGCTTCGCCATGTCCTTGACCGAGATCGGCTCCGATATATGCAGCGCGAAGTATGAGGTGATCCAGTTCAGCAGCGGCCTGGCATGGCTCGCGGCCGATTGGGGCGCCGTCATGAACTCGCTCGCGACGGCCGCATACCATTCGTGGGCGAGGCTGTGCGCGGTCTGCCGGCCTGCATAGGTGCGCGTCTGCCAGGCTTCGATCATCTTCATCACCAGGTCGCGCATGCGCTGCGGGTGCTTGAAGTCCAGCTTCATCGGCAGCTCGAACGATTCGCTGTCGTTCAGCCTCGGCTGCATCAGCTCGGCGTACGGCGTCATGTCGATCTGGCCGGGCAGCGTGATGAAGCTCTCCCGCCGTCTCGGCAGGTAGAAGAAGTCGAGGTGCACGTACGGGTTGATCGTATCGTCGAGGCCGCGGATCGTATGGCGGTCTCCCGGCTGTAGCAGACAGTGGTCCCCGGGCTTCAGCACATGTGTGCGGCCGTCCAGCTCGATCTCGAACGTGCCTTCCTGCACGTAGAAGATCAAGTAGTCGAGCAGGCTGCGTTCTCCCAGAAAAAAGGGGCGGCGAATCGCATAATCCGCGTTGCGAATGTAGGGTGCGACGTCATAATCCTCGATTTTCAGAAGGCAGCCCTCCGCACAAATTCAGTTGTTTTTTACACCGAATTCATGTCTTATTTGCAATGATTTCAGCGGTATCGCCTTTTATTATTAGGCTAGCAGCGCTGCATGGCAAGTATCTTATGACGATGAAGAGAGGAATTGCTATGAGCCGAATTTACAAAGGACAGCATACGCGCGAGATCTCTTTTCCGCTGGGCGGCATCGGCACGGGCTCCATCGGTCTGTCCGGCAACGGACGGCTGATCGACTGGGAAATTTTCAACCGGCCAAACAAACGGAGCGTGAGCGGCAACAGCCACTTCAGCATCAAGGCGGAGCAGGACGGCAAGGTGCTGGACGCCCGCGTGCTGAACGGCGACCTGCAGGCGCCTTATGTGGGCCAGCCCCGGCGCGGCGCCGGCCTGCACAGCGGCTACGGCTTCGGGCCGGATACGGCGACGATGGCCGGACTGCCTCATTTTCGCGATACCGAGTTCACCGGGCAGTTCCCGGTCGCTTCCCTCTCCTTCCGCGAGCCTTCTTTTCCCGGCGTCGTGAAGCTGCTCGCCTACAACCCGCTCATCCCGCTCAATGACCGCGATTCGAGCATTCCCGCCGCATTGTTCGAGATCGAGATCGACAATACGGACACGCGCCCGATCACGTACACCGTCTGTCTGAGCGCAGCCAATCCGCAGGCGGTCGGGCAAGCCGAACACGCCTACGACGAGCGCGCGCTGGACGACGGACGCCCGCTCCGTGTGCTGAAGCTGTCCTCGCGCCGCCGCGAGGCGGACGATCCTGCCTTCGGCGATGTCGCGATCGCGACCGACGCCGCCGATACGAGCCACCAGCAGTATTGGTACCGCGGAGACTGGCTCGATCATCTGGAAATGTTCTGGCGCGACTTCACGACGCCCGGCGCGTTCGCCAATCGCATCTACGACGAAGACCCGCCCGCCGGCACGACGCGGCCGGACATGGCCTCGCTGGCCGCGCGCGTCACCGTGCAGCCGGGTCGGCGCGAGCGCGTCCGCTTCGTCATCGGCTGGAGCTTCCCGAACGTGCACAACTTCTGGAACAAGGAGCCGGAGGGCACGACGATCTGGCGCAACTACTACGCCTCGCTGTTCGCCGACTCCGCCGCCAGCGCTTCGTATGCTCTGAACCATTGGGACCGGCTGCTGGCCGATACGCTGGCTTTCAAGGACGCCCTGTTCGGCTCTACGGTGCCCGAAGTCGTCACGGAAGCGGTATCCGCCAACCTCGCGGTGCTCAAGTCCGCGGCGACGCTGCGCCTGACGAACGGAGAGTTCTACGGCTTCGAAGGCTGCATCGAGGACGAGGGCTCCTGCGAGGGCTCCTGCACCCACGTCTGGAACTACGCCTATGCGCTGCCCTTCCTGTTCCCGCAGCTCGAACGGAGCATGCGCGAGCTGGACTTCAAGTACAACCAGTGGGACAGCGGCAAGATGTCGTTCCGCCTCATGCTCCCGCTCGGCAGAGAGGCGTCCGCCTTCCATGCCTGCGTGGACGGCCAGTTCGGCGGCGTGATCAAGGCGTACCGCGACTGGAAGATCTCTGGCGACACCGCCTGGCTGCGCGCCAACTGGGAGGCAATCAAAAAATCGATCGCCTACGCCTGGGACGAAGCGAACGAGGACCGCTGGGACCCGCAGCAATCGGGCGTCCTGACGGGACGGCAGCATCATACGCTCGATATGGAGCTCTACGGGCCGAGCGCGTGGCTGAACGGCTTCTATCTGGCCGCGCTCAAGGCGGGCGCGGAGATGGCGCGGCATCTGGGCGAGCCGGATACGGCCGAGCTGTACGAGGCGCTGTTCCAAAAGGGCAAGGCGTGGACGGATGAGCATCTGTTCAACGGCGAGTACTATGTGCAGCGGGTCGACCTGGACGATCGGGGCGTGCTTGAGCCCTATAGCGACGCAGTGGTCAACCGCTACTGGAACGCGGAGCGCGGCGAGATCAAGTATCAGATCGGCGAAGGCTGCGCCATCGACCAGGTCGTCGCGCAGTGGCACGCCAATCTGAGCGGGCTGGGCGAGATCTTCGATCCCGCGCAGACGGCGAGCGCGCTGCGCGCCCTCTATCGCTACAACTTCAAGCCTTCACTTCGGGACGAGGCGAATACGTGGCGGCTGTTCGCCCTGAACGACGAGGCCGGCCTCATGATCGCCTCCTGGCCGGGCGAGACGCGCAAACCATATATCCCGGTGCCCTATGCGACCGAGATGATGACCGGCATGGAGTACCAGGTCGCCTCCCATATGATTCAGGAAGGAATGGTCGACGAAGGGCTCGAGATCGTGCGGGCGGTGCGCGACCGGTACGACGGCGAGAAGCGCAATCCGTGGAGCGAGATCGAATGCGGCAGCAACTATGCGCGCTCGATGTCCAGCTATTCGCTGCTGAACGCTTACGGCGGCTTCGAATTCGATCTCGTGCAGGGGCTGATCGGGTTCAATCCCGTCCGCAGCGAGGACGGCCGGTTCCGCACGTTCTGGTCGCTCGGCAGCGGCTGGGGCACGTTCGAGCTGACCGAAGACCATGCCGAGCTGACGCTGCTGGGCGGACAGCTTGCGCTGCGCGCGCTGAAGCTGCCGCGGCAGGCGCTGGAGCGGATCGGCGCCGTCCGGATCGGCGAACAAGCGGCGGACTACACCGCCTGCGAAGACGCGATTCGCTTCGCCGCGCCCTGCACGTTCACGGCCGGACTGCCGCTGCGGATCGAGCTGAACGCTTCGCATTGATTTAGAGGAACTCCACCCTGCGAGCGCGAATTCTCCTGTATACCATTTTTACAAAAGATCGTTTCCCGATCTGATGAGCTTCGGGGATGGGTTGGAGAAAAAAGGGAAGTTCGTGTTCGAACAGCTGATCCAAAGTTTGAAGTAATCCAAATGCACGGTCAAGCGGAGCCGGTATCCCTGCGGTCACGCTCGTCTATATTCTAACTTGTAGATGTCGTCGACTCTGTTCAGCACAGCCTGGGCCTGGTCGGCGAATATCAACTCGGCGACCCGCCCCTTTTCCACGTACACGCCGGTCTTGCCGCGCAGCTCCCCGAGCGCCGCTTCGTACAGCAGGCCCGCACCCTTCGCGGGCGGCGCAAAGAACAGCTTCATCAGCAGCATGACCGGCAGCGGCAGCCCGGAGCGCTTGCCCTTCCTCAGCGTATTGTTGCCGCCGGGATCGACGCTGCGGATGCGTATGCCGCGCTCGGCCAGCCGCGGCGCGGCCGCCTGCGTCCAGAGCGACAGCGCCAGCTTCGAGGCGGCGTACGGGCCGAGCAGCTTGCGGAAGGTATCGGGCCGCTCCAGAGTCTCTATGCTGAGCGACTTGGTAAATTTAAGCGCGGAGGAAGAAGTATTGATAACCGTCTTGAGCCGTCCCCCGGCGAGCAGATCCTCCAATTCCGTCATCACGATATACGGAACGACCGTCATAAGCTCGTAGTGCAGCTCGCGGCCTTGCTTGGAGTAGCTCAGCTCCGAGAAGCTCCCGCCGGCATTGTTGAACAGGATATCGACCCGGCGCTCCTCCCTTTTGACCGTATCCAGCGTCCGCCTCAGACTGTCGAAGTCGGCCAGATCATCCACTTGATAATTGCGCAGGCGTCCGGCCAGGATGGCTTCCCGGATCAGCGGGTCGTCCGCGGCATACGCCGAGCGATTGATCGTCGCGACTTGCCAGCCTTCCGACAGCAGCCGCCTGGACAATGCCAGCCCGATCCCGGCGCTGGCGCCCGTAATCAGCGCGGTATTCACCTCATCGCTTGTTCTCATTCCCATATGTCCCCTCTCCCGTGCGGGTCTCGATCCCGCATCGTCCGCATTGTACGACTTGGCGTCGACTCCAAGTCAAGACGCCGCATTCGGCGGCCGGATGACCGATAACCGGGATTGACTTGGAGTGGACTCCAAGTTATATAATGCACACAACGCCAATCGCAGAGGGGCTGCAGCAATGAAGGAAGAGCCAGTATTCACGATCAAGCAAACCGCGGAGCTGACCGGCGTATCCGAAGATACGATCCGATACTACGAGAAGATCGCGCTGCTGCCCCGCGCAGAACGCAAGGACAACGGGCACCGCATCTACCGGCAGGACAATCTGGAGACGATCCGGCTAATCGTCTGTCTGAAAAAAACGGGCATGCCGCTGGAGGAGATGCGCCCCTTCCTGAACGTGTCCGTCGACGCCGATCCGGCGCAATACCCGGAGCTGGTCGAGCAGTTGAAAAGCCACCGTGCCCATATCGCCGCACAGATCGCGTCGCTGCAGCAGGTCGTCGATTTTATCGATACCAAGCTCGGTGATGGCAGGCTGCGCCAGCCATGCTCGGCCGGAAGCGAGACGCCCAAGGGACGCACCTTTATTTACAAGTAAAGGCATCCCTTGAAGCCTCCCGGCTTCAAACGGATGCCTTCCGTTCGTATTGAATCACCACTCCGCCACGCTGCCGTCCTGATGCCGCCAGATCGGATTTTTCCAGTCGTGTCCGATCGCCGCCATCTTCCGCACATGGGCTTCGTCAATCTCGATGCCGAGTCCAGGACCGCTGGGGATCGAGACGCAGCCGTCCACATAATGGAATACGGACGGATCGACGATATAATCGAGCAAGTCGTTCCCCTGGTTGTAGTGGATGCCGAGGCTCTGCTCCTGGATCACCGCATTATGGCAGGTCCCATCCACCTGCAGACAGGCGACCAGCGCGATCGGACCGAGCGGACAATGCAGCGCGAGCGCCACATCGTAGGCTTCCGCCATGCCTGCGATTTTCTTGCACTCCGTAATGCCGCCCGCATGCGATACATCCGGCTGAATGATGTCGGCATAGCCGTCCGCGAGCAGTCTCTTGAAGTCCCAGCGGGAGTACATCCGCTCGCCGGTCGCGATCGGAATATTAGTAGCGGCCGCGATGTCCCGCAGCGCCTCGTTGTTCTCGGGGAGCACGGGCTCCTCGAGGAACATCGGGCGGAACGCCTCCAGCTCCTTGGCCAGAATCTTCGCCATCGGCTTGTGGACGCGGCCGTGGAAGTCGATGCCGATTCCCAGATGTGGACCGGCTGCTCCGCGTACGGCGGCTACCCGCGCCAGCACCTGATCGATCTTGGCGTACGAATCGATATATTGCAGTTCCTCCGTCGCGTCCATCTTGACGGCGGTGAAGCCTTCGACTTGCGCGCGCAATGCGGCTTGCCCGACATCTGCGGGACGGTCCCCGCCGATCCAGGAGTACACCTTCATCTTCTGACGGCATGCGCCGCCCCTCAGCTGATAGATCGGGGCCTGGTGATACTTGCCCTTGATATCCCACAGCGCTTGATCGACACCAGCGATGGCGCTCATCAGCACGGGGCCGCCCCGATAGAATCCGCCTCTGTACATCGCCTGCCAATGGTCCTCGATGGCGAGCGGATCCTTGCCGATCAGATACCCGCTCAGCTCCTCGACCGCGGCTTGCACCGTGCGGGCCCTGCCTTCCACGATCCCGCACAAACGAAGGCGGCGATATTTTTGCAACCATCCGTAGTTTCATTTCTACCCTTCTCAAGAAGAACCTTCCGCTTCACGCCTCTCTCGCAGCTGCCATGCGCGGCCATTTCTCTTTTTGAACACCTAAAAGTAGTAACTGCCGCACATCGCTATTCCGCGCTCGAGGCCGTTTTTCGAACACATAAGAATGCCGCACATCGCTATTCCGTGCCGGGGGCCGTTTTTCGAACACATAAGAATGCCGCACATCGCTATTCCGTGCCCGGGGCCGTTTTTCGAACACATAAGAATGCCGCACATCGCTATTCCGTGCCCGGGGCCGTTTTTCGAGCACATAAGGATATCGCACATCGCTATTCCGTGCCCGGGGCCGTTTTTCGAACACATAAGAATGCCGCACATCGCTATTCCGGCCGGGGACCGTTTTTCGAACACATAAGAATGCCGCACATCGCTATTCCGTGCCCGGGACCGTTTTTCGAACACATAAGAATGCCGCACATCGCTATTCCGTGCCCGGGACCGTTTTTCGAGCACATAAGGATGCCGCACATCGCTATTCCGTGCCCGGGGCCGTTTTTCGAACACATAAGAATGCCGCACATCGCTATTCCGTGCCGGGGACCGTTTTTCGAGCACATAAGGATGCCGCACATCGCTATTCCGTGTCCGGGGCCGTTTTTCGAACACATAAGGATGCCGCACATCGCTATTCCGTGCCGGGGACCGTTTTTCGAGCACATAAGGATGCCGCACATCGCTATTCCGTGTCCGGGGCTGTTTTTCGAACACATAAGGATGCCGCACATCGCTATTCCGTGCCCGGGGCCGTTTTTCGAACACATAAGAATGCCGATAAATTCAAATCCATTGAGGAAAGCGCTCTGGCGGCTTTTATCGCAACATACTCAGCAGGAGCCTCCCACCTGCAGCCGCAGTTTTCTCGCTTGCAGCACGCTCCGGCCCCCTCGGCCTTCCAGTAGCGGTGGATTTTCTCGCTTGCAGCGACGGCCCGCTCCTGCAGCCGCACTTGCAGCACGAAAAAACGTTACCCGATCGTATGCGATGCAGGAGGCATAGCCGGACTGTCTCGTCAGCGAGAGATAGCGACTTATTGGTAGTAAGGTTAGATCACCCAAGCTGCGACGATATGGTGCTGAGTGTGATAACGAGGAAGCCTACCCTGCAAAAGTGCAGGGTAGCGCCGCGTTTGGAAGGATCGCGGGCTGCTACCTCACAAAAGTGCAGGATAGAGCGCCTCAGCAACGGCATTTAGTCTCATCATCGGTATCCATACTGCACTTTCTCTTTTGCACGGTACACTCGGACAGCATCTATCCTCGCTCGGCTATATCGCACTTTTGCGCGGTACACTTGAGCGTATACCATGCCATGCACGGCCCACTTCTCGTTTTCTCATCCTGTCCACCACCACCACCACCACCACCACCACCACCACCAGGTTATAAATTGAATAATGCTTAAAAAGACACGCCTTGGCGGCGTGTCTGCAATTTGCATATGGCGGAACGATGCCAGTCTCCGGTTATGATCCGATACTAAATGGCGGAACGATGCCAGTCTCCGGTTATGATCCGATACTTAGAAGATCGCGCTGCCGGCGCGTCTTGTGCCGCCTCATGTGAAGCATGCCCAGCCCGCCTCAGGCGACTCCCCATGCGAAGTACTCCCAGCCCGCCGGGCCGCCGTTCGGGCTGGCCGCCTTGAGCGGGGTGCCCGATTCGCCGGGATTAACGCTGACGTACGTCCCCCAATAGGGCGACCGGAGCGCGATCAGGCCGCCGCCGCAGTCCTGCCACTCGAGCTGCTCCCAGGCGGACTTGGCCGATGCGCTCGCGGCCAGCGGATGCGCGAAGCTGCTGTCGCCGAGCGCGCTCACGTACAGATTGTTGCGCAGCGACTTCAGCGCGATGTAGCCGCCGCCCGCGTCCTCCACGGCGAATTGCTCCCAGGTGCTCTCGAAGCTCTTGGTCGCCGCGAGCGCGTTGCCGTCCAGCACGGTGACGTATTTGCCGCTCGCGCCGGACTTCAGCCAGATCGTGCTGCCGATCGGCGGCGTACCCGATCTCGCAGGCGCGTACACCTCGAACTCATACAGCGAGTACCCGTAGCCGGTACCCCGCTGCATCCCGTACATCCGCACATACCGCGCCTGCGTCGGCGCAAACGAGATCGCGTCGAGTCCCCCGTCCCCCGTGGTCGTCGTGTAGACGTCCGTCCAGGCGAGTCCGTCCAGCGACGTCTGAATTTTATAGCTTTTCCCGTAAGCCGTCTCCCACCGCAGCTTGACGCTGCCGACGGTGCGGCTCGCCCCCAGATCGACGCTGATCCATTGCGGATCGCTCGCCCCCGAAGCCCAGCGCGACAGCGGGGCCCCATCGAAGGCATAGCCCGCCGGTCCGAGCGCGGCGTTTTCCGTGGACGACGCTGTCGCAGGCTTTTTCAGCGCCAGGTTTTCGTACTTTTGATAAAACGCAATTTGCCCGATCAGCCTATTGGCGATCTTGATATGGCCGTTGTCGTTCGGATGAACCGTATCGCCGGGCAAGTAATCGCCGGGCGCGCTGACCCAGCCGGTCGTATCGATGTAGAAGACCGAGTTGCCGGCGGCGCTCACGGTACGGACCGCATCGTAAATCTCGTTCGCGAACGCTCCTCCTACCGGCCGCATCGCCAGGATGACCGTGGACGGATACTTGTCGAAAATGTTTTGCAGAAACGCGATGTAATTGCTCTTGAACGTGGCCGCCGGCACGCCGGTGCCGTAATCGTTCGTCCCGATATTGACGACGACCATCTGCGGCGCGTACGTCGAGAAGTCCCAGTCCGGCGAAGTCGCGTAGTTGCCGTTGCGCAGCTTGAAGTACTGCTTCGCCAGGCCGATCTTCGTCGGCAAATTGTTGGGCGTCCAGTTGTCGACGAGGTTGATGCCCGTATGCGCAATCTGCGTATGCTCGTAGCCGAGCTGCTCCGCGCTCAGCCAAGCGTAGTCGGACAGCGCCCCCTTGCCGAGCGCCATGCCCGCGGTGATCGAGTCCCCGGCGAACTCGATCAGCTTGCCCGACACGGCCGGCGGCGATGTCGTCGCCCCCGCATCCAGCACGAGTCCCTGGAACTTGAAGACGCCCTGCTCCGTCTGGCCGTCGTAGCCTGAGAAATAAGTCGAGGCCACTCGCAGCGTATGAACGCCGGATGTCAGCGCGGTCGGCGTCAGATTGACGGTGCCCGTGGCATTCGGATAATACGTCTCCACGCCGTCGATCGACACGTACAGATTGATTGCAGCCGCCAGCTTCAGCTTGACAGTCGTCCCCGAGAAGTTCACCTTGAAGTAGGCGCCGCCCCAATCGTTGCGATAGGTGGCGGCATCGCTCCTGTCCCATCTGCCGAAATACTGGATATTCTCGTCGCTCGGCAAACCATTATTCGTCGCGGCCCGCGCGGGAGCCGGACGCACGATCGCCATAGCGCCGAGCACAAAACACATCATCGCAACGCAGCTTAGCCAAACGGCCGGTCTCGTCATCGTCGCATCTCCACCCCTCAACGATTAGCTGTCGTACACTTCCATATCGTAAATCGAGTAGGCGTACTGCGTGCCTCTGGCGATGCCGTACATGCGGACATACCGCGCGGTCACGGGCGCGAAGCCGATCGCCGCTGTGCCGCCGCTGAAGGTCGTCGTGCTGTACACATCCGTCCAGTTGGAGCCGTCGCTCGATACCTGGAGCTTGTAGCTGCTGGCATAGGCCGCCTCCCACTTGACGACCGCCCTGCGGATCGTCTGCGCGACACCCAGATCGACGGACACCCACTGCGGGTCCCCAGGCCCCGACTCCCATCGGTACGCCGTCGTCCCGTCCGTGACGTACTTCGCGAGATTGCCGTTCGTCGTCGAGCTGGCCGCCGCCGCCTTGCCAAGCGCTACATTCGTCGGCGCATAAACCTCAAGATCGTAGATCGAATAGGCGTACTGCGTTCCCCGCGCCGTCCCGTACATGCGGACATATCGCGCGGTCACGGGCGCGAACAATAGATTTTGCACGCCGCCGCTGCCCGTCGTCGTCGTATACACATCCGTCCAGTTCGTCCCGTCCGTCGACGTCTGGAGCTTGAACGCGCTGGCGTAGGCCGCCTCCCATCTGACGATCGCCCGGTTGATCTCCTGCGGCGAGCCGAGATCGACGGACACCCACTGCGGGTCGCCCGGCCCGGACTCCCAGCGGTACGCCGTCGTCCCGTCCGTCACGCCGCTTGCCGTATTGCCGTTGACCGTGGAGCTGGCCGTCGCGGGCTTGCCGAGCGCGAGATTGGACGGCGCATACACCTCGAACTCATAGATCGAATAGGCGTATTGCGTGCCCCTCGCCGTCCCGTACATGCGGACGTAGCGGGCGTTGACCGGCGCGAACCGGATCGTCTGCATGCCGCCCGTGCCAGCGGTCGTCGTATAGACGTCCGTCCAGTTCGCCGCATCCGTCGACGTCTGAATCTTGAACCCGCTCGCATACGCCGCTTCCCAGTTGAGCACGACGCTGCCGACCGTCTTGGACGCGCCCAGGTCCACATAGACCCACTGCGGGTCGCCGGGACCCGATTCCCAGCGGACAGCCGTCGTGCCGTCCGTGACGCCGGTTGCCGCATTGCCGTTCTGCGTCGAGCTGGCGACCGCATTCATGCCCAGCGCCAGATTGGCCGACGGCCGATAGCCGACGAACACATTGTCGATCAGAATCCGGCCGCCGCTGTACGTCTTCGTGCCGTTCGCAGGCGCCAGCACGAGCACCGCAGCCGAATCGGCGGGCAGGGATACGGACTGCGTGCCGGTCACATTGGTCTTGAGCACCGCATCGGTGACCGCGTCGTAGATGTCGACCGGCGCCGAACCGACGTTGACGTTGACCGACTGGCTCGTCGCGTACGGGTTGTAGTACAGGTAGGAAGGATAGGCGGCATCGTGGAAAAAGTCCGTCTTCAGCAGGTCGAGCTGCAAAATCTGGCTGACGTTGGTCGTCTTGACGGTGCCGCCGAATACGCCGGACAGCGCGCCGGAATAAATGCCGTAGTTCGTGTTGTACGGCCAGCCGTACGTCAGCGGATCGCCCGTCGCGAACGGCGCCTTGGTGCTGTCGCCGATCTTCTGGAAGCGCAGCCCTTCGTACGGGATGCCGTGATTCGGATCGCCCGTCCAGAAGGTGCTGTCCTGCTGCGACAGGCCGATCTGGTCGCTGTAGAACAGGCGCGCGTTGCTCGCCGCGTTAAGCATCCACTTGCCGATCGCCCGCGCATACCGCTGGTCGTACCGCGCGACCGGCACGATGCCCATGCCTGCGGCGAACGTGTTCATCGTAAATGCGTAATTGCCGCCGTGATCGTAATTGGACCCCATCAGGCCGTCCATCGCGCCTGTGCCGAACGTGCCGTTCAGCCCGCCCCAGGTCGGCCGGTGTCCGGAGTCCGTATCGAACGCCCAGTTCATCATTTTGCCGACGTCGTAGCGTCCGCCCTGCTCCGCATTCAGCCTGGAGGCGAGCAGCGGCCCCCAATATTCGAGCGCCTCGTACGACGGGTTGCTCGTCAGATTTTGCAGGAAGTTCATGCTCCACTTCGCCGCGTTCAAATAATTTTGCGTGCCGAACTTCTTGTACGCCCAGTATTCGAGCATGCCCGCCCCGATCGCCGCATCCGGCTCCGTCCGGTTGCCCGTGAACGGCGCCTTCGCGCCGAAGTCGTAGCCCAGATAGTTAAAATTGACGTTGCTGCCGCCCATCTTGACGATCGCATCGTACCAACTGTTCGCGGTCGTCTGCAGCGCGGCGTCCATGGCGGTCGAAGGATACAGATGATCCAGTCCGGCAAACGTCAGCGTCGGCAGCAGCACGTACCAGAACTCCACGCCTGCCGTCTTGGCCAGCGGATTGTTGTTGATGACGCCCTCGGAAGTGAGGTATGTGCGGGTCATGTCCGCGAAGTTGACGTTGGCATAGCCGCTGCCCGTCTGATTGCTCTTGTCGATGCCGGTCAGCGCGCCTCCGAGCACCGAAGCCATGCCTGCCACCGCCTCCTGTCCTCCGTCCGGAATCGGGCTCTGCGGACCGACGTACGACGGCAGCTTGAAGGTCGTCGTCGCCATGTTCGCATGGGTGACGTCCCACAGGGCGATCGGCTTGTACGTGCCCGTGGACGCGAAGTCGAACACGGCGGCGTCGAAGTTCCTCGCCCGCTGATTCCAGTCGATCATGCTGTAGTTGAAGGGCTGATTCGGCAGCGTATCGACGTAGCGGACGTTCGCCTGGGCGACCGGTACCGATGCTGCGCTTGCCTGCCGCGGCGCCCCGACGGTCGCGACGGAGGCGATCGCAGCGGCGACCAGCGTCATGGCGATTCCTTTTTTCATCATCATTGCACACGCTCCTCTTTAAATTAGTTTAAGCATGATAGCGCTTACCAAAATGCGGGTTAAAAACCGGCCGCAAGGCCGGCAGGTTCGGCTAAGCATGCACACTCGCCTAGGCGTTCACCGCCTTCAGCCAGGCTTCGGCGATCAGGCCGTTGCCCGCGGCGCTCGGATGCACGCCGTCCGGCGCCCAATATTCCGGACCGCTCGTCGCGGCGGCAGCGGCGAACAGCCCGTCCAGCGGGACGTACGGCAGCCCGAACTCGCGCGCGAGCTGGCGCACGGCCTGAATCTTGGGGTCCAGGTCCTCGCGCCACGACCACTGCTCCTCACGGACCGGAAGCAGGAACGGCTCCATGAGCACGAGGCCCGCGTTCAGCTCCTCCTTGGTGACGATCAGCAGATTGCGGTACAGCGTGTAGAACTGCTCGGCGCTCATCGGATTGTTCGCGTCGTAGCGCCGCCACGTATCGTTGATGCCGATAAAGATCGATACGAGCGTCGGCTTCAGATCCAGGCAATCCGTCTGCCATCTGCGCGTCAGATCGGTGACGCGGTCGCCGCCGATGCCGCGGTTCAGAAAGGTAGCCTGCTTGTGCGGATACTTGTATCCGAATTGGGATGCGATCACATTGGCGTAGCCGATCCCCAGGCTCGCGCCATCCTCGTGGCGGCGCCAGTTTTCCGTGATGCTGTCGCCCTGGAACAGGACGACGGCGTTGTTGTCGATTTGCGACATCGTATAGACACTCCTCTAGTTATGAAGTCTGGACAAGCGTAGCCATAATATCCGCCAAGGCAATCTCTGCATAACCGATGCTCGTATCGCTCGCTCCGTAATACAGCTTGACGATGCCGTCCTCGTACAGCGCGCCGCACGGGAACACGACATTGCCGAAAAATCCTTCGGTCTCGCAAGCCGCTTCGGGCGACATGATCGGCCGTTCGCAACGCGCGAGAACCTGCCAGGGCTTGGCCTTGTCCAGCAGCAGCGCGCCGACGCAGTACTTGTTGCCCGGGTCCGCGCCGTGGTAGAGCTCGAGCCAGCCCTCCTCGATCTCGAACGGTACGGCGCTCGCGCCGATGCGTCCGCCGTCCCATAACCCCTCCCGCGTGCCGATCAGACGCCGGTGATTGCCCCAGCGCAGCAGATCCGCGGATTCGGCGATCCAGATGTCCGGCATGCCGTAGTGGGAGCAGGACGGACGATGGAGCGCATAGTAGATGCCGTCGATCGCGCGCGGAAAAATGGTGACGTCCTTGTTGTCCGGGTGAAAAATGTTGCCGTGTCTGCGGAACGTCGCAAAGTCGTCGGTCGAGATCAGCGCGGTACAGATGCCGTATTCGGAGATCGCGGAATACGTGATGTAATAAGTGTCCCCGATCTGCGTAATGCGGGGGTCCTCGATCCCGTAGCTCTCGTATGCGGTCGCCGGAGAGATCGTCGGCGCGGGATCGACTGCAAAGTGAATGCCGTCGTCGCTGCGGGCGACTCTCAGATGAGAGATCGAGGTCAAGTAATTGCGGTTCGGCGTGCGCACGACCCGCGGGTCCGAAAAGTCGTATTCCGGCTTCCTCGGAATCGCATGAACGACGATCCGGTCCGCCTCGGCGTCGTACAGCGGCGTGAGATATACCGACGGATCGCCGCCTGTCGGCCGCTCCGCCACGCGCACGAGCAGGACGACCTGGCCGCGGCAGCGCGCGACGCCGGCGTTGAATACTCCGATCACCTCCATGCCCGGCGCGGAAGGTCGAATGTCCTGCGGGCGTATGATCGGATTTTGGTCGCATCTGACGACGGTCATCTAGTTATCGGTCCCTTCTTCGTTAAAAATCGGTACGTCGTAGAAGCTCAGCATCGGCAGATGGGAATCCAGATCGAAGGGTACGAACGCCGCAGGATTTTGCTCGAAGCAGCCGTGAATCCGGGCTTGCCCGGCCGGCTCCCGCTCCAGCTCCAGCTCCACCGCGCCGTCCGGTCCGTGGACGAACCCCGCGATCGGCACCGTGCCCCGCTCGTCCTCCACCCGGAACGGGAACGGCGAAACGCCGTCGGCCTCGTAGATGCCGGTATCTTGCATTTCCAGCCTCTCATGCACATGCTCGAACAGCAGCCGCACCCGGCGGCGTCCCGCCTCCCGGGTCGCGCGGAAGATCTGGGGCGCATGGGCATAGGCAGCGGTCTGCCGGCCGTACAGCTCGTGCAGTGCGAGCCGCCCCAGACGCTCTCCGAGGCGAAGGTTCGACAGCGAGCTGTTGTGGATCGCATCCGACAGGCCGCAGTCGGTCGAAGGCACGACGTACACATCGCTCAATACGCGGGCCGCCTGCCGCTGCGCCTCCCGCACCTGTCCCCAGCTACGGTCCGCATCGTCGTCGGCGCGCTCCGTCAGCCGGTTGAGCTGTACCGTCAGGATCGGCAGGTCCGGCTGCCCGGTCTCCCGGCGCAGCTCGGCGACCATGCGGGAGAACCGCGCCAGATAGTCGCTGCCGAGCTTCAGCGAGGCGTCCGAGCACCCCTGGTACCACAGCACGCCTCTGATGCTGAACGGCTGCTCAAGCTGCCCGACGATACGGAGCAGGTTGCGGTACAGGACACCCTGCTCGTCCGGATTCCACTCGCCAAGCCGGGAGCCGCCCGACGCCGCAGAGATCAGCCCGATCGGGTAGCCCAGCTCCCGCTTGAGCAGGCGGGCGAAGCTCAGATACGGAGAATGTCCGCCGTTGCTCCCTTCCCGGTTGTCGATATGCGCAGTGCGCGTGGATTCGTTGAGCGGATGCGAGGCGAGATCCCACGTCCCCCGGTTTCTCAGCACATGAACCCCCAGCTCCGGCGGGTCGTAGATCGCATCTCTGCCGAAGCCCGAGGCGTTGCTCTGGCCGGCGACGACGAACAGGTCGCCGACGCCGATGTGATGGATCATATCCCCGCGGACGGACCATTCGATCGGCTGGCGGTTCACGTTGAGGCAGGTCTCGATGCGGTACAGTCCGCCTGCGGGAACGCCCTGGATGACGGCCGTCCATCGCGTGCTATCGCCGTCCTGTTCGCATGCCCGCCACGGCACGACGACCGTGTTCGAATCCTCGCGCACGAGCCTGACATACACGGTCGGATGGCCGGCGGGCTCGGGATGATGCCACGAACCGGACAGACGAATATCGGCCCGGCCGTTCGTCTGCTGGAGAATCGCCCAGTCCGCAGGCCCTTGCTCGATGATGGCGCCAAGCTGCACTTGCGAATCCCTTCTTTCTACAATTGCTCGTACTCCGCAAAAATGTCCGGCAGCTCGATCCGGTAAGCCTCCGCATCGCTCGCGCCGACGTAAAGCTCGGCCCGGCCGCCGGGCAGACGCACGAGTCCGCCGCTGAAGATGACGTTCGTCAGATCCGGCCGCTTGGCGCTTCCCGCCGGGAAGTCGCTGCGCGTCGCGACGATCTTCATCGGCGTCCGCTCCATCGTGTCCGGATCGAAGGCAAAGGCCATCGCATAGTAGTGGCGGAAGCCGGCTTCGTCGAAGGAAGCGATATGGCCGAGCACACCCACCCGGCCGTCGGCCAGCAGATGCGGCTCGTTCGCGCCTCCCCACTCCTCGTCGACGAATTGCTCCTCGAACAGCGGCGCTTTCTCGATATCCTTCGCACGCAGCTCCTCCAGGGAACGCACTTTGTAAAATCCGATTTTGCCCCGGCCGCCCTTGTAGCCCTGCGGTCTCGTAAGCACGCCGATCTCGCCGCTCGCCAACTGCACGAGGCGCAGATCCTTCATCCGGTAGGGGCCGGAGAAAAACGGCGCGAGCGACGCAATGTCGCTGCCCCTATACAGCTCTGTGACCCATGACACGATATTGTCGGGATTGAGCGGGTCGACGATGACGCGCACGCCGCCGAATACCAGTTCGCCGTCAATTCGCGTGAAAAAAGGGTCCTGCAGCGCAAAGGTCGGATAATCCGGGTGGGGTACCCAGCAGTCGCCCGCCTGTCTGAAAAAAACGACCGTGGACAGCTCTGTATCGCGGCCCTCGACCCGCCCCGCCAGAACGGTATGTCCCCGATCCTCGAATGGCGCCGTAATATTGTATACGTCCTTGCCGTCCGTCCCCTCGAAGCGAAGCGCTATGCCTCGCGGGTCTGCCTGGCCATATTGCCACAACAGCGATTGGATCGTTTGCACTTGTGTCTCGTAAGTCAGCATGTTGCGCCTCCCTGTTCATCCTCGCTTCACGCTCTAATCATACAGCCGCGCGGACGTCCCCCGTTACGGAGCCACTTGGCGGGATGGGATGCTTTTTTTGTCCCCGGGGCCGCGAGGCGCAAAAAAAACGACCGCCCGGACAAAAATTTCCCCTTGTCAAGGCGGTCGGCCGTATTCGTATTCAGTTCCCCCGGCTCCGCAAGCGATGTTCGGAAGGCGACAGTCCGGTTTTCAGGCGGAAGATTTTCCCGAAGTACTTCTCGTCCTGAAAGCCCGACCGCTCGGCGATGAGATAGATCGGATAGTTCGTCGTCTGGAGCAGATGCTGGGCCATGCGGATGTTGCGGTCCTGCATGTACAGCACGAACGGCACGCCGACGATTTCCTTGAAGCACTTGCTGAAGTAGCTGATGCTCATATTGATCGCCTTGCAGATATCGGCCTGGCTGAGCTTGTCTCCCTCCAACTGGCCCACCATCTCCAGCGCGCGGACGACGGACGCGACGACCTCCTCCGAGTACATCGTATCGCGCAGCAATCGCCTGGCTTCCCGGCGGTACGCGGATACCGCCTCCCCAAGCTCGCCCGGCGATCCGGCCGCGGCCAGCGCCTGCTCCAGGTCGGACAGCTTCTGGAGCGCGGGGAGCAGCAGTCTCCACTGGCGATGGGCGTCGATCAGCAGGTCGCGCCAGTCGGTCAGCCGCAGCTGCGTCCGCGACCGGTGCAGCAGCGTCTCGTACTCGTCCTCCACGATGAGCCAAGACAGACCGGACCACTTTTTGGACAGCTCTTCCTTGTCCTTGACCGTCTCGGCGTCCTGCGCCTGTCCGCCTGCCTGTGCCGCCTGCCGGATATGCGCGGACACCCGGCCGAGCAGCGCCTCGACCGACTCTTCGTCGAACAGCGTCTTCACCATATAGTCGATCGCCCCGAGCCGCAGCGCCTGCTGGAGATAATCGAAGTCCTGATGACAGGTCAGGACGACGGCGCGAATATTCGGCTTCCTCAGCTTCAGCTCGCGGATGAAGTCGAGTCCGCTCATCCCCGGCATCGAGATGTCGGTGAAGACGAGATCGACGTCCGTCTGCGCCAGCGCCGCCATCGCCTCCTCGGCCGACGACGCCTCTCCCACCAGCTGCATCCCGTATCGTTCGAACGGCATGATGCTGATGATTCCTCTGCGGACGAGCGGCTCGTCTTCGACGAGATACACTTTAATCATCGGAATCCCTGCCTTTCAGCGTAGCCGGCATGCGCAGCGCGATCGTCGTACCTTCGCCGATCACGCTGCTGATCGTCATCTCCGCCTCGCCGCCATAGTAGACTTCCAGCATTTTGCGGACGTACTTGAGCCCGATGCCGAGCCCCGATCTCCGATCGCCCTCGGCTTCTAGCAGCTGCCGGATTTTCTCCTCCGCAATCCCTCTGCCGTTGTCCGACACGCATAGCCATATGCTCCCGTCGGCCGCTCTCTCCGCGACGACCGTGATCGCGCCCTGATCGCTCTGCAGCCCGTGATACAGCGCATTCTCGACGAGCGGCTGCAGCACGAACCGCGGGATCGGCGCGAATTCGATATCCGGATCGGCTTCGATGCGGACGTCGAAGCGATAGTCGTACCGGATATTTTGCAGCTCGATATAGTCCTCCAGCGCTCCGATCTCCTCGCGGATCGTGACGATCATATTGTTTTTTTTCAGATTGTACTGGAGTACCCGCGTGAACACTTTGACCAGATTAAAAATATCCTTCTGACCTTTCTCCAGCGCCAGAAACTGAATCGTGTTCAGCGTATTGTGCAGGAAATGCGGATTGATCTGGGACATGAGCTTCTCCACCTCCAGCTCCGCCTTCCGGCGCTCCTTGACCTCCACCTCCGTCAGCAGCTCCGCGACCTTCTCGCGCATCGTCTGGAAGCTGCCGAACAGCGAGTTGAACTCCTGCAGCCGGGTATGGGGACGGGGCATATCGCTGCGATTGTAGCCGAACCGCTTGAACTCCTTGTTCATCTGGTTGAGCGGACGGTACACCATCCGCCAGATGATCGTGACGGTGAAGACGGTCAGCACGAGCGACAGCAGCGCCGTCAGCAAAAATTGAATCCGCCAGCGGTCCAGCTCCTTCGTGTACACGCTGTCCGGGATGAGGAACAACTGCCGCCAGCCGTTTGCCTCCGCCGACGTGAAGGTTTTGAACGTACGGAACAGCCGGTCCTCCTGGGCCGCCAGCGGGCTGCCGGCCGCGAGGCCGTCCAACTGCGAATACATGACGACGTTCGAGCTGTTCACCAGCAGCTGCTTGATGGATTCCCCGCTGTCGCCGGAGGGCAGCTTGGCCGCCGGATCGAACTGCGTTTCCACATAAATGTAATAAACGAGACCCGAGCCGTTGTCGATCTTGCGGGTGAGCGAGAATACCGGCTCGCTGCGGTTGGCGAACGCGGACGGATGCGGCCCGTGATACGATAGCTGATTGGCTACGTAAAACGGCGGATACTCGTTCTCCCGGAAGTTGCCCTGCATGTACGCGAGCCGCAAGGGAGCGGATTCGAACTGGACGGGTGATTCGTTGCTCGGGAAGTAGAAGAAAAGTCCGCTCACGTTCGGACTCGAGAATACAATGTTCGCAAGCGACTTGTTGATCGCCAGATAGCCTTCCGTCTTGTGTACAGGATCGTCGGTTTGCAAGTAATCGATAATATCGTCCCCGAGGCCGCCGTCGGTGACAAGCAACTGGGACACGCTGCTCAAGTTGGCGAACACTTTGTCCATCGATTCTTTTTTGCCGTCCACCATCGATTGATAGTTGGAGCCGATCTTTTCTTCCTGCGCCTTGTACGTCCAATAATAAGAAGTGATGCCGATGAGCACGATCGGCGTGACCGTGACGATGACGAGCAAGATCCACAGTCTGCCTCGCAGCGTATCCGGCCAGAGCAGCTTGTGCCACTTGAGCTTGTCGGCGATTGCCATCTTGTTGTCCCTCCCGCTGCTCTCATTATACAACTATTGAAAGCTTCGCACGGGCTGTGGAATGAATTCGCATACCGATACTTCTCTTTTGGCTTCAAGCGCTTCCCGAAGATCGACCAGGACATCGCTTTCCTTTTGTTTAAGTCCGCTTAGCTTTTGCTCGATTTTTTTGAGAAGATCTATATTTTTGGTAATTCGATATTTCAAATACAAGTTCATGATGATTTCCGTTTCTTGCTGAATTTCATATAGTTCTGCGACGAGCCCCATGTCGATAACCGGACTGACAACTTTGCCTATTTCAGTCAGCAGCAATTTATGATTGTGCAGCACATGAAAATTTTTGGAAAAAACGTCCATGTAATTATCGTGCCGAGCCCATTCGACAGTATATTGGGACAAAAAATCATAAACGCCGATGCCGAATTTTATATGTTCGATCGGAACTTCATAGTTTAACCGGGGAATGCTGCATGAAGCTGTGGGATATAAATATTGTTCAAGCTTGTCTGCCATATTTCCAAGTGTAATCGTGTCTTCATAATCGTTGTTGATGCTTAATAAATAGATCAAACCTGAAGTCGATGAGTGATCGGGCTCGTCCATTTTATTCGCAGCACATGAGGCATGGCTCAGATTCAACTCTTCGAAAGAGCATGTGGAATAGCCGTATTTTCCTCCCTCCAAGTTGTCGGAATAGGAAAACGATTTTGTAGCCGTATTGTATCCGAACAACATGATGGAATGCGGCACATGGGCTTTTTTGAAAAACTGCGAATAGGGAATATAGTAGTTGTCGACATTCAAGTAAACATAATGGTTCTCATCGATCGCCTTCATAACAAATTCGGATAGGCTTGCCTCGACCGCAGTCTTCTCCATACAGGCTACATTAATGTAAGGACAAAAATGGAAAAAGTTATTTAGTCCGCCCGGACAATAAAAATTGACATCGATAAGCGTCGTACCGGACATATTTAAAAAGCCATATTCCAATTGGATAAAATTCAGCAATACCCACGGTAAAGACTTGTTATTTTGACCCAGGATCGACAAGGTGTTTGCGTAAGGACTGAATGATGTTATCAGCGGGTATTTTACAAACAAATTTTTCATGTTCGCCACATTGCCACCTCACTCTGGTTTCGACCGAAGATGTTTGGACCGAAGATTATGAAAAATGGCTTCGATAGTGTTTGCCCGCAACGAAGTGAAGCGCAAAAAACGACCACCGTGACCAAAAACGTTGTCATGGCGGCCGGTCTTATTTAATTTTTCCGGCTTCGCTGCCGATGTTCTGAAGGCAGCAAGCCGGTCCTCGCTCGGAAACTTCAAGCCCGCACGTTGTAATCGATCACGACGCCGTCCCACAGCCGTCTGTCGCCGTCCGCCGTCAGCTCGCCGCCTGCGGGCACGAGCACCGCCAGCACCGCCGCCGACGGGGCGATCGACACTTCGCCGGCATCGCCGGGCAGCAGCCTGTGCGTGGCCGCATCGTACACGAGGCTGTCCTCCCGTCCTCGCGCCAGATCGAGGGAGACGGCAACCGGATGCGGATTGAAGATCAGGTACGTCGGGAACGCCGCCTCCCGGTAATAGTCCGTCCGCAGGCAGTCCAGCAGCAGCACGCCTTCGACCTCGGTCAGCGAGATGATCCCGCCGAAAAAACCGACATGCGAGGAGCCGTACAGTCCCAGATCGATGCCGCCCCAGCTGTAGCGGATCGGGTCGCCCGTCGCGTACGGGCTCTGGTAATCCCACCACTTGCGCAGCCCTTCGTACGCGATGACGTCGTCTTCGTCCGGCGCATAAAAGGAGCAGGACTGCTGCTTGCCGGGCAGCGATGTCGGATAGAACAGCCGCGCCGCGTTGGCCGCGTTCAGCAGCCACTTGCCGATATCGCGCGCGAACCGGCTGTCGTAGCGCACGAGCGGCACGAGACCGGCGGCCAGCGCAAATGTGTTGGCCGCGAATGCGTAGCCGCTGCGCACCGGATCGTAGTCGGCGCCGGCGTTGGCCGCGAGCGCATCCCAGCGCTGGCCCCAGTCGGTCAGACTGCCGCACAGGCCGTGGCAGTCGTAGTCGCCCCAGCGCTCCGAGACGACGCCCCATCCGGGACGGCAGGCGCTGTCCCCGTCGAAGCACCAGTTCACGAGCTTCCGCACGTCGTAGCTGCCCCCGTATTGCGCATTCATGCGGGCGGCCGCATATGCCCCGTAGGGCAGCAGAATCTCGTAGAACGGATTCTCGCCGCGCCGCTCCATCGACCGCAGGCAATCGCCGGCCGCCGCGAGCCGCGCTTCGCCGCCCCAGCGGGCGTACGCCATCAGCTGCAGCCAGGCGACGCCGGCCGCGCTCTCCGGCTCCTTCCACCTGCCGTTGTCCACCGGCTGCATCGTGCCGAAGTCGAATGCCAGATGGTTGAAGTCCGGCAGGCCGTCCTTGTCTCTCAGCGCCTCGCATACCGCCAGCCACCGATCCGCGGTCTCCAGCATGATGGCGTCCAGGTTGCCGGCGCCCGGATAATAATAGGCGAGCGAATAGAGCAGGACATGCGGATAGATCTCGTACCAGAACGTTCTGCCCGCCTGCACGTCCGTCAGATTCAGGAACAGGCGCTGGCCGTTGTCCGTGTTGAAGTACGCTGCGATCATGGAAAACCAGTCGGCCGCCCCCGCCCGCTTGTCCTGCCCGGCCAGCGTCGCTCCGAGCACGGCCGCGACCGTATTGATCGCCTCGTGCCGGCCTCCCCGCTTCATCCCCAGATAGGAAGGCAGGCCGAACGCTTCGGCCACGCCGTTCTTGCCGGAGCGGTCCCGCCACAGCACCGGGAAAAAATCGCCCTGCCGCCGCTCGTCGAAAACCAGCTCGTCGTACTTGAGGGCGACGCGCCTCCAGTCCCGCATCGCATAGGGATTCGGCAGATCCGGCATTTGCTTTACTTTGGTAATCATCGCGTCGTACTGGCCTCCTTGTAAGGAGGACTATCCTCCGGATCGCGCCGCGATCGAAGGATAGTCCGTAAAGACATTGCGTTATTGTCCGGCGGGCTGGGCGTCCAGGAACGCCTGGGCCTGACTTTTGACTTCCGCTTTGATTTTTTCGATGTCCGCCTGCATTCTGGCGTTCTTCTCCCATTTCTGCTGCAGCTTGATGAGACCTTCCGTCGGATTGGCGACCATGCCGAGCATATAGCTCAATTGATCCGTCCAGACGTTCGCGATGTCCGGGTTGGCAAGTTCGTTTTTGACGGGCTCCTGGTTGAACACAAATCCGGTGAGCGCCGATTTGACGTAGGCGTTCTCATCAGCTTCGTAACGGTAGTATTGGACCAGCTCGTCCGGCACTTCCGCAGGAAGACGGATGTAGTTCGGGTTGTTCGTCAGCAGATACCCAGCGAAGTTATAATTCTGGTTCAGATCGATGCCTGCGGGATAGGTGAATTTGTCTTCGCCGACGGCTTCCCAGTTCTTGCCTTCGATACCGAGCTCGAACAGATCGTGGTTGGCGCGGTTTTCAAAAATCCAGTTGATAAACGCGATCGCGCGGTCGGCATTTTCCGACGTTTTGGGAACGCAGAGGAAGTTCCAGTAGCGGAAGTTGCTGAGGAGCTGCGGATTGTGCTCCATTTTGTTGCGGACATTTTCCTGGAACAGGAACACGCCCAACTGCGCATTCGGCACGACTGCCTTCAATTCGGTGTTAAGCGTGGAGAAGTTGGACAAGCCTTCGATCATCGATGCCGCCTTGCCCGACGTGAACGTGCCGCGGGCGTCCTTGCGGATGATCGGCTCCTTCTCGATGTAGCCCTTGTCGTGCCACTCGCGCACCGTCTCGAACGTCGTGTAGTCTTTTACGTTCAGCGGCGCCGGGAAGTTCGCGATGCCGGACAGCTTGTCGCCCGTCATGGTAACGTCCGTCACCTTGTTGTCCTTGATATATAGCTGCGCCGTGATGTTCGGGCCGAGCAGCAGCGGCCACACGCCGAGCTCCGGCAAGTTCGGCATCTCCTTGTTGCTCTCGATGACGCCGTTCGCGCCGTAAGTTCCGTCGTTTTTGATGGAGAGCGGGATCACGTTTTTATCATTTTTCAGCACATTGTCGTAGTAGGTTTGCAGCTCTTCGATGCTGTTGATGCCGGACATGCCGTATTTGTCCGCCAGATCCTTGCGGTAGTAGACGACGCCGAGATCGCCGAGATACTGGCCGAGCGGCACGCCGTACGTGTGCAGTTGTCCGTCGGCTCCCGTGAACTTGTTGTTGGTCAGAATCTTCTCTCCGAACGCCGTCTTGAGGCCCGGATACTGGTCGTTGTTGAAGTACGGGTCCAGATTCGTATAGATGTCCTGCGAGATGAACGTATTCATATTCATCCACGGCGCATCGAACGCGATGTCCACATGCTCGCCCGCCGCCAGCTTGAGCTTCAGCTTGTTGACGTAGTCGGCCTGGGGCGTGAAGGTGACGTTCAGCTTGACGTTCAGCGTATCCTTCGTCTGCCGCTCGAATTCGCTTACAATTTGGTCGAACTGATTGGGCTTGTCGCCCCACAGCATGATGTTCAGCGTCGCCGCCTTGGGCGGCTGCGCACTCGCGCTTGCCGTCGCAGACGCCGTCGTCGTCTGCGAGGCGGTGCCCGCCGCAGGCGATTCGGCTGCGTTTTTCCCGCTGCAAGCCGTAGCGAGCAGTGCGACACTTGCCGTTACCGTTACCGCAGTCATCATTTTCCTTCTTTTGTCGTTCATCGATAACCCTCCTGGTTGTGTGATATCTATATGTCATCCGGCGAAGCAAGCGCCGGTCATGACCGATGCGCTCGCAATCAGCCTTTGATGGCGCCGACCTTCAGTCCCCCGACGAAGTACCGCTGCAGGAACGGATACAGGAAGATGATCGGCCCTACGGTGACGATCGCCGTCGCCAGACGGACGGTGTAGGCCGGCGCGACCGCCGACACCGAGCGGGTGCCCGATACCGCGATGTTCTGCGCCATGTCCACGTTGCGGATGATCTGCATGATGATGTATTGCAGCGAATACAGGTTCGGATTGTCCACGTACAGCATCGCCGGCGTCCAGGCCGACCAGTAGCCGAGCGCATAGAACAAACCGATCGTCGCCAGCGCCGGCAGCGACAGCGGCAGTACGATCGAGGCGAGAATGCGGCTCTCTCCCGCGCCCTCCAGCTTGGCCGACTCGAACAATTCCTTGGGGATGTCGTTGAAAAAATTGCGCATCAGGAACAGATTCCACGGCGACAGCAGCGCGGGCAAAATGTAAACCCAGAGGGTGTTCTGCAGGTGCAGGTACTTGGTCGTCAAAATGTAGCTCGACACGATCCCGCCGCTGAACAGCATCGTGAAGTAAAAGAACATCGAGAGGTGAGGCGCGAAGTACAGCCTGCGGCCGGACAGCGCGTAGGCCGCCATGCTGGTCACGATCAGGCTGAGCAGCGTGCCCGCGACGGTGACGAATACGGTCACGGCATAAGCGCGGGGGATCGTCGCCGTCGTGAAGATCGCCTTGTAGGCCGCCAGGGACAGCATCTCCGGGAGGAGCCGATACCCGTCCCGCAGGAGGGTGGATTCGTCCGTGATGGAGCTGGCCAGCACCAGCAGGAACGGATACAGGCAGGCGACGGAAAATACAGCGACGGCGACATAGAACAGCACGGTCATCCATTTGTCGCGGACCGAGTTTTGCATGTTGCGTTCTCTCCTTAAAATAATGCCGAGTCTTTGTCGAGCTTGGATGCGAATTTGTTGGCGGCGATGACGATGATGAATCCGACAACCGACTGGTACAGCGCGATCGCCTGCGTCATGCCGAGCGAACCGAAAGTGCGAAGCGAGCGGAAAACGTAGGTGTCGATCGTATCGGTCGTCGGGAACAGGAACGAATTGTCTCCGATGAGCGAGTAGATCATGTCGAGGTTGCCGCCGAAAATGTTGCCGAGGCTGAGCAGGAACAGCATCGAGATGATGCCCTTCAGTAAAGGAAGCGTAATGCGGAAGATCGATTGGAACCGCGATGCGCCGTCAATTCTGGCTGCCTCGTACAGCTCGGTGTCGATGCCGACGATGGCGGCCATGTACACGATCGCGCCGAAGCCGGCCGTCTTCCACAAGTTCAATACGACGAAGATCGG
Organism: Cohnella sp. 56; assembly: GCF_037963805.1. NCBI lineage: Bacteria > Bacillati > Bacillota > Bacilli > Caryophanales > Paenibacillaceae > Cohnella > Cohnella sp. 56. The sequence continues at coordinate 157,518 of NZ_JAZDQE010000012.1, read as the reverse complement.
CGGCCATACGCCCGCATCCGTATAAAAGTTGATCGGCTGCATGTCCAGCGCACTCAGCAGCTGGTTCACGACGCCCGTGTCGGCGCTGAAAAACGTAACCGAGAACAGTCCGATGATCGGCCATGAGATGAAGTTGGGCAGAATCATGACCGACTGCATCGTGCGCACCGCGGCGCTCTTGCCCAGCTCGGTCAGCATGATCGCCAGCGCGAGCGACACGATCGTCCCCGTCACGATGAACATCAGGTTGAACATGACGGTATGTGCCGTAATGACGATCCAGTCGTGGCCCCGAAAGAAAAACCGGAAGTTGTCGAAGCCGACCCATGGGCTATCGAAGATGCCTTTGATCGGGTTGAAATCCTGAAAGGCGACCGCCATGCCGACGAGCGGCAAATAGGAAAATACGATGCTGAACAGAACGGCCGGAACGGCCAGCAGATACAAATATTTGTTGCGTAAAAGATCTCTGGCGCCCTGATGCCGGTTGGCCGCTTTCATGCTGCTTCCCTCTCTTTCCTCCGCAAGCGGATTGGTTTGTCTGTACCTTTATTGTAGGGCCGGAGGCATGAACGCCGTTACATGGCGCGTTGCTGAGAAGGGAGGGTTCTTTTGGCCTGATAGACGGACAGCACAAAAAAAACGGCCAACTTGACGAAGTAATTACCCCGTCGCATTGGCCGGCATCGGCGTCTGCTGCTATTGAAATGTACGAGACCGCTCCAGCGTATTCCGGACGCCGGGCGGCCACTTGCCGTAGTCTGTACCGTAATAAGCGAGCAGCGCATACACCCACCGGTCGATGCCGAAGGCCATGCAGCCCGAGTGCATCGGGTTCGCTCCTCCGTCCAGCACGCCGAACGGCTTGCACAAGGATGTGTCCATGTCGTTGAAGGATGCGATGGAGAACGATCCTGCGTCCGCGCCGGCGTTTACGATCAATTCGTATTTCATGTTGCCCATCATCTGCTGCTGCCCCTTGCCGCTCTCCTCCGAAAAGTAAAAGGGGTCGCTTGCCGTCTCCATCCTGCCCGCGAGACCGAGAGCTTCGAACAGATCCCAGGCTTCCTCCATGAAGCGCTTCCGCTCGTCCTCGATAAAAGCGGCGTCGCCGAACAGGACGACCTCCCGCATGCTGAATTCATTCAGCCGATGATTGCCGAGCCGCCAGGCTGCTTCGTGACGGCAGCAGGTGCCGCGCGCCGTGAGCACGAGCGGCTCGTGCAGACGGCTGTCCGACAGCTCCGCGTAACAATGGAAGCAGACGGCCGGCGCCAGGGCATACGGGCTAAGACGCGCAAGCGCGTTCAAATCTTCCGATTCGCGCACCTTCTCCAGCTCCTGCAGCCGATGGGGAAATTCGGACACAAAATGAATGTTCTGTGGAAAGGTCGGAATATAACGGCACTTCTGCAGCGTCGCGACCGGGATCATCGCGGGGTAGCTGCGCAGCTCCGCGCCATGACGCTGCGCCCATCCGATCAGCAGATCGTCGATCTGACGGGTCAATGTAACGGCAAGCCCCCGCTTCACCGAACCGTTCTCCGCAAACAGCTTGTGAATCTCTTCCGGACGGCCCTCCTGCCCGGCGATGCGCTCGCTCTGCCGGTACATGCGCGAGCCCATCAGACGGACATGCCGTTCCTTGTCGATCAAGCGCTCGACCGTCTCGTCGATCGGCCCTTCCGGGGTGCCGGGCAGTATGTCGACCAGTATGTCCTGCGTGTCCTCGTCCAGCCGGCAGTCGGCGATGCCTTCGACGCTGTAGATCAGCTTGGACAACAGAGACTGCGCTTGCCGGGCGTTCAGCATACCCGAGGTAGCATACGACTTTATCATGACCCACTCTCCTTGACATAAGCGTTATGAATTCCAGGCAGCCGCCCACTGAAGCTCCGACCTCAGATGCTGGTAAGGCTGCTCGCCGAACCATTCAATCGCAACCGGATGCTGAACGCCATCCCTGCACAGGCGATCGAAGACGGCCGAATAATCGATGGCCCCGCTGGACAGGCCGGTCATGCCCGTTCGCCTGCCCGACGGCGAGAAGACGTTCACCGGCGCAAACAATTCCACATGATCGGGACTCGCCACATTTTTCACATGAAAATTGACGGTCCACTCCGACAGCGCACGGTAGGCTTCGAGCGGAGCGGTGCCCGACTCCCATAAGTGCAAAAAGTCCAGATTGATGCGAACATGGCTGTGGTTGGTATCCCGCAGCAGGCGGAGCGTCGATTGAAGCGTATCGGCGAGCGTATCCGGATGAGTCTCGATGACGATGGATACGCCTTGCTCCGCCGCAATCCGGGCAAGCTCCCTCAGCCGCTCCGCACATCGGCTCCAGTCCCGCTCATCGGCTGCGACGCTCGGGCGGCTCCCTGCGAACAAGCGAATATGGCGGGTGCGGAACGCCTGCGCCATATCCAGCAGCTCCTCCCATCTCTGGAGCAGCTCGGGAAGCCGGTCGTCCGGCGCGAGCAGATCGGCATAATCGCTGACCATAGAGATGCCAAGTCCCCTCGCGTTCATGTCATCGAGCATGCGGGGAAGCTCCTGCGGACGGCTCCGAAGCAATGCTCTGCCGTGAACGCCCCACAGCTCGATCCCGTCGAACCCGGCTGCAGCCGCATAGTCGATCAGTTCCCCGAACGATACAAGCTCATGGCGGAATGAGATGGAGCATAAATACATATTCATCGTGGCACTCCCTAACTTTCGGTTCGGCAGCGCGCACGCGAGCGCGGCTTCCGAAATTATTTCCGCATTTTTTTATAGCGTTCGGTGAACAGATGCTCCTGACGAATCTCGATCTTTACCGGAATCTGATAATTTTCCAGCTTGCCCGTGCAAAAGCTGCGAATGCGCGCCTTGAGCGTCTTCGGATCGAGCGGTTCGTGCAAATTGACGACAGCCGCAACGACCCGCCCCAACAGGGGATTCGGTTCGCCCCTGACCGCCGCGTCCGCGATCTCCGGCATCTGAAGCAGCACATCCTCCACCTCGACGGGGAACACCTTGCGGCCGCCTACGTTGATGACATCGGATCTGCGTCCGAGGATACGAATATAGTCGCCGTCCGTCAGCACTTCATCCAGGGTGTTGAACCAGCCCTGCTCGTCGAACGGGCTTGGCGCGTTCAAGTAGCCGCGCATGCCTGTGTCCGACCGGATATGCAGCATGCCGTCGACAATCCGCGTCTCCACGCCCTCGCCGCCGAGCTTGAGCCAGGGCGATCCGGAGGCGCGCGACTTGGCGCGAAGGATGCCCAGCTCCGACAGCCCGTACGTCTGCCTCAGCTGTATGCCGGGGAACGTCCGGTATGCGGCCTGCAGGATGGAATCGGGCATGACCTCGGTGCCGTAGGTAATGATCCGCAGCGATGACAGATCGTACTTGCCGTACGCTCCGGACAGCAGCAGCAGATTAAGGAAGCTCGGCGATGTCGGGAGCAGCTCGATACGGTGCTTCTCGATCAGCGCACAGATCGCCGCGGCCGTCCTGCTCGTCGGCGCGACGATCGTGCCGCCGTTGGCAAGCGTGTGGAACATCGTATTGAGGCCGCCGATATGATCGAACAGCAGAAAGGTGAGTGTGCGCATCGTATCTCTGGGCGTTTTATACCGCTCGACAAAGCGGGTAAAATCGTGAAGTATCGCTTTGGGAACGCCTGTCGTCCCCGAGGTGAAAAGAATAAGACCGGGCTTGTCCTCCCGAATAAACTCGGCAAGCAGGCCGGAATGTCCCGACCTGGCATAGGTCCGAATCTCCGGGCCGGTTGCCCCGAATACGAATGAACGATCCGCCTGGGCAATGTCCATCAGCTCGTCGTGCCGATGCTGGACGTTGTCCGACAGCGGCACGATAATGTTGCGGTTCGCCAGCAGGGCCATAATCGCCCCACATACGGACGGCGAGTAATCGCCTTCAAGCGAGACGACTTCGCCCGGTCGGATGCCGTGCTCCCGAATCGTGTCGGCCCATTCCCGGCAGTTGTCAAGCATGCTCGCATACGTATAGACGGATTCGCCGACCACCATGGCAGGCCGGTCCGCATAACCTGACATCGTCCGCAGCAGCCAGTCCATTAACCCTCGCCTCCTCCGCCTTCGGCTGCGGACTTCGCTGGAAGCCCTGCGCCGATCTGCCGGCTCACAAAATCTTCAAGGTTTCGGAATGCCTCGAATATGGACAATCCGGTCTCTTCCACGTCGATCCGGATCTCGAACTCCTCCTCCAGATCGGCAAGCAGGTTGACGATATCCATCGAATCCAGCGCCAGATCGTTGATCAGGTCGGTATCCGGGCCAATCGCATCCGGGTCCCGCTTCACCCGTTCGTTCCGGACGATCAATTGCTTCAGCCGCTCAGACAATCGATTCTGCATCCCGGCCTCCTGCGGTGACGGCCGTGTGCAGCCATGACAAAAATCGAACTTCCGCATCCCGCACGACGCCGGCTTGCCGGACGACGGACGCAACCATTCCCGCAGCCTGGTCGCGGGTATTGCCATAGCGCACCAATGCCATGTTGAAGGCGTTCCAGGCCGCCGACACCTGGTCGAACAAGGTCTGACCTCTCCCCGCAAGCGGCTCGTCCATTGCTGCGAGTTCCTGATAGAGCGCCCATATGCGGTAGCGAAGCTGCTTGATCGAAAAAACCGTCACCGTGTTTTGTTTGATCCACCTCGCCCGCATGACAGCCGTCCACGCCAGCGACTCATTCACATCCGACTCAAACCTCTCCCATGCCTTGACCCCGCTGTTCCGCATCAGGAACCACAGCCGGACCGCCTCCCTCTTGTTCCGTCCCGTCGCTTCGCCGCTCTGTTGAACCAGCCGTTCGCCCGGCGAACGATAGGCGGCCGCATTGCGCGTGGCGCAGTGGAGCAACACGTCTCCAAGACCCGGCTCGGCATGCGGCAATTCCGGCTCGAAGATGTCGAAGAACTGCATCTCTGCGCGATCCGTTCGAAGGGCGCATGCGTAGGCGATCTCTTGAGGTCGAAGCTCCGCCACCTTGCGGACTACAGGGTCGGCCACCAGATACACGCCTTTGTCCGCATCCCAGCCCTGTACCAGAATCGCATGCCAGAATCCGCTGGACTCCATGTTCAGATAGTCTCGCGGGAAATAAGGCAGCTTGGAGGCCATGCACAGACAAACGGCGGAGCGGCCGGCTTGCACTGCAGCCTGGAGCCCTTCCTCGGATCCCTGCTCATGACGCAGATGAATCCCGTAAAGGTATTGGAGCAAAAGATGCTCGGCGCTTTTGCTGGACAGCAGGGTACGGTGCTCGTAGCCGATGTTCCAGTAATCGAGAAGCAGCTTGTCGTACTCGCGGCCCGTGCTTTTCAGATAAGTCAGAATACATGAAGTCAAGCATTCCATATAGGCCAACTGGACATGATGCTCGGGGTTCAACTGTTCAATCTTGCGCAGCATCCGTGTCTCCCTCCTCCTGTGGTCATCCCGTCTGCTCCTCCATCTCCTGCAGCTCCCGGCTCTTGACGAGCTGGACATAGACGCCGCAGCGCTTCATCAACTCGTCATGGGTGCCGCTGTCCACTATGACTCCTTGCTCCATCACGAAGATGACATTGGCAGCCCGGATGCTTTCAAGCCGATGTGTGGATATGAGCGTCGTCTTGCCGCGCATCACGCGGTCGATCGTGGCCAGCACCTGTTCCTCCGTGGCCCGGTCCAGCGAAGAAGTCGGCTCGTCCAGAATCAATATTTCGGGCTCCTTGATGATGGCCCTTGCAATCGCAATCCGCTGCCGCTGTCCGCCCGAAAGCCGGGAGCCCTGGTTATCGATCGGGGTATGAATACCGTCAGACAGCGAATCCACGAACGCCTGGAGACCGACCTCGCACAGCGCTCTGTAGACTTCGTCCCCGGTCGCGCCCCGTTTGCCGAGCGCCACATTTTCGAACAACGTCCCTTTGAACAAAAACGTGTCCTGCGATACGCAGCTCATCGTCTTCGAGAGCGAGCTTCGCGACCAGGCGGCGATCGGCAGGCCGCCGATCGTCAGCGCGCCGGACGTCACCGGTACAAAGCCCTGAATCGCCTTGAACAGCGTCGACTTGCCCGAGCCGCTGCGGCCGACAATAGCGGCGACCTGCCCCTTGCAGATGTTAAACCGTATTCCTCGCAAAATCGTCGTACCTTCGCAGCATACCGTCAGATCCTGTCCGGACACATAAGGCTGATGTACGGCGGCGGCTGAGGGCATCTCCCCCGAACTGGGCAGGTCGGACAGATCCTCGACCGGACTGCGCAGCAACGCCTCGATGCGTCCCATCGCCACTTCGCTGCCGATCAGATCGCTGATCAGATAATTCATGCCCTGGATAGGATTGAGCACCGCTTGAATATATTGGACGGAGGCGACGAGCAGGCCGACGGTGAAGACGCCCGCCACAACCTGCCCGCTGCCGAAGCCGTAGATCAGAACTACGGCGGCGGCAACGGCCAGCGACCCGGTCTGGCCGGACAACTGGCGGAACAGTCCTTCGCGGACGCTGCTCTTGACCAGATCCTTGTACACAACCTCATTGCGTTCCTCTTCCCAGCCTTCAAGACCGTATGCGCGAATCTCTCTGGAGCCCTGGATGCTCTCGTACAGATACGCTCCGATGTCTTCATTGTGGGCGCGCAGATCCGATACCGCAGTACGAATCCGCCGCCGGTACAGACGCGGGATGCTCATGACGACCGGGATCGCGGTCAGGGCGAGCAGACCCAGACGCCAATCGATAGTGAAAAGGACGATGAGCGCGATCAGCATCTGAAGCCAGAGAGAGAGCAGGTCGACCGCAATCACATTGATGAACTTCGCTGTCGCCGACGTATCCATTCCCATCAGCGCCATGTATTTGCCCGCGCCGTTTTTCTCGATCTCCTGCAACGGGATGCGCCGGATATGACGCAGGACCGTGCTTCGCATATCAAGCGTGTGGCGGGCCTCCAAATAGCGGAACAGGCTGAAGCCGACAACGGTCAACACTGCCGACACTGCCGCGAATCCCAGGGAGGCGCATAAAATCGGCACGGCAAGCTGCATATGTCTGCCGATCAGCACTTGATCGATGAAGCGCGAGATCAGAAATGGCTGGCATAAATTGAGCGCGAGACAGAGGACGGTCAGCAGCAGTGCGAGAGCGGTGATTCGCCATCTGGGATTGATGTGGCGGATCAATCGCATATACATGCGGAAGCTTCGCATACCGTCAGCTCCTCAAGCTATGCGCCCGCTGCGGCCGGGCTTCCCATGCCGCAAAGGAATGAAGGAGCCGCCGCCTGATAGCCAGCTCAAGCTCGTTTAATGTGCCGAGCTTGGCCGAGAATGCCGGCAAATCAAATGTCCGGTTCAGCATGCTCGACCGCGCGACCGTCAGCAAGAGACTCTCCCAGCCCTTAAGCAGAGCGGCCGTCTCGGATGCCACCGTCTGCATCGGCTCCCCGCTGCTCTCCGCGAAGTAGCGGCACACAATATGGTAGCCTTCGAACCGCTTGGCGATCACGCCTGTCTGTTGAATGGAGTCGAACAGCGTGCTTGAGGCTTGTCCGCCGCTCTGTCCGACCGCTTGGTATACGAACCGCTCGATATCTGCGATCAGCGGATTGGGGGTCAGATGAATGTCTCTGCGAAAAAGCTCGGCCGCTGCAGCCGTATCGACATCGTGAATGGAACCGGTATCGAACCAGATGCCGTTCACCAGCCCGTCGCGCAGCGTCCGGGAGTCGACGGGGCCCGCCCAGGAAAAATAAGGATCGGTCAAATGCCAGGAGCCGTCTGGCAGCACCTCGAAAATGACCAGATGAGGAACGTGCTTGGAGCGATACTGCTGCGAGTGGGGGAAATAAAACAGATCGACAGACAGGACAAACGCTCCGTCCCCGGGAGCTTCGTTCAGAGCTGCCAAAAACTTGTCGAACCGCTCTTCTTTCCCGCCTTTATAAATACTCCAATACACAATGGAAACGTTATAAAGCCGCTGGACCCGCTCATACCAGCCCTTCGGGTCGAGTCGTCGGCTGAAATAGTAGATGCCGGTCTCGTCTATATCGTAGCCGCTCTCCCAGACCCCGCTGTAAAGCGGCCGGCTGTCGCAGCCCTTCCGCTCGAGCAGGTAGGCAAAGCAATCCAGCATACACTGCGTCTGATCGCCCTGTCTCATAGCGCGACGCCCAGTTTCCGGACGATGTGCTGCGCCATGATCGCCACCGTCTCGAAGTTTTCGAGCAGCATCTCATCGTCGTCGAATACGATATCGTATCTCAATTCAATCTGTACGACGAGATTGATCAATTGAACGGAGTCGACGCCCGCATCCTGAATCGGCGCGGAGTCGGCCAGCTCATGCTCCAGGCTGTCATTTTTGGAGACGGCCGCGATGCTTTTGCGCAGAAATATTTTGATATCATCAATGGGTGCCGTTGACATGTCAGGTCCTCCCCGAGACGTTGGTTGCAGTTGCAGCAAAGAAGGACTGAATCTCCGAGCCGATGAAGGCGACGTCCGCTTCGGTCAACCCCGCATGTATCGGAAGCGACAGAATCTCGCCTGCCAAGCGCTCCGCGCGCGGGAACGAACCGGGGCCGTAGCCCAAATCGGCGTACGCCGGCAGGAGATGGACCGGAACCGGGTACTGCACCGCGGTCAGCACGCCTTTCTTTTGCAGATGCTTCTTGAGCTCGTCGCGTCGGCCGCCGGCTATCCTGACGACATACAGGTGGAAGACGTGGCTGCAGTCGTCCAATGCGACTGGAGCGGGCAGTACAAGACCATCGATGCCCTCCAGCCGCTGCCGGTACCAGCCGGCCGCTTCGCGGCGGTGCTTGTTCCACGCCTGCAGGCGGTCAAGCTTCAACTGAAGCGCGCTGGCCTGAATCGGGTCCAGACGGCTGTTGTAGCCGGGAATATCGTGCCGGTAGCGAAGCTCGCCGCCGTGGTTGCGCAACTGCCGCAGCCTCGCGAGCAGCTCCGGCGACGAGCTTACGATGGCGCCGCCGTCGCCCAGCGCACCGAGATTTTTGTCCGGGTAAAAGCTGTAGCAGCCCATGATGCCGAAGCTTCCGGCGGCAAGCCCCCCAACGGAAGCGCCTGCAGCCTGGGCGCAGTCCTCGACGATGGCAATGCCCGTCTCCTCGGACCACACCTGCCACTCGCCCAGATCGATCATCTGCCCGTACAGATGGACGGGAATGACGGCTCTGGTCCGGCTCGTGACGGCAGCCCGCACGCTGTCCAGCTCCATCACATAGCTCTCGCCGCAGTCCACCAGCACCGGTACCGCTCCTGTATGGTAGATGGCGCCCACGGTTGCCACGAAAGTGTTGGCAGCGGTGATGACCTCGTCGCCCGGCCCGACGCCGAGCGCCTTCAAGGCCAGAAACAGGGCGTCCGTGCCGTTGCCGACGCCGACCGCTTCCGTCACGCCGACGTACGCGGCGAACGAGGCTTCAAACTTCGATACCGCTGCTCCCCCGACGAACACGCCCTGCTGTCCGATCTTTTCAACCGACTTCAGCCATTCCTCCCGGATGACGTCATATTCATACTGTGGCGCCGAAAACAAGATTCCCATCGGTCTGCTCCTTGGTTTGCTGCGCCGCAGCGCGGATTTGATCCAGCAAGTGCATCGCTGCTATCGCTTCGTCGAGCGTCACCTCAAGCGGACCGCCGCTGCGGACCGCGTCGATGAACGAAGTATAGATTGGCCCGGGGCCGCTCTTCTCGTACATCCCCATCTCCAAAACCCGGGGCTGCTTGCCCTGCTCGAACAAATACGCCTCGTTCGCCGACACCACCTGAAGCGTGGCCCGATCGCCGCCGACAATCCACAGCGGGGACGGGACGGCGGATGCAAAGTTGATGTCCATCGACAGCAGCACATGCCGGTCGGTCGCCATCGTCGCGTGTACAAAATCGTCCACCTCGCCGTCCTGCGTCCATACGCTTCGCATGACGGCCCGGACATCGCCCCGGGCGCCCAAGTCAAGCTGCAGCAACTGGTCGGCCAGATGCACGCCCCAGTCCAGCAGCGCTCCGCCGCCGTACCGCCTCTCATTGCGCCACGCCTGATGGAACGACTTCACGCCGAACGAGGCGCCCGAGCCGAACATATGATGGCGCCGCTCCACGAATAGCGGAGCCCCCAGCAGCTCCTCCTGCAGCACCCGCTTCACGAGGCGGAAGTCGCTGTCGAAGCGGCGGTTGTGAAACACGGTTACGACGCTGTCCTCGCGCGCGGCGGCTTCCTTGATGCGGACCGCCTCTCCGGCCGTAATCGTCACGGGCTTCTCGATCAGCACATGCTTGCCGGCGTGCACGGCAAGCTCCGCCAGCTCCAGATGACTGTTCGGAGGCGTCGCGATCAGGAGGGCATCGATCGGAGAATCAAGCAAGGCGTCCAGCCGATCGAAGACCTCGAAGCCGCGCCTGGCGGCAAGCGCCCGCCGCTGAGGGGTCACGTCGAATATACCGCCAATCTCAATACCGGCCAATTGCTTCAGCAGCGGCAGATGCACCAGTTCGACAATGCGTCCGAATCCTGCGATGCCCAGCCTGACGACGTCCGTCATTCCTGAACCGTTGCCTTCCGCAGCGACTCGATCAGGTCGATCGCGGAGCCGAGCGTCAGGAAATGATCCGGGTCTACCCCTTCGTCCGGAAGATTCACCCGGAAGACTTCTTCGATATAGACCATCAACTGAAGCACCATGATCGAGTCGATGCCAAAATCCTCGTACAGGCGCATCGATTCGTCCAGAACATCAGGCACCTCCAATTCCAGACTTTCCTCCAGTATCGTGCGCAGCTCCTGCATTACAGCTTGGCGTTCTTCCATCTGTCATCTCTCCAATTCCTGCAAGTATTTGCGGCTGATCTTGCCCGCGGGCGTACGGGGGATCTCCTCCGCCATATCGATCACGCCCGGCACTTTGTAGGCCGGAAGGTGCCGAATGCACCAGGCCCGGATCTCCTTCGCCCCCAGCGACGGCTCTGCAACCACGATGGCGCGGACGGCCTCGCCCCACACCTTGTGCCCGGTGCGGAGGACGACCGCCTCGCTGACGCCCGGCATCCGCAGGATCACGGACTCGACTTCGGAGGGCACAACCTTCAGTCCCGATACGTTGATCAGCTCGTCCAGCCGGCCGATCACATGAAGCCTGCCGTCCTGCGGACGGATGAAGCCCAGATCTCTCGTCCGGATCGTCTGCTCGCCGATGACCGCGACAATCTCGCCGCTGCCCGGCGCGGCCGGGCTCGTCTCGTCCGGCACGATCGATAATGCGATATGTCCGAGCGGCCGGCCGACATCCGTCGCCGCTGCCGGCTGTCGCGCGACAGAGAGGCAGCCGGCCTCCGTGCAGCCGTACTGCTGCCACACCTCGTCGCCGCGCAGCTTCATCCGCGCGAGCAGCGGATCGGTTGGCGGCGATCCCGAGACGACCATCCGGTGGAAGCGGTCTTCGCGTCGCGCCATCGCATCCATGACGCTGAAGAGAAAAGGTACCGCGTATACCAACGAACGCGGTCTGCTGCGGATTGCCTGAAGCGCATACTTCGGATTTTGGTCCTGAACGACGAGCGGCTCCTCGCCGCGCGCCATCGATGCGAGCGTGCCGCAGATCAGACCGAACGAATGGGACACCGGCACGAGAACGACCGGCTCGCAGGACGCTTCCCCCGCGAACAAACGGTTGTAGTGCTCGATCTCCGTCTCCACCTGCCGCCAACTGCGCGCGATCAGCGCGGGTTCACGCGAAGTGCCGGAGCTGTACTGCAAAATCGAAGGCTCGTAGTTCGCTCCGCCCTGCAAAGGAATGGCGTTGTCCCAGCCGCCATAAATCAAGCAGGCGCAGTCTGCCTTCCGGGCTGCGGCTTCGGCCGCCCCGCCGGGCGTGGAGGCATGCAGCAGGAGCACCGATCCTCCCTGCTGGCGTATATACAGCACGATCGCTATCAGATCGAACGCCTGCCTGACGCACACTGCGAATCGCTTTCCCTCCGGAGAGCGCAAAGCCTCCAGACGCCCCAGCCCCGCGTATCTGACCTTGAGATCGTGACCTGTGAATCGGTCGTTATTCACGGCCAGCATGTCAACACCTCTTAACAATTAATAATTTGAATAGTATATTATCAAGTGACTGTATACCGCATGCTTATTGTACTGCACCTCATTTTGGGCCTATATAATCTATTTTTCAGAACATGCCGGATAGTTCAGGATTTATGAATCAGCTCTCGCAGCGGAGGTGTACGACTTGCTTCAGACGTTCCAGAAAGCGCTTCCCGTCATATTTGTCAATTTTGAAGAGCTCCCGGCATTTTTGGAGGAAAGAAACGGTTTCCGGCTGGTCTGGGCACCGGAGGAGACCGGTGTATCCCGCTTCATGTTCGTGCCGCCGCGTACGAGGATAGACCTAGGCGCCGGGAAATTCGTTTCCGTAATTTTTGAATCGCCGCTGCTCGCCGCATCCGAGAGCGTACGGGCGTTGACTTCGCCGTTGACGGTCGACGCTTCCCCCTATGCGCAAAGTTTGTTCGCGCTCATCGGCTCGCTTCGGCGCGATGCGTTCTCCGACCTGTACCAGGCGCGGATCGCCGTCATGATCGCCGGACTGCTGCCGGAGCTGATCGAGCAGCTTAAGTCCGCTCCCCCGGCTGCGGACAGTCCGGCTCCGCAGCCTGCCAAATCCGGGAGGCCCATCGTTCTGATCAATGCCCGTCCCGTCATATACGCCGTGCGGTTTATGAAGCGGAATATGGGCAATCCCCAGTTATCCCTGAACGATATTGCACATACAATCGGCTACCATCCCAACTACTTCTGCCAAGAATTCAGCCGTATTTTCTCGCAATCCCCCATTCGCTTCCTGAACGAGCTTCGGCTTGACCGCACCCTCCGCCTGCTTGAGCATACCGATCATACACTAAAGGAAATATGCAGGGGGGTCGGCGTAGCCGACTCCAGTCGCTTGTGCAGCATGGTCAAGACAGCGACCGGCATGACGCCGATGGCATTCAGACGTTCCTGCCGCCATGGCGGCGTTTCCGGCGAAGGAGAGGCATCATGGCAAAAATTTTATTCATAAACGGCCCCGCGAGCGGCCATGTCAATCCTACGCTCGGGCTCGTAGAGGATCTGGCGGCCGCAGGCGAAGAGATCGTATATTTATGCAGCGAGCAGTTCCGAGGCCAGGTCGAGCGGCCGGGAGTCGACTTTATCGCATACGACAATTTTCTCGACTCCGGGGACCCGTTCCAGACCAAGCACTTCATATCCGTCGTCATCAAGATTTTGTCCGCTTACGATACGATCCTCCCTGCGGTCCGCGAGGCCGCGTCCGGCCATACGTTCGATTATCTCATCCACGATTCGATGTACGGCTGCGGACGTGTCGTGGCGGACATGCTCGGCATTCCCCATATCGCGACCTGCACCTCGCTGATCGGGGTCGAGCGCACCGCGGAGACCGGCAGGGACGCTGCGGAAATGAAAAAAAATTCGCAGCTTCTCCGCACATTCACCGTCCTCGCCGCCCAAATTCGCAAAAAATACGGAATTCGGCGGAATCTGGCGCTCCAGGATATTTTTTTTAACGAAGGGCTGATGAATCTCGTATTCACCTCGGCTCTGTTCCAACCGGACAGCAACAAGCTCGGCAGCCACTTTCACTTCGTCGGTCCCGGTCTGTCGGGGCGCCGTCCGCAAGGCGTCTTGCCGCCGGCCGGCGACGACAACGGCCGCCGGCTCATCTATATCTCGATGGGTACCGTGTTCAACCGCGTGCATGAAATATACGACCTCATGTTCGAGGCGCTCGCCTCGTTCGATGGAGACGTATGGATGGCGATCGGCAATCGGATATCCGTCGCAGAGTTGGGCCGCGTGCCGTCGAACTTCACGGTCGCCCCCTCCATGCCTCAGCTGGATGTGCTGGCACGCGCCGATCTGTTCATCACGCACGGGGGGATGAACAGTGTGAACGAGGCGCTCTACTACAATGTGCCGCTCATCGTGATCCCGCTGGCCGCCGACCAGCCGTTGAATGCGGACAGGGTTCAGACGCTGGGCGCCGGCATCCGGCTCGAGCGGGACACGCTCACATCCGGCGCTATCCGCGAGTCGGTCAACCGCATGCTCGCATCCGAACACTACCGGGTTCGGAGCGCAGTTGTCGGCGAGAGCCTCCGCACTGCCGGCGGCCGCCAGCAGGCGATGTCCTGTATCCGGGCATTCAAAAAGCAGCATCGGCTTGACTGACCGGCAGATTGTACGCAGCGGTAAAGCGACAGAACCCCGTCCCGCACGCTACGGTGCGGAACGGGGTTCTGTCTTGCCCTCCCGGGCCAGTCTCATCTGCCTGCGGAGTCGGCGCGGGCACGAGCTATTCCCGTGCTCGCCGATCCATATACGCCTGAAGCTGCTTCGTGATCTCCGCCTTGATCGTGCGGATATCTTGCTGCAGCTTGACATCTTCGCTGCGGCTGTCCAGCAGCTTCGTATAGGCCGCGGCCGGATCGGGCACTATGCCCAGCTCGAATGCGGTCGCCTCGTTGCGGATCGCCGTGAACGCCGGATTGGCCAGCTCGTCCTTCACGGGCTTCTGATCGAATACAAAGCCCGCGAAGGGCGATTTGTAATACGATTTCTCGTCGGCCTGATAGCGGAAGTAGTCGGCCAGCTCGTCCGGGATGTCGGCGGGCAGTCGGATAAACTTCGGGTTCCAGGTCATCAGGTAGCCCGGGAACACGTAGTTGTCGGACGGATCGACGCCATCCGGCAGACGGTATTCATCGCTGCCGACAGGCTCCCAATGAACGCCGGGAATGCCGTATTCGAACAAGTCGTGATGGTCGCGGCTCGCGAACAGCCAGTCCAGGAAGGCAACCGCCGCCTCCTTGTGGGCGGAAGCCTGCGGAATGCACAGAAAATTCCATACGCGCGCATTCGAGTTGAGCAGGCTGTTCGGCTGCACTTTGTCGCGAACCTGCTGCTGAACGAGAAAAATGCCCAGCTCCGAACCCGGCACGTCCGCCTGGAGCCGGGAGCTGATGAGCTGCAAATTGGCCAGTCCTTCGATCATGGCCGCGGACTTGCCCGAGGTGAACCATTCCCGCGCATACTTGCGGGAGAGCGGGTCCTTTTCGATAAAACCCTTGTCGTGCCATTCGCGCAGCGCGACATACGACGCATAACTGATGCGGTTGAACGGCTGCGGAAAATCGCGGAGACCGTCCTCGGGGTCGCCGTCCAGCGAGACGGCCTTGACCCGGCCGTCCCGAATGTAGACGGAAGCTCTGACGGCAGCGGCCAGATCGAGCTCCCAGATCCCGACGGCCTTTCTGTCGGGAAACACGTTGTTGCCCACGATCAATTCGATGGCGCTGTAGCTTCCGTCGTTTTTCATGACGAAGGGAACGAGGTCCTTGTCCTCCTCCAGCACGCGGTCGAAAAAAGTCAGCAGCTCCGGATAGGTGCCGATCTCGGGCAAACCGTACTTGGCGGCCAGATCCTTGCGGTAATACACCGCGTTGAGATCGCTCCAGTATTGGCCGAGCGGCACGCCGTACGTATGGAGACTGCCGTCCGGTCCGGCAAACCGGTTGCTGTCCAAATAGACGCTGCCGAACGCTTGCTTGAGGCCGGGGTAGCGGTCGTTGTTGAAGTAAGGATCGAGGTTCTCGTAGCTGCCTTCCGCGACAAAGGCGCTCATGTTCATCCACGGCGCATCGAAGGCGATATCGACCGGCCCGCCCGCCGCGAGCTTCAGCTTGAGATTGTTGATGTAGTCTGCCTGCGGCGTGAACGTGACGTTGAGCTTCAGGCGAAGCGTATCCATCGTCTGCCGCTCGAATTCGGCGACGACGTCGTCGAAGTGCCTGGGCTTGTCTCCCCAGAGCATAATATTGAGCGTGACGGGTTCGGGGGCGGACGGCTTGTCCGCCCCCGCGCCGCTTCGAGCACCCTCATTGCAGGCTGCGAGCGCAGTCATACACATCCATGCAGTCAGGAGCAGCATAGCGCGGCGGGCTGCGCTGTTGTTCATCTGGAGGACCCCACTTTTCGCTAATCTTCCTCCAGTATAGCACGGAGCGGTTTGTACGTTCCTTACTGTATGAGACGGTTCAGCGCCCGGAGTCCGCGAACTCGCGCGGGTGGCGCTTCATCAGCTCGGGAACGGCATGACCTCTGCCGGTTGCTTGCAGCCGCTCGACATATCGAGGCAACTCGCCCTTGGCATGCGTCGGGCCGCCTTCCTTGATGACGGTCCAGAGCGGGTCGACATCATGCTGCATCGACGCCATCATACTGTCGTGCCATTCATAGAGAAGATAGACGGCTTCCTTGCACATATCCGGGCGCTCCTGCGCCAGATTGCGCTGCTCGTACGGATCGTCCTTCAGATTGAACAGCATCTCCCTGTCGAACAGATGATAGCCGTCGTGATACGTGCGAATGTACAGCCAGTCTCCGAAGCGCACGCTCCGCTGGCACACATGGGCGCATTGGGAGACGACCAGATATTCGCGTCCGTCAGCCTCTTCGCTGCGCAGCACGTCCGCATAGCTGGCCCCGTCCCACGACGCGGCGTGCTCCAGATTCAGCATATCCGCCAGCGTGGGCAGCAGGTCCAGATGATAATGCAGCCCCTCATGCACGCTTCCCTTCGTTAGGCCGGGCCAACGTATGATCATCGGGATGCGGCAGGTTCCCTGATCCGCGGTCGCATGTTCCCCGTAGATGCCGAGCTCGCCCTGGTTTTCGCCATGGTCCGCGGTGATGATGACGATCAGATCGTCCATCAGCCCTTTTTGCTCCAGCAGCGCGAAGATGGCGCCGATGTGGTCGTCCATATGCCGGACGCCGCAGTCATAGCCGTCAATCATGCGCCGCAGCTCGTCCCGATTGCGGATCTCGCCCGGATGGCGGGGATATTCGGGCGATGTGCGATTGTCGTACATGCCGATCTCGCTGGCGCTATGCGGTCCTACCTTCCGGGTATGCGCGGCCAATACGTCGTCCGTGATCCATGCGGGGAGCGGGTCGCCCGCGAACGGATTGCCGAGCGATTCGGGCGCGCGGTACGGCGTATGCGGGTCCCAGAAATTCACGTACAGCATCCAGTCGTCCTGATCGCCGTTGCGCTCGATCCAGTCGAGCACGACCGGCGACACTTCCTCGGCGGATTCCATCCCTCCCTTGCCCGTGTTGTACATTTCGTTAAAGCCCGCATAAAAGTTCCACGACGAATGACGCTCGCCGAACGGGCTTATGAGCGCCGTCTTCATGCCGGAGCGTCTGAACAAGGCGGGCATGCTGTCCGTGACGAGCCTGTCTCTGAAGCCGCGGCCGATGCCCTCGGAGCGGATGTCCGCAGCCGTGCCGGAATGGCCCACGACGCCGTTGTGGATGCCGAACTGTCCCGTCATCAGCGCCGTACGCGATGGGAGACAAGGCGCATCGGATGTATAATAGTTGGTGAAGCGCACGCCCTCCGCCGCGATGCGGTCGATGTTGGGCGACGTATCCCGGCCGTAGCCGTAGCAGCCCAGATGGTCCGGGCGCATCGAATCCAGGTCCAGCAGCAATACTCTCATGTTTTCGCTCCCTTTTCGGCAGTCGCTTACTTCACAGAGAGTATAGGCCAATCCCTTGTCACCGTACATGTACATATGCGCACCGGCATGTATATTTCCATAATCATCTGCTCGAAGGGAAGGTCGCGGATGTTAAATCTGTTAAGTGTAAACTGGGATAATCATATCCCGAATTGGCGAACGGCGATGGAGGAAGTGCCCTTCCATATTCTCGTGCTGGTCATCGAGGGCTGCGTTCATTATACGGTTGACGGGACGGACTATGTCGGGGAGGAAGGACATTTTTTGTTTATCCCGCAAGGCAGCTCGAGGAGCGGGCAAAATGCAAGGACGGGGACGCACCGTAAATATACGATTTTGTTTCGAACCGATCCGCAGCTAACGTCCGGCATACCTTTCCTGGACGAACGGCGCTTTATCAAGTTTAAAATTTCGAACTTTCAGTATATCGCCGGCCGGTGCGGCAAACTGTTCGAAGCGACGAGAGGCGGCAATCGCTATCGTTCCATCATATGTACGGGCATCATGCAGGAGCTGCTCGGGATGCTGGCCGAGGAACTGGAAAAACCCGAGCTGACGCCGATGAAGCTGCTATTCGCCCGGACGATTCACGACTATCTGCTGAGCCATTACCGGGAGCCGCTCCAGATCGCGCAGATCGCCGATCTCATCAACCGCACCCCCGGCTATGCAACGCATCTGTTCAAGGAAGCGTACGGCTTGACGCCAATCAAGTACATGCACGACCTGCGCATGGCCGAAGCCCGCAAGCTGCTGCTGCAGTCGGATATGACCGTCGCCGACATCGCGTTCTATCTGGGATACTACGATTCCTCGTACTTTTTTAAGATGTTCAAAAAAGCGGTCGGCATGTCGCCTACCGCCTTTAGCTGCGCAGAACAGTCCCTCTAGCCTGCATTATCCGTTCTTATAGTTGGCGGCGTCGCGCGCTGCTGCGACTGCGTTCTACCGTCAGCCTCCCAGCGCGCAGAAACGCAGCGAACGCACTTTGGCCGCTCCCTTGGCCGCATAAATCGTCAGTCCGACGCTCTCTGGATCGGGATAGATCAGATCGGTCAGCGCCGCCTCGCCGTCTCCCCCGAACGCCTCGACGGAACACCGGTCGACGAGGACGCGAATCCGCACCGTCCCGTCCGCCTCCGGCCTGAGAAGGGCGCCGTGGCGAACGGGGAAGGCCTCGCTGAAGCCCGCTTCGCCGGAACGCGTGCGGTCGACGAACAGCTGCGATTCGGCGGGAATATAGCCGATCACCGTCTCCTCGGCACCGTCGCCCGACCGGCGGACGCGGAAGCCGAATTCGCCGGCGCCCAGCGGCTCGAACACCGCTTCGATCTCGTATGCGTCGCCGGTTAGTTGTTCTTCGGACCACATGGCCGAATCCAGCACAATGCCGCCGCGTATCGACGCCTCGCCCCGCAGCGCCGCAAGCTCCGCGACGGGCTGCTGACAGAGCCGGACGCCATCCGGCTTATCCTTGAGCGTGAGCGTGCGCGGGATCGTCATCGCCCCTCGCCAGCCCTCGGTCGGCGTGGCGTTCGCATATTTCCAGTTGCTCATCCAGCCGATCAGAATCCGGCGGCCGTCCGCCTCCGGCACATCGGACCACGTGACGCCGGCGTAATTGTCCCGGCCTTCGTCCAGCCACAGGAGCTCCTCGCCTTCGCCGGCAAAGGAAGTGCCGTCGAACGTACCCAGGAAGTACTGCGTCTTGGAGCCCTCGGGCCGGCCGTCCCCGATGCTGACGAGCAGCACCCACTTGAACCGGTCCGCCGCGCCCTCCTCGCCTTCGACGGGCATCCTGAACAGATCCGGGCATTCCCATACCCCTTCGTGGCAGCCCGCGTCATGTCCGAACGCGCTGGCGTAGGTCCAGGACAACAGATCCGGCGACGTATAAAAACGAATATGGTCCCCCGCCGCAATCACCATCACCCAGCGGCCGTCCGGCTCGTGCCAGAACACCTTCGGGTCGCGAAAATCGGCGATGCCGGGGTCGGCGAGCACCGGATTGCCCGCATACATCGTCCATGAGCGGCCCTTGTCCATGCTGTAGGCGACGCTCTGACGCTGGCGCGGACGCTCCGCCTCCCCGCCGTCGGCCGTCGCTTCGAGGTACGTATCGGCATGGGTGAAGATCGCCACGAGCCCCGCGCCGCCGCCGAACAAGCCGGATGTATCGCGACGGTCCACGACCGCGCAGCCCGAGAAAATCATGCCGTTCGCGTCGGGCGCGAGCGCCACAGGCTGATGCTCCCAGCGGATGAGGTCGCGGCTGATCGCATGTCCCCAGTGCATCGGTCCCCACACGCTGTCTTGCGGATGATGCTGGTAGAACAGATGGTATTCTCCTTCAAAATAAACGAGGCCGTTCGGATCGTTCATCCATTGGGCCGGCGGCGTAAAATGAAAATGCGGTCTGTACTTGTCGTTCAAAGCATCGTCCTCCGAATGGTTCAGCAAGTCTTCGATCTCTTGAAGCGCAGGCATCGCGGGAATCCCGCCCCGGCGCGTCGTCGCGAGCGCGCCCATCGCGTTCGCGAAGCGGCCGATGCCCGCCAGGTCCTGGTCGTCGAGCGACTCGATCTGCGCCGCGCCGTCCAACAATCGATCCAGCAGCCCCGCCATGCACGCGTCGCCGGCGCCGGTCGTGTCGATCGCATTCACGCGGAAGCCCGGGACGCGGGCGGATGCGCCGCGCGTGCACAGCAGGCAGCCTCGTTCGCCGAGCGTGACGAGGATCAGACGGATGGCCGCATAGTCGGACAGCAGCCGCTCGGCCCCTGCCCGCACGTCGTCCGTCCCCGCCGCGAAGCGCAGCTCCTCCTCGGACAGCTTGACGATGTCCGCCACTTGCAGACCCTTGCGGATCGCCGCTCCCGCCTCGTCCGGCGAATGCCACAGCGATATCCGCAGATTGGGATCGAATGAGATGAGCGCTCCCGTCTGCTGGGCCTGCCGCACGGCAGCCAGCGTCACCCCGGCGGATGCGTCATGCGTCATCGACAGCGTGCCGAAGTGGAAGATCCGGCAGCCTGCAGCGAGCTCCCGCTCCGCACCTTCCCCCGACACCAGCGTGTCGGCGCCTCTGACGAACCGAAACGTCCGATCGCCTTGATCGTTTAAATGAACAAAGGCCATCGTCGTATGAACGCCTTCCATTAAAGCAAGCCCGGAACGGCCGACACCGGCCCGATCCAGCACGGATACGAGAAAATGTCCCAAAGGATCGTCTCCCGCCGCACCGATGAAGGAGGTCCGCCGCCCCATTTTGGCCAAGCCGCACAGGACGTTGGCTGGCGCCCCGCCGGGATTTTGCTCAAAGAGCGGCTGCTCCTGCTCCGAGCGGCCCGCCGGCGTGAAGTCGATCAATATCTCGCCGAGCGCGATTACGTCCAGCATGCCTCCACCACCCTATCTTTTTCTCTCGTTATGAATACGCGCCGCCCAGCCGCCATACGGTCAATCTGTCGACGACCGCGCCGTCCTCCGCATATAGAAGCAGTCGGTCCGCATCCGTCCGCGAAGGATACGTGCGGGTCGTGACGCTCTGGCGCCCGTTGAAGTACGCTTCGATCAGCGAACGATCGAGCAGCACGCGAAGCCGGAGCGGCTCTTCGCCGAGCGCGAGCGGTCCCGACTGGATACCGCGCGTCCGCTCATCAGGGTCGAGCGTGGACCGGGTGCGGTCCGCGCCGATCTCCCCGCTGTCGCGGTCGCAATAGAGCAGCGTCTCCTCCGCGCCGTCGGGCGAGCGGCGGACGGCGAGCGCAGAGCGGCCCGCGGCCCGCAGCGTCAGCTCGATCTCCAGCATGTCGCCGCGAATATTCGCGAGCAGCCGGTTCGCTTCGGCGGCCGTCGTCTGCCGAATATCGAGCAGCGTCTCCTCGCGCAGCAGGGCCGTCTCCTCGATCGGCTCCACGCCAAGCGTGCCGTCGTCCAGCAGCGACAGCGACACCGGCATGCCCGCGCCATGCGACCAGCCGCAGTCATAATCGATCTCGGGCGAGCGCTCGCCCTGCGCGATCGTGAACAGCAGCGAGCGGCCGGTGCGCGGATCGACCATCCCGCTCGGGCCGGTGAAGTGAAAGTCCCCGTAGTCGATCAGCCGCGGCTCCTCGTGATCCGGTTCGAACCGGATACGCTCCGCGTCGTAGCGCCCGATCCAATAGTAAATGTCCGACCGCGCTCCCGGTCCCCAAGGGCTGACGATGAACACATGCTTGCCGGTCTCCTCGCCGTCCCGGCGCAGCGGCAGCAGCACCGGCAGCTCCCAGGCCGTCCCGAGAAACGGATACTTCTGCGGATCGCTCTCGAAAAAAGGCCCCCGCGGCGTCCAGTTTTCCAGATCGTCGGATACGTAGGCGAGCGCCGTGCCGCCGCGCGCCTCGAGGCCGGCTCCGACGAGCATGACCCACCGGCCAGCCTCCTGCCAGACGTACGGGTCCCTGAACTCGTCCAGCGGCATCCCGTCGACTGCTTCGACGGCATCGCCGCGATCCAGGGCGAGCACGGGCGCCGGGCGCTTGGTCCATCGCACCAGATCCGGGTCGCCCTCCCCGGGGTGGCTGCGCGCCAGGCCGATCTGCTGGTTGGGACGATGCGCATTGTTGCCGGCAGTGTAGAACAGTACCGGCTTGCCCGCCGCGTCGAAGGTCGCGCTGCCCGACCATACGCCGTCCGGGTCGATGTCCGGCTCGGGCCGGAGCGCCGGCGGCAGGTCGCGCCAATGCACGAGGTCCTCGCTGACCGCATGTCCCCAGTGCAAGTAGTGGAAGAACGGCCCCTTCGGATTGTATTGATAGAAAAGATGATAGCGGCCTTCATAATAAAAGGGCGCATGCGGCTCGTTCATCCAATGGCCGGGTGTCGTCACATGATATTGCGGACGGTGCCGATCGCGGGCGAACATCCCCCGCGGCAGCATAAAATCTTCCGGCGACAGCGCCGGGACCGCTCCGCCGCAGCGCGCCAGCCCTTCGCGGTACAGGGCGCGTACCTCCTCGGCGGACAATGCGCGGTCCAGCAGCGACAGCTCGTCCATCCGTCCGTCGAAGTGGTTCATGACGAACGCTTCGGCCAGCATGGCCCCTTGATTGTTGCGGCCGATCATCAGGTCTGCCGCGCTCTGCGACAGCACGGAGCCGGCCGGCACGTCCCGCTCTCCCGCAGGCTCGCCGTTCAGGTACAGTCTCATGCGCCCGGCTTCGCCGTCGAACGTGGCGGCCAGATGCGACCAAACCTGCAGCGGCACGCCCGACGCGGCGTCCGACCATAGCTCGGTCCAGACGCCCCCGAGCCCAAGCTGGAGCGTCCAGGCGCCGTGCCGCCCGATGCCGAGCAGATAGCCCTCGGCCCGCTCGCGATCATGCCGATTGACGATTGTGGAGGGCCGGCCTTCGGCGCACAGATCGTACAGGCCGGGCGCGACCCACACCGCGATCGTCAGGCCGCCGTGCGGCTGCCGAAGCTTCGCGGCCGGTCTCCGGATGTATGTGGAGTAGCCGTCGAACACAAGCGCTTGTCCGCCGATGCCGGGCTTGCGCCGTGGCGCCTGCGCGGGCTGATACCGGCCCTTCGACAGCGCGAATTCGATCGTGTCCCGCTCGCCCGACACAAGCTCGCGCGTCAGATTTCCCTCCGTCTCGTCGAACGTCCACGCAGCGATCATGTCCGCCGCCTGTAAAGTTGAAGATGTTGTCATCTCGCCTATGCTCCCTTGCCCCGATCCCCGATACGGCCCAAGCCGGAGCGGCGGCTTGCGGCCGTTCCGGCTTGGCGCCTTCGCTTGGATCGAGCCTTATTTTTGCGCGGCTACATAGCGGTCATAGCCGTCCTGATACACCTTCAGCAAATCTTCGAGCCCCATCTTTTTGAGCTTGGACACATAGTCGTCCCAATCGCCGTCCGTGACGCCGTTCAGCAGGAACTTGGCGCGCATCGAGTTGGTGTAGGTTTGCAGCTCGGGCTTGATGCTGTCGATCGTGGCCAGCTCCGCGTCCGTGAAGAAGATGTTCGGGTACTTTTCCTTCTGCATTTGCGGCACGAAAATATTTTTGATGTCGTCCATGCGCTGCTGGGCGCGCGCCTCCGGCGCGACAACCGTCTTGAAGTCGTCGCCCGTGATGACGCCGGCGCCGCCGAGCGCGACCTTCTGGCGGAATTCGCCGGGGTTGGCGAGATCGGTCTTCTGCACGAGCTTGCCGCTCGCGTCTTTGTCGAACCAGACGCCTTCGGGTCCCCAGCGGACTTCGGCGGCCGTATGCGGCTCATACAGATTGTCGAGCCACTGCGCGGTAATCTCCGGATGCTTGTTGTCCTTGGTGATGACCGCGCCGCCGCGTCCGAGCGCGGACCCGCTGTTCCACTTGACGATCATGTCCTTGAACGGCGGGACGATCGGATAGTGCGCGTCGCGGTCGGCGACGACGTCGGTGTGATCCCACCACAGGAACGAGCCCATAATCTCGGGTTCGTTTTTGCCTTTGGCGAAGTACTGGGTGACGTCCTGCGTGAGCGACTCCTTGTCGATCAGCCCTTCCTTGACCCACCCGTGGAAATAAGCGAGCGCTTGCTTGTAGCCGTCCTGCACGGCCGCGTACGATACCTTGCCGCCGTCGACGTTCAGATGCTCGGCGAAGGCGTTGCTCCCCGGCTGGTACGTCTTGTCCGGTACGCCGAACGCGCCGAACAGGTAGCCGATATCGCCCGTCCAGAAGGCGTTCATGAACGAGAGCGGGATTTCGTCCGCCTTTTTGTTGCCGTTCGGGTCCTGCGTCTTGAACGCCTGCAGCACCTTGTGGTACTCCTCCAGCGTCGTCGGCATCTGCAGGTTCAGCTTGGTCAGCCAATCCTGGTTGATGTACAGAAAGTCCGGGTTCGCGCCGATCTCCTCTTGTCCGGAGCCCAGCTCCTCGCCGACCGGCAGCGAATAAATATTGCCGTCCGGCGCGGTGACCAGCGCCTTGATGTCGGGGCGCTTATCGAAGAGCGCTTTCAGGTTCGGCATATATTTGTCGATGTAGTCGTTGAGGGGCAGAATCGTGCCGTCCTTGCCGTACTTGATCAGATCGGAGTCGGAGAAGCCCGAGTTCAAGAAGAAGTCCGGCAGGCTGCCGCTCGTGATGAGCAGGTTTTTCTTCTCCTGATAATCGGTGTCCACAATCGTATCCCATTCAATATGCACGTTCGTCGCCGTCTCGAGCTTCTTGGCCATCTCCATCTCGTTGAAGTCGCTCGGCGCGAGCGCCGGCCGCTGTGTGACGGCTTTGAGCGTCACCCGCTCCTGCAGCGGGAAAGCCTGCGCGCCGCCGGACGCCGATCCGGTCGCCGCGGAGCTTGAGTCCGCGCCATTGTTGTCGCCGGAGCAGCCGCTCAGCCACAAGGCCGAAGTCAGTGCGAAGGTCGTTAATACGGCTGTGCTTTTTTTCATTTTCGTATAACCCTCCCATGGATATATTCCCTTTTCATATGTGATGCCGGAACTGCGACCTGCCGGATATGCGTCCCTCACCTCCTTAAATGGTCGTATCGCAACCTCACCCCTTGACGGAACCGACCATGACGCCCTTGACGAAGTACCGCTGCAGGAACGGGTACAGCACGAGCAGCGGCAGCGCGGCGACGATGATGACGCCGAACTTGATCAGCTCGGTCACGCGCTGCTTGGCCAGCAGCGTATCGACGTCGTTCACCAGATTGCCCGACGGCTGGCTCTGAATCAGGATGTTGCGGAGCACGAGCTGCAGCGGGAACTTGTGCCCGTCGCTCAGATAGATCAGCGCATCGAAAAATCCGTTCCACTGCCGCACGACCGCGAACAGTACGAGCACGGCGATGATCGGCTTGGATACCGGCAGCACGATACTCGTCAAGTACCGCATATTGCGGGCACCGTCGATCGCGGCGGCCTCGCGCAGCTCGTCGGGCAGCTCCTGGAAAAAGGTTTTGGCGATAATGATCAAAAAGGCGTCCACGGCCGACGGCAAAATAACCGCCCACATCGAGTCGATCAGATGGATGTCCTTCATCATCAGATAGGTGGGGATGATGCCGCCGTTGAAAAACAGCGTGACCAGAAAAAAGGCCATAAAACCGCTGCGTCCGAAAAAGTCCTTCCGCGACAGCGGATAAGCCGCCATAATGACGAGCGCCGTGCTGATGAACGCGCTGATCGCGGCGTACACAATCGAATTGCGGTAGCCGAGCCAGATCGCCGGGTCGCGGAAAATGCGGCGGTAGCCGTCGAACGTGATATCGCGCGGCCAGAACCAGACATCTCCCGAAAATATCCGGTCCGGGCTGCTGATCGAAGCGATGACGACGAAGTAGAGCGGGTACAAAATCATCAGCGTGAAGCCGCCGAGGAAAATATAATTGATCAGATCGAACCAAACGTCGGATTTCGTTCTTCGATTGAGCATAGAGGCCTCCTTTGCTAGAACAACCCGTTCCCGCTTATTTTTTTGGCAGATTTGTTCACGATGTAGAGCAGGATCAGATTGATCGCGGCGTTGAACAGTCCGATGGCGGCCGAGAAGCTGTACTGCGCGCGCTGAATGCCGATCTTGTAAACATAGGTCGGAATGATCTCGGAGACGTCCACGTTCAGATCCTTCTGCAGCAGGAACGCCTTCTCGAAGCCGACGTTCATCAGGTTGCCGACAGCCAGAATGAACAGCACGACGATCGTCGGCGCGATGCCCGGCAGATCGATATGCCGGATACGCTTCCATTTGCTGGCGCCGTCCACGACGGCCGCTTCGTGCAGATGCGGATCGATGCCCGCGAGCGCGGCCAGATAGACGATCGAAGCGAAGCCGGTCTCCTGCCAGACCGAGGAGAAGATGTACATCGGCCTGAACCAGGCGGACTCGCCGGCGAACAGGATCGGCTCCCCGCCGAACATCTTGATGACGTTGTTCACGAGCCCGCTCGAGGGAGAGAGAAAGACGTAGAGCATGCCGACGAGCACGATCGTCGAGATGAAGTAAGGCGCGTAGATTGTCGTCTGGATAAACCGCTTCAGCCGCTGCTGCCGGAGCTGATTGAGCATGAGCGCCACGATGATCGGGATCGGAAATGCGATGGCGAGATTCAAGCCGCTCAGATACACCGTGTTGCGGATAATCTGCCAGAAGTTGTAGGCGTCGAAAAAGCGCTGAAAGTGGTCGAAGCCGACCCATGGACTGCCCCAGATCCCCTTGGACGCGGAAAAATCCTTGAAGGCGATCTGCACGCCGTACATCGGCCAGTACTTAAAAACGACAAAATACGCGACCGGAAACAAAATCAGCAAATACAGCTCGTAGTTCGTTCTGACGCTTTTCAAGCGGCGGCTGCCATTGGCGGATACTTGCTCCTGTTTGTTTCTGAACATTTTTGTTTAACCTCCCGCCATTTTCTGTATAAACGTTTACGTAAACGTTTTTATGAAACTGTAAAAAAGGGAGAACTCCCCTTTAACAAGAATCTCTGACGACCAGCTCTGCCGGCAGGCGGTAGGCCTGCGGCTCCTCGTCCTTGTCGAAGCCCTCTTCGATCCGTCTTAGCATCACCTCGGCCGCCCGCTCGCCCAGTTCGAAGCTGGGCTGTCGGATGACCGTCAGCGGCGGCGTCGTAATCTTGGTCCAATCGTAATCGTCGTACCCGATGACGGCCAGATCCTGCGGAATTCGGATACGCCGCTCCTGAAGATAACTCATGGCGCCCATCGTGAGCACATTGTTCGCCACGAACAGCGCGGTCATATCGGGCGTCTCCAGCAATTCCTGCACAGCTTGATGACCGTTCTCGAAGCTCGCGTTCGTCTCCCGGACAAGCGCCGGGTCGAACGGAATGCCCCGCTCCTCGAGCGCCTTCTTGTAGCCCTCGAGCCGTTCCATGCTCGTCGTAATACCGAGCGATCCGGTCAGGAAGCCGACACGCTTGTGGCCTTTGTCGAGCAGCAGGCGCAAAGCCTGCAAGGTGGCGCCGAAGCCGTCGGACAAAATATAATCGCCCTTGTAGCCATCGGGCTGACGGTCGATGAAGACGACGGGATATTTGCGTCCCACGATCTCATTGAGATGACCCACATCCTCGGCAATCGAGGCAATGATCAAGCCGTCGATCTGCTTGGCGTTGAACAATTTGATCTGCTCGATCTCTTCTTCGAGCTCCTCGGTCGAGTTGTTGCTGAGCAGCATATGGTAGCCGTGACGCTTCAGCGTCTTCTGAATGCCTTGGGCGATCGTCATAAAAAAGAAGTTCGAGGTGTCCGACGGCAGCATCGGCACGATCAGGCCGATCGTATTGGAGCGCTGGCTCCGCAGGCTCTGCGCGACGGCGTTCGGCCGGAAGTCAAGCTGCTCCATAGCGCGGAACACCTTTTCCTTGGTCTCCAGCGACACGAATCGCGTATTGTTAATGACGTGCGACACGGTAGCGGTCGACACCTCGGCCAGCTTCGCCACTTGCTTGATTCCTGCCCGCATGTCTTTCACTCCCAGAAAATCGTTTACGTAATCGTTTTTCTAATGCGTTTTCATTATAGTTGGAGAGTGGGAACGGTGTCAACCGTTCTGGTGTGATTCTGTCGTTGTAGGCCAAAAAAAAAGAATATGCCAGTTCTCCCGGAGCTTTTTGCTCGCAGCAGAACTGGCTTTCCCGAACTGCGCCTTATTTGAGGCAGTACAAGCGAATACCTGCGGATATACATCTTTTTCCTTTCCATCGCATGTGTTGCCCGATAAAAGATGCGAATCTGCAGGCTTTAGCCTCTATTCTTTTGAGAATTCGGACTTTGCGGCTAAATAACTGCTAATTTGCAGGCTTTTGCGCTTGGGCTCATCGGATCTGCTACAAAGCCTGCACGGATGCAGGCTTTGTAGCATTGAATTGTCTCACGAAGTTATAAAAAGCAGCCTCCCACCCGGATCGAACCGGGCGGAAAGCTGCTTTATCGGTGCTGCTGCAATCGGTCAAATACGTTTGGCGATTACAAAGTATGTGCTCGGTCCCGAGGCGTCGCCGTTGTTGCCGAGCGATACGGTGGCATTGGCGGCAAAGCTTTTTTTGTACAGGCTGTAGGTGAGCCCGGCGTCGCTCGTCACGTTCAGCCCCGAGTCGGTCCACGACGACATCCAGGACGGCTTGGTCGCGATGGCATCGTTGTGGGCGACGTAGACGTCGCTCGCGGCCGTCACCTTGAAGCTGACGAGCGTCGTCCCCGTGTATACCTTGGAGTCGTTGGCCGGACGAATCCAGTCGCTGCCGTTCACGGCGGCAGGCACCGACGTGAACAGTGTGGTGCGGTCGCCGTAGACCAGGTCGCCGCCGTGAATATTGGTACGGATCGACCAGTTCGCCGCATTGGCCGTGTCGTTCACCGTCATGTTGGTGAGCAGCGGGGTCGTGACCGGAGCGGTGCCGTTGAAGTACTCCTCGATATTCGTATAGCCGTCATTGTTGTAATCTCCGCTGCTCGTCTGGCTGAGATTGCCGAAGTTGCCCATCTCCCATACGTCCGGCATGCCGTCGTTGTCGGTATCCGTGCAGGCCGTGCCGCCTGCGATCGTCGGATAGCCGCCGACCTGGCTCTCGTTCGTGATGACGAAGTTGATGCCGGTATTCGTCTGGTATTGATTCACGAGACGGGTGTCGACGCTGTCTCTGGCCGTGACCCATGCGCCTTCGCAGGAGATGCGCTGCGACGCCCCTACCGTCGGCAGGATGCTGCTCTCGATATTGCCGACAGGCTCCGCGACGATCGGATACGTCGTGTTCGCCAGCGGGGTCGTCCGCTTCCAGGACGCCGGGATGGCCGCGCCGGTCTCCGTCTCGTTCTCGCCCGCAATCTTGCTCGTCAACAGCCACTGGTTGCCGGTAGGACTGGTCTGGTTCCAGCCGATATTGCCGGACAAGTAGATGGACGGATCGCCGTGCGCGGTATTGTTGTCGTAAGGCACCGCCTGCGGGAACGCCTGAATCTCGTGCGGGTAGAAGTTGGATTCGTACGTGGTGACGCCGTAGAGCGGACCCTTCTTGTACTTGTTGCCGATGAAGTCCGCCGAGATGCCGCCGCCGACCTGGGCCAGATAGAAGCTCTGGTTGTACGTGATGTTGTTGACGATCCGGCTCGACTTCGTCTTGAGCAGCGGGTTGCGGTGCGTGTCGTTCATGATCAGGTTGTGGTGCATGTCGATATCGGTCTCGTTGTCCTGCCCGCCCTCTCCGCCTGCCAGCAGGCCCGTGGAGTGCGGGTACAGTCCTTCGGCCATGATGTTGTACGAGCTGGTTACGTTTTTGGTGGAGATATCGACGCTCTTCCAGACGCCGATGCCTTCGTCCTGATTCCAGCTGACGGACAGATGGTCCAGAATAATATTGTTGCCGTTGAAAATCTCGATCGCGCCACCGCTGTCGTCGCCGTTAGGATTGTAGCCTTTGCGGAGGCGCAAATAGCGGATGACGACGTTGGCGTCCTGACCGACGACGCCGACCATCAGCATATTGGTCGACATGGCGGTGCCCTTGAGCAGAATGCCGCCGCCCGGAGCCGTCTGACCCGCGATCGTCAGATTCGGATTCGTGATCAGAATCGTGCTCTGCAGATTGATTGTGCCTCCGACCGTAAAGACGCAGGTGCGCGTCCCCGTGGCGGTGGCGCATGCCCGCAGGCTGCCCGGACCGGAATCGTTGAGATTGGTCACCTTGATGATCGTGCCGCCGCGGCCGCCCGTAGAGATGGCCCCGCCGCCCTGCGCACCCGGAAATGCCGGTACGACCGGCGATGCCTCGGAGCGGGGCACTTCAACCGTGCCGGCCAGCAGTGAGAACAGAAGCGTCATAACCAGAACCGCCGCCAGGAAAAACGGTATGCTGCGCTTGCTTTTTCCATGCCGATCCGAACTGAATGCCGTTAACATTATTGCACTCTCCTTTATATGGAATATGGGAGCGCGGGGCTGTCCGGAGTCGACGCACGGCCCTTCGTCTCACGCCATCAGTGTAAGGGACGCTGCGGAAAAAACGATATATGAGATTTCCCCGATCCGTATGACAATTCATCGGATATACGGCAAATTGCAGCAGCGTTCGGCTTATACCGCCTCCGTCCGCCCCGATTGCTCCGCTCTGCTCATCGCGTTAATGATGCTCAGACCCGCAGCGATCTCCTCCGGCGCAACGGCCCCTTCCAGACGCTCTCCCCGGATCGCGCGGTAGAACGCTTCCCATTGATATTGTCCGACGGCGCCCGGCAGCGCCGCCTCCTCTACGTACATGCGCCCGTCCGCGTCCTGCGTGACGAGCGTCATCGCGCTCCCGGCGCCGGCCCCGCTCTCGTCGAACGGCTTGGGGCCGATATTGCGATAGACGGTCCCCCGCTCGTACTGGACGGTCAGCGCATATTTGTAAGCCTGTCCGTCGTCAATGCAGAAGGAAGCGAAAATATTGGCGAGCGCGCCGTTCTTGAAGCGGATGCCGAGCTGGGCATTGTCCGGCGTGGGGCGTCCGGTGAACAGCCGCGAGTGCATCACCTGCACCTGCTCCGCCTCGCCGAACAGTCTGACGATGTCGTTGATTAAATAAATGCCGATCCGATAGATGGGTGCGACGGGACATAGCTCAGGATCGTCGTACCAGCTCCCCGTATACGTCTCGCGATAATCGCACCATACGTCCGCCCGGCAGGCGACGGGCCGCCCCAGATCGAATCGTTCATGCCATTGCTTCAGCAGCTCCAGCTCGCCCGACAGCAGGGGTGCGGGCGAATTCAGATGCACGACTCTCCCGAGACGCTCCGCTTTCCGCAGCACTTCCAGGCCCTGCTCCGCATCCCGCTCGAACGGCTTGGTCGTCATCACGTCTTTGCCCGCGGTCATGATCCTGTCGATCAGGGCGGCGCGCCCGACGGGCGGTGTGAACAAGCCGATGGCGCGGATCTCGTCGTCTCCGAGCAGCTCGTCGAGATTCCGGTAAGCCCGTACCCCGTATTTTTCCGCATAGCTTGCGGCTTTGGCGGCATTGAGGTCGCATACGCCGGCCAGCTCGAACAAAGCCGCACCGGCTTGAGACGCCAGCTCCGCGACCATCGCAGCGCCGAAGTTGAGTCCTACGACTCCGATTTTAATCCTTTTCATCCTCTTGCCTCCGTATCGGCTGTCCGTGATCGGCCGCATTGTTGTTGAATTTGGGCAGCCGCAGCGTCACGACCGTCCCCTCCCCGATCTCGCTCTCGATGCTGATGCCGTAGCTATTGCCGAAAAACAGCCTTAATCTGTTGTGGACGTTCAACAGCCCGTACCCGACGGACTGCTTGACGAAGATGCCGTCGATCACGTCCTGCTCCATGCCGGGCCCGTTGTCCGTCACCCGGAACTCGATCATATCGTCCGTCGCATGACCGGCTACGATAATCAGTCCGCGGCCTTCCTTCTTTCTCTCGATGCCATGATGGATCGCGTTTTCGACAATCGGCTGCAGGATCAGCTTGATCATATCGTAATCGTAGATTTCCTCCGCGAGGTCATAGATTACGTCGAAGCCCTCGTCGTGCATGACGCTCTGAATTTCCAGATAGGATTGCGTATTTTGTATTTCGTCCCGGATCGTGATGACGTTCCTGCCGCTGTTCAGCGTCGTCCGATAAAATCTGGATATGGAGCCGGCGATCTCGCTGATATCTTTGGCATGGATCATCTTCGCCTTCCAGTTGATCAGGGACAGCGCATTGTACAGAAAATGCGGATTGATCTGGGCTTGCAGCGCCTTGAACTCCGCTTCCTTCTGCGTGATCTCGCTGCGGTACACATGCTCGATCAGGTTATTGATCCGCTTGAGCATGACTCTGAACCGGTTGATAAGCTCCCCGACCTCGTCCGACGAATCGCTGGACACCTCAACCTGGAGGTCGCCGTTCTGCACCCGCAGCATCATCTTGTTCAGCCATTCGATTCGCTTGACGAAGGTACGCGAGAACAGCCAGATCATCAGTACGAGCACGAGCAGGCAGATGCCGGCGATGAGCACGGTCGCTTCGATGATGTCGCGCTGATGCACCGGCATCAGCCGCTGCGGCGTGTAAAAGAAAATCGACCAGCCCGCTTCCGGCATGTCGATGCGGATGATGCGATAGGTCTCGCCGCCGATCTTCAGCTTGCGCGCGGGCCGCTCCGGCAGTACGCCGCTATCCAGCGCGTTGTCGGGATCGCTGAACGTATTGTGCGTGTAGAGGACATGATTGTTTTTGTCCAGCACGACGAGTCCGTATTGGTCCGCGAGCGGCTCGGCCAGCCCCTGGAACAGCTTGCCGCGGTCGATCTCCACATAGAGGACGCCCAGATCCGATGTGTTGTTGTTAATGTTTACAATTTTGCGGACGGCAAAAATCCGCTCTTCATCGTCAAACAAAGCGGGTTTGGTACGCGCTTGTTTGTACCAGGACGTATCGCTGACGCGAGCGCTGGAGCGGGTAAACTGGCCGAACTCGGGAATGTCGTTGCTGCCGTAAATAACGATCTTGCTGATGTCGCCGTTCAAATACATAATCTCCGACAGCGTCGGTCCCAGATAATGCGTCATATCGTCGTACAGCGCATACAAATCCGAATATTGGTTTTTCAAAATTTGCTGAATCCGCTTGTTAATGCCGATAAAGTCGGCCACGTTCTCGACCTGTCTGAGCTTGCCGTCAATGTTGCCGGCCGATTGCGTGAGCGCGATGCGCCACTTGTTTTCCACCTGCACCTCGAGCGCGAACTTGGATCGCTCGAACGAGTAGAGGCCCAGAATCAGGATCGGAATGATGACGACAAGCGAATAGGAGAGAAACAGTTTATGCTTGAAACGCAAACTTTTGAAAAATCGCATAAACGGCTTCATGCTATTCGACCTTTTCGCGGTATTTGGCCGGACTTTCTCCGTACCCGTTTCTGAAGATCATGCAAAAATACGACGTATCCTGGTAGCCGACGCTTTTGCCGATATCGGCGATTTTGCGATTCGTGTGCTTGAGCAGCGCCTCCGCCTTTTTCAGCCTGCAGGCGGTAATATATTTCATCAGGCTGTAGCCTGTCTGCTCCTTGAACTGGCTGTTCAAATAGTCTGCGGACAAATACACCTCGGCCGCCACCGCCTCCACGCCGATCGGCTTCATATAATTCTCGTGAATGAAGCGGATCGCGAGCAGGACCGCTTTGCTGATCCCGCCGTCAGGCAGCTTGAGATTCAGCGCCGCCGCCTCCGGCGGCAACGCAAGCGGGTCCTCCGCCTCCTCCGACGGCAGCGCCTGCCCTGCAGATGCAGACGTCTGCGCCGGCTCCGCCTCGCTGCGCATTAATGCGTTGCGGTAGTCGGCCATCAGACGAAGCGTGCGCGCTTGCGCTTGCTTTTCCTTCTCGCACAGCTCGAGGACGCTGCGCATCGCATTCAAGAACTCCTGATCCTGCACCGGCTTCAGGACATAGTGGTGCACGTGCAGCTCCATCGCTTTTTTGGCGTACTCGAACTCGCCGTAAGCGCTGAAAATGACGATCTTGACATCCGGCTTGAGCCTGCGGGTCTGTTCGGCCAGGGACAGGCCATCCATGAAGGGCATGCGAATATCCGTAAACAAAATGTCCAGATCGTGATGGCGGATATAGTCCAGCGCCGCTTCTCCGTTTTCGGCCTCGACGACTTCCAGATCGAGACGATATTCGCGGATAAGAAATTGGATGCCCGTTCTCTCGATTTTCTGATCGTCCACGACTAGGATCTTGTGCATGCCGCGCGCCTCCCGGACCGGATGTTTATTCTTTGACGCTTCCGAGCGTGATTCCCGCGATAAAATATTTCTGAATAAACGGATATGCGAGCAGGACGGGAATCGAAGTCACGAGCACTTCAGCGGCCCGCAGCGTACTCTGCGATACGGTCTTGAGGACATCCAGATCGGTAATATCCCTCACCCGGCGCCCGGGCTCGATCACGTTCATCTGGATATAGGTTTGAAGCGGGTAATGGTCCGGCCGGTTAATATAGATGAGCCCGTCGAACCAGGCGTTCCAGTGATACACGATCGTAAACAAAGTCAGCGTCATCAGGCTTGGCACGGACAACGGCAGCGCGATTCGCAGGAAATACGTCAAATGGCCCCCGCCGTCCAAAAACGCGCATTCCTCCAGCTCCTTGGGCAGGTTCCGGAAAAAATTCAACAAAATGACGATGTTGAAAATTTGTACGGCGCCCGGCAGAATGAGCGCCCACATGCTGTTGATGAGTCCCGTCGACCGGACGACGAGAAAGGTCGGGATCAAGCCGCCGCTGACGAACATCGTGACGACAAAAAACCAGACGTAAACGGTGCGCGACCGAAACCGGCGGTCTTCCTTGGACAACGGATACGCGGTGAACGCGGTGACGGCCATGTAGATGACGACGCCGAGCAGCACCCGCTGCACCGAGATGCCGAAAGCCTTCATGAATTGGGAACCGCTTACAACAAAGCTGTAGGAATTGATCGTAAAGTCGGCCGGCCAGAACGATACTTTCCCTTCGGCCACGGCCGCGCTCGAACTGAGCGACACGGCCAGAATATGAATATACGGGAATAAGCATAGCAAGGATACGGCCAACAGTATAGTCATATTTAAATAGTCGAACGTTACTTTTCCGGCTGATCTTTTTATCGGCATGCGCTGCACCTTCGTTCGCTTAGAAGATTCGATAATTGGCAAATTTTGAAGCCAGTGCGTACGACACGGATACCATCACGAGCGACACGCACGATTTGAACAGTCCGATCGCCGTGCCGATATCGTACTTGGCGCCCAGCAGCCCGATCCGATAATTGAACGTATCGATGATGTCGCCGCTCTGGAATACGACCGGATTGTACAGCACGAAGATCTGCTCGAAGCCGGCGTTGAGAATGTCGCCCAGGCTAAGCGTACCGAGCAGCACGATAATCGGCATCATGCCGGGCAGCGTCACGTGCAGCGTCTGCTTCCAGCGATTTGCGCCGTCGATGACGGCGGCCTCGTACAAGGACGGATTGATCGCAGTCAGAGCGGCCAGGTAAATAATCGTGTTGAACCCGGTGGACTTCCACAGATCGGTAGCGACCAGCATGTACGGGAACACCCGGTTGTCGCCCATGAAAAAGACGGGCTCAAGGTGCAGCCAGGCCAGAAACTGATTGACGAGGCCGTCGGAGGCGAGAATATCGCTGATGATGCCGCCCAGGATGACCCAGGACAGAAAGTAAGGCAGGTAAGTAACCGTCTGAACGATTCGCTTCAGCCAGATCTTGGCGACCTCGTTCAGCAGCAGGGCGAACATAATCGGCGCGATCGTGCCCGCCACGATTTTCATCGACGCGATGAAGATTGTGTTCCATAATACGCGGGGGAATTCCGGCATGCCGAACACGTACTTGAAGTTGTCGAAGCCGACGAACGGAGATGCGAAGTATCCGCCGTGCGAGAAGCTGGCGATATTGAATTTCTGAAAAGCAAGCACCAGGCCCGCCATCGGCCAATAGCTGTAAACGAGCACGAGCGCGACGCCCGGCAGCAGCATCAGGTGCAGCGGAAAGTTCCGCTTGATGTCGATCCTGCGATTCATGTCGGTCACCTCCGCAAACGGATCGAGGCAAAGCATGAATGCCACGCCTTGCCTCGCCGGTTCATTCCGCAAACTTATTTTTTATTTTCGGCATACCAGGCGTTCGCTTCGTCGGTCATTTTTTGTCCGCCTTGTTTGTACCATTCTTCCACGTACTTGTCGTAATCGTCCACGCTCGCGCCCATGATGATCTTGACCATCACGTCGTTGAAGCGCACGTCGAGGGCATCCTTGTATTCAGTCATGGCGGGGGTCGGCGTGCCCGTAAATTTGTCGTAGAGCAGTCGGCCTTCCTTTTCGTATTCCAGATGGTGCCTGATCGATCCGCCCGGACCGTACATGGCGAAGAACGGCCAGTTGTCGATCGTGCCGTTATTCATATAGTCGACGACCTTGTCGTAGGCGTCCTTCTCGATCGTCGTCAGAGACGATGTATCCTTCGTCTCCAGCGCCTTGTTGATGTTCACGTACTTGTTGTCTTCCTGGCGCGGCAGCAGCTGCTGCACGACCGTATACTTCCAGATGCTGCGGTTCGTCGCGGCGTCGATATTGTACTTGGCATAGTCCGCGTTCGGGCCGTACAGCTTCTCGGTCGCCAGGTTCAGCATCTTGATGATCGCTTCCGGATGCGCCGTGCCTTTCTTGGCGACGAACCGGTTCAGAATCTCCAGTCCGGGGACCGGCATCATCGCGGGCTCGGCGTCGGCGGATACGATCGAATACGCCTTCCAATCCGCCTTCGGGTCCGCCTGCTTGAGACTGCGCAGCGGGTAATCGGGGAAGTAATACTCGCCGTAGATCAAGCCGTACTTGCCTTGCGCGGTGTCTTCCTCCAGCTGCTCGCCCTTTTTCAGCGCGAAGTCCTTCGGAATCAGCTTGTCTTTGTACATCTCCTGGAGCAGCTTCAGCGCAGACTTCATGACGTCCGCCTGGGCTTTGCCGTAGACGAGCTTGCCGCTCGCGTCCTCCACCCATGAATTCGGGTAGGCATGGAAACCGTAGAAGACCGGGTCCAGGTTGTAGTAGCCGTCCGGCTCCGTGCCGTCTCCCGACACGTACAGGCCGGTCGTATCGGCCTTCTTGTTGCCGTCCGGGTCCTGGGTTGCGAACGCGGTCGCGATCGCCTTGATATCGTCCATCGTCTTCGGCTCGGGCAGGCCCAGCTTCGTGCGCCAGTCTTCGCGGACCCACAGCACGAGCGAAGCGTCGATCGGGTCGTGCCAGCGGGGAATGGAGTAGATTTTTCCGTTCCGCTTGCTGCCTTCCAGCGTCCGTCCGCCGTCGCGCGTCATCAAGTCTTTGACGAGCGGCGATGCGTACTTGTCGTACACGTCCGTCAGATCCTCCAGCTGTCCTTGATCGACGAGCTGATCGAACATCGGCGAATCGCCGGGGAGGGCGAACAGGTCGGGCAGGTCGCCGGAAGCGACCATCAGCGTCAGCTTGTCGACGCTGTCGCTGCCCCACAGCACGTTGACGTCGATGCCGAGCTCCTCCGCGTACGTCTTGATCCAGATATTGTTGCTCGGCGATTCGCCGGGCAGAAACTTGGCGTTGCCCGCAATCAGCGTATTGACCGCGGTCAGCTTGATCGGCGGATCGTACTTGCCCAGCGGGTCCGTATTGTCCGCGGCCGGGCTCGAACTCGTTGAAGCGCTTGCATCAGATGTTGCGGTTGACGACTGAGACGATTGCGGCGATGCTGCGGCGTTGCCGTTGTTGCCGCCGTCCTTGCCCGAGCAGCCCGCCAGCGCGAACGACGTCAGCAGCACGGCGGCAGCCAGTGTGCAGGTCGCTTTTTTCATGGCTCCATCCCCCAATAGCTTCGATTGTATCTTTCGTTGTGCTTGTTTTTAGTTTAGGCGGGACGAAGCAGGGATGAAATATTAGTTTTCCGCGATCTATATGAGAATCCATATGAACTAGGGCTGAACCGGCTTCGCGGTCTCGAGCAGAATCGTATTCATCTCATGGATGAACTCGAACACGTCGAATACCGGCTGGATGCGTGGTTCGTTTTGCTGCAAGTATGCTTCTAGCCGCCGCCAAGCTTCGTGCATGCCCGGTTCGTCGCCGCGCGCTTTTGCGGCCAACGTCTGCGAGAAAAGATCCGCGAACGGGCCGTGAATCTGCAAGTATTCCCACGATTTCTGCTGTGCGGGAGGCAGATCTGCGGCAAGGTTTCTCTCGATTATGGGCCTGAAGCTGTCCGTCAGCGCCGGAATTTTAGCGAATTTCTCCGCCAGCGCCGGATTCGTTTTCTCCTCTTCTTCCCTCAGATAGGGCGGATGGAACAAATCGGACAGTTGCCGCAAATATTTTTTGCACAGGATGCCGTCATCTCCGAATGCGTGACGATCATAATCGTCGGCAATCTCGTCGATATCGAGGTTAGCATTCCACAGCGTCGCTCCGAGCACCTGCATCAGCAGACCGGTCGGAAAAAAAGCCCGCTGCACCTGACAGCTCATATATCCGTTCAGACCGATGGACCGCAAATTCCGGATGTCCTCATGCAAAATCAGCGCCGTGCCGTAATTGCCCGGATCGTTGAAGTGATCGGTGAATACATGATAATCGAAGTCGAAGCTGTCGCCTTGAAAAACGTCCTGCCATGCCCGTAAATAGGCGAGGTTATCCTCGACGCCGCTGGAGAAGGTGAGCTGATTGCGGTTAAAAGATGGAATCGGAGCCGGCGGTCCGTCCGCCGAAAACGCCCGGGTATACGTGCGCGTGATCGGCGCAAACATCAGGATGAACCGCTCGGGAAACGCGATTCGCTGCGCAAGCGGCGGCCACAGCAGCTCGAAGTAAATCAGGAAAACGATCTTGACGCCGAGACCCTGATTCGTAAGCCTGCGATCCAGCTCGTTCAGCATGGCAACGTAGAAGTCCGAAGGCAGCGCTTCGCTGCAATCGCCGCATTCGCATTGGTTGTTGAACATATCGGCCAGCCAGAAATGCAAAACGTCAATATGGGAGCGCAGCGCCACATAGTCTACGATTTCCTTCACGATCATGTCCTGAACGTCCGGGTTGGAATAGCAGAGGTTCGTATTCAAGGCGATGTTCTGCCACAGCGCCCGTTCGCCGTCGACTTCCGCCAGATAGCGCCTGATCTCCGGCTTGATGTCGATCTCTTGCGGATTCCAGGACAAGCCCGGAATGCCCAGAGGCTCGCAGGTCCATCCGTGTCCGACGGCATGATAGATCAGGCCTCTTTTGCGGATCTCGCTCTCCGCCCGGCGAACGAGCTCGCGCGCCTGCCCGACGCTGAACGGCTCGGGCGGCAGCGTCGGATTGTGCAGATGCGAATACCAGCGGTCGAAAAAAGTATACGCTTCGCGGAACTGGATGAAGTAGCTGTTGAAACCGGCCTTCGGCATCCAATCGATCATATTGCGAAGATTATCGTAGCTTACCGCTCCTTCGATGCAGATTCCCCGATGCCGGTACGACGGCCGCTCGTGAAGCGATACGGGCTTGGGCGCAGCGATCCGGGTCGGGACGTATTCCCCGTCCGGACCCGGACGAAGCCAGCGGAAGCCTTGTTCTTTGAGATATCGGTAGACGGCAATCAGGACGCTCCTCGAGTTGCTGCCGCTGATCATTCCTTGCTTATCCGTCATTTCAATCCGAATCTCGTCGTCGAACATAGAGAGCTGTTCGGAGGCTTGGCCGCCAGGCGGCATCTTCATTAAATAAATCGTATGCAAGGCAGATCGACTCGCATAGACGGCGACGCCGGTCTCTACTTGTGAGTCGAGCAGCAGCAGGCTCATGTACCGCCGCAGTTCATCGGCCGCGAATGCGATCGTATAGTCGTTGCCCGAATGATGGATCGTCCAGTGCGCGTTGTTCATCTTCTCTCTTCCCTCCCATCCTCAATGTACAGGACTCCCGGATCGACGAACATGCGATTTTTCCTTGATCCATATGGCGATCCATCGATTATTACGGAAATAAATGAAAAACACGCCTTTGCAGGCGTGTCGAGTCAAGTTATTTATTCAAACGTACCCGCCAGCATCGGCTCCGTGCGCTCGATCCACTTGCCGTTCGTGAAGTCCGGAAATGCGACCGGCGCCCCGCCGGCATGGACCGACTGCTCGGACAGCACCGTCACCGCCATCCAGGTCGCCATGTCGTAGACATCGATCGGCGGGCGCGTCCCGGCAGCCACGCAGTCCACGAACTCGCGCAATACGAGGTAATCCATGCCGCCATGTCCGCCCTTGACGCCTTCGTTCAAAAAGCGCTGCCATACCGGATGCTCGTACCGTTCCAGGTAGCTGTCGAACGATTCCCACTCATGCGCCGGACTGGCTTCCTCGATGTAGATCGCGTTGCCGTCCTCCATCCAGATTCCCTTCGTGCCTTGAATCTGGCCGCCTCGGGAATAGGGCCTCGGCAGGGAAGTGTCATGCGTCAGCAGGATCGTCTCGCCGTGCGCGCACTTCATCATCGTCGTGACGATGTCGCCGAGCTCGATCGGGGAACGCGCGGCCGTATGCGCCGGTCCGAGATGTTCGCTTGCCCATGCGTTGATCCCTCGCGACTTGGACGCGATCGAGGTGACGCTCACGATGCGGTTGCCGCGGTTAATGTTCAGACAAGCCGCGGGCAGGCCCAGTCCGTGCGTCGGATACAGATCGCCGTTGCGGTTCAGGTAGTTGTGGATACGGTAGTGCCGGTTCTCGATACCGGTCGCCACTTCCTCCCGCAGATCGTGCAGATATCCGCCGCGGCAGTGGATCAGCTCGCCGAACAGCCCCTGCCTGACCATGTTCAGCACAGCCATCTCGTTGCGTCCGTAGCAGCAATTTTCCAGCAGCATGCACGGCATGCCGGTCGCTTCCGAGGTCCGTACCAGCTCCCAGCACTCCTCGATCGAGGCGGCGCCTCCGACTTCGGAGCCGACATACTTTCCGGCTCTCATGGCCGCAATGGCGATCTCCGCATGGCTGGTCCAGGAAGATGCCACGATGACGGCCTGGATGTCGGCCTGCGCCAGCAGTGCTTTATAATCCCGGTACAGTGCGGGAACCGGCCTCGCAGCGTTCTGCGATTCCTCAGCCGCCTGCCGCAGCCGATCCTCATACAGGTCGCTGACCGCTACGACCTCGACGCCATCCATCTCCTGAAGCAGGCTAAACAGGCTTTTTCCCCGTTGTCCCAGTCCGATGACGCCGAGGCGGACTTTCCCAGACGAAGCTTGCATGCACCCATGTCTCCTTCAATATTGTGAATTTCTGTTGTCATGAGTATGCTATCATGAGGATAGCGGCTTTGTATTTGTCGTTCTTCGCAGTTGAGTTGTGAATTTCCGTTATATTAAGAGGTGGACTCCGATGTCGTCCGGCTTCAGACAGCCCCATACGAAACCTTTGAATATCCGCGCCTTTGCCCCGAGCGTGCACTATGCCGAATATCAGCGCATCCCGCCTGCACCGGGCTACAATCGCCGCCTGTACGACTGCGAGCTGATGTACGTCTACTCCGGCAGCATCCGGGCTCATTTTGAGGACGAAGCGTACCCGCTTCCTTTGTTCGCGGGGGATCTGCTCGTGCTGCCGCCGGCCGTGCAGCACCGGATCGAGCTGGCAGGGGCGCCTGACACCCGTCTGCTCGGCATCCACTTCGACCTGTACGACGAGCTGGAGATCGCATTCGAACACGAGCTGGTCATCAAGGAGGAGGATGTGCGGGAGGATCGCATCTGCTGCTGGCCCGTAACTGCAGCCGGCAGCTTTGCTTTTGCCCGCCGTTACCGCTCGGTTCCGCAGCAGCTCGTGTCCTGGATGGAGGAAGCCGCAGAGGCGTTCCATGCCAGCCGCGCCGCCGCCTCGCTCGCCTGCCGCGGTTATATGCAGCTCGTTATCGCCGCACTGCTCGGCCTCTCGCCGGAGCCGCAGAGTCAGAGCGTCACCGCCTATCAGCAGCGGCTGCTCGAGCTGAAGGCGGAGCTGCAGCACAATCTCCATCTGCCGCATACGAACAAGACGTTGGCTCGGCAGCTGAACGTCAGCGAAGATTACTTTATCCGCCTGTTCAAGCAATCGTTCGGCGAGTCTCCCCAGAAATTCGTGCAGAAGCTGCGCCATCAGGCCGCCAAGCGTTATCTGCTGGAGACGGACGAGAAAATCGAGCGGATCGGGGCCCTGGTCGGCTACGACGATCTGCACAACTTCAGCCATATATTCAAGAAATGGCAGGGCATCTCTCCCCAGCAATACCGGAAGCTGTTCCGGGGCAGCGTCTCGTGACGAAGCATTCGCATGTTATGCGGATAGGACTTCTATCCCCCGCTTCCGGCATGTCCGTTAGCCGGAAATTCCAGCTTCTGATTTTCCCCGGCGGCTTCGTCATTACCAATTTGATTGAAATAACCACCATCATCCACGATCTGTTTATGGATCGTGAGTTGATGGTGGTTTAAAAAGAATGATATACGTTTATCGTTTTTTATTCATTAAAGCTGATTTCTTTTAAAAACTTCCGTTTCCATATCTTAGTTCTATTTCGTACCAAGTTCCTGCCGGGAGGTTAAACTCGCCAGGTTGCGTCTCGGTAATCTTCGTCCAAGTCGTCTGCTCAATTGGACGTGTAATTTTATAGTACCATGCATTTGAACCTGAAGCTGCCGTAACACCTTTTAATTTGATTGCAGGTCCGGTAATTTCATTGTTGCTTGCGTCCAGAGCGGTTCTACTAAGGAACATATAATTTGTGGTTGCTAGAGGATTTCCAGTGTTGGATACTGCCACTACTGATGCAAAGCTGCCGCTTGTTCCCGTTAATTGTAACTTTGCCAATCCTGCCGGAGCATTTGCGTCCAGATAACCGCTGAATGCTTCTGTGTATGGAGCAGCAACTGTAAATTGTTTTCGGACCGTATCCTTTATAATTTGATTGTTTGTTGTTGTTAATGGGTTTGAAGGCGTTGCTGCCATAAAGTTTGCCGTAAGCTGTGAGGAAGGCACCGCACCGAACGCCCTGCGTATGCTGTAAACATTCTGCCATCCAGGTATAATGCTATATTTGGGGTTCATCAAGGTATTATAGTCTTTTGCATGCATAGGTTCATCGACGTATAGGACTTTGGGACTTGCACTCCTTCCTACCAGTCCTCTTTTTACAATCAATCCAGTGGTACGTAGGTGGTCAATAAACATGGCATCTGACTGCAT
This sequence comes from Cohnella sp. 56, assembly GCF_037963805.1. Taxonomy (NCBI): domain Bacteria; kingdom Bacillati; phylum Bacillota; class Bacilli; order Caryophanales; family Paenibacillaceae; genus Cohnella; species Cohnella sp. 56. The sequence goes on along the minus strand of NZ_JAZDQE010000012.1, from coordinate 114,100 downwards.
TTCCCCTATAATATTGCTATTTGTGCTAGGTGTTCTTTGTACGATTGTAGAATTACCGTTCGCATCAAGATTGCGATCTCCATGCAGCCAGGCAAACCATTCGACCCCGCTCCAGTTATTATATGAGCTATAAGCGCTTGTAGCTATTTCAAGCATGGTGCGGTACTGTTTATTGGCATTAATAGAAGCATCCGTTTGGCTTTGATTCAATTCACTAATTAAGAATGGCTTACCTGTAATGGCGGATCTGTTGGTGAGATTGATATAGTCGTTACTCCCTCTTGTGATTAGTGGATCAATATAGAAATGATCTTCAATTAGATCGTTAACTTCGCTTTCCATCTTTTGAAAACTTTCACCTCTCCAGAGATTCGAGAAGACTAGTGGCTGAATGCTCCCAAGGTTCCTTACTTTAGTTTTAATCCGATTAAAGTAATTCTCGTCTAACTCCCTTAAGAAATCGCCCCTTGCATATTTCTGTGCATCGGTTGAAGGAGCATAGATGTCACAAGTTACGACTCCGTGGGCTGCAGTATAAGCGTCCCATTTGATTTGCAGTTTATTTTTAAAGTAGGAGACAGCAGGGTAAGTTGAGCTTGCAAACTGGTTACCGCTATTCACCGCATACTCCGATGATGTCTCGTTCATGATTTCAAGATTAAGAATCTGAGCATCTTTCTTATATGCAATTCCCGTATACGGGTTTATATGGTTCAACAGGTATGCTGCCTGCTCTTCCATTAATAGTGCGCTGCGTTCGTCAATCATAGGAAGCATTTTATAAAGATCCAAATTGCTCGGCATTTTGTTCAAGGCGACAATTGCATCCATCCATTGTTGACGGTCCTGCGAATTGGTGCTTTGAATGTCAACATCGCCGGGTAAAAATCTTCTGGTTCCAAACAAACTCACGGACTCATAAATTCCAGCAGACCGCAGTTTTGAATTAAAATAGTCATATCGATCCCATGCCTCCGTGTTCGGGGTTCTGGTATCCGTACCGTACGTTACTAATGCGCCTATTTGGGAATTGGGATTCCAATCCAAACTGTTACGGTAATTATGGTGGAGCCTTACAAGATTAATTTCATATTTGGCAAGCGTAGAAGCAAGCTTGTCTGCTTGTGTATGTGTCGGGTAGAGCGCTGCTACATTCATTCCCCAAAAATGCATAATCGTTCCGTCTGACTTCACGAAATTTTCTCCATTAACTGTAATCGGCACAACGGGGCCAATCGTTGCTGCTTTAAGCGGTTGCAAGGGCAACCCGTTGAGAAGACAACAAGCCAGAACAAAAGACAAGCATACCCGCAAATTGTTTACCCTTGACGTTTTTTTCATTATTACTTCCCTTCTTTCCTAATATTTTAAAACGCTTTCATTATAAAATCGTATTCCCTATCCATAAATAAAAAAAGAAACACATGTATTAAAAAATCCATACGATTTTCAATACGATGACTCGTGCAGAGAAAGGAAACTGGCATACGGATCTATGCCTTGTTTAAATAATTCTCTCTATATTGCCCGGGCGTACAGCCTTCCAGCTTGCGGAAATACCGAATGAAGTTCGCCGGTGTATTGTATTTCAGTTTTTCCGCGATTTCGCCTATTTTCATGTCCGTTTCAATCAACCACTTTTTCGCCATTCTCATCCTTTGTTCCGACAAATAATCGCTGAAATTAATGCCGGTTTCCTTGCGGAACACTTTGGTCAGGTAGTTGGGACTGTAGTTCATGCGCCGTGCGCATACTTCCAACGTCAGATCGGTGTCAAATTCGGTTTCAATGATACGGATGATCTCGCTCGATATACTTTGATACTGTTTGTCGCGCCGCTGTTCCAGATGCTGCACCAGTGGCCGAATGACCGTTTTTTCGAAAAACAGTTCCACTTGTCCGGCAGTGTTTAAGCTAAACAGTTGATTGAACAAATCCGATTCGGACGTGTACAATGTGTCGGAATTAACTCCGGTGTCTTTGATCGTTTGCAAGATTTGAAGGAGCAGACGAACAAAAGACATAAAATAGGCCTCATATGTCCTTTCGTCAGCGGCAATGGCGGCGATCAGTTGCGACAACAGCCTTGCCGTTTGGTCCCGGTCCGCCAGTTTGAGTGCGTCAAGAAACTGCTGCTCGAGCGCAGCAGGATAATGCTGCGGAACACTATGCTCCGGCTGCACTTCTTCAATAAACAGAATCGATTCCTCACCGAGCTTCATTCGGTATTTCAACGCGGTCAAAGCTTCCATGTACGCTTCTCGGATACTCTTGAAATCGGTAAAAACGCGGCTGAAGCCGATACTGATCTTGAGCTCCAAATAACGGTTGATCATGCTCATAATGTCTTGCGCCAGCGAATCCAAATATGCTTTGAACGGCTGCTCGCCGGATAACGCCCGGCCCAGCAATGTCACTTGCGAATCGCCCATCACGACAGGAAGCAGCCGGCTTTCTGCGGCAACCAGTTCGGAAACAATGTTATTCAAGGCAAACATGAGCAAATCCCGGTCCTGCTCCTCGAATCGCGTGCCAGTAAGCGTATCGATCTGAATCGCCATCACGCACATGTCGCTCCAGTTGAGCGGGTGACCGAACATAGCCACCTTGTCTGAAATTTCGACACGAGACATATCGCTTTGAAATAGCTTGAAAACAAAGTACTCCTTCATCTGAAGGGACTGCCCTTTCATTTCTTGTAAAAGGCGATCCTCCCTCTGCAGAAGACCATGAAAACGCTCATTCATAAATTCAAATTCATTAGCGGTCTCTGCCTCGCCAACGACACCGGTAGCGTCCCGCATCACATCGTATAAACGACGAATGGGTTTATACATTTTTTGGGATCCCAAATAAGCAATAAATAAGGCGATCATTAAGATGCCTACGCATATTAACAACGTAACCCAACCAATATCCTGCGTTTCTTTGTTTAACTCATCAATCGAAACGACGGACAAATACACCCAGGCGTTATAAGACGACAAGCGGTAACTGACGCCGACCCTCTCGTTGTCCATATGTGCACTATAGAAACCATGTTCTTCTGTGACGTTTGCCAGTTGTCCTCCGAATGGAAGCTCGTCAAACCGTTTGCCTAGAGAGGTATTATCGTTGCCCGCGAAAACGTTTTTCGATTCGTCCATGATCAGCACATGGCCAAGCTTTGTCTCGCTTCCGACTAACTTGTTGATCTCATAAAGCGGAATGGTCATGACAAGCAGCCCGGTCGGATGTGCGGCGTAGGTCGGAATTTTTTTGACTAACTGCATCCCGGAAGGCGCGGAGGACCAGAACGATGTTCTTGGATCTTCCACCCATTTATCATAATCCTTCACATCGTTTGCGGAGAGAGCCGACAATCCCGTCTCGCTGACCGACCAGTTGCCTGCCAGACTGACCAGTTGGGTGCTCATGGCTACAAGTTGACTGCTCTGCAGTTTGCTAATGGCATTAAGAAGGTCGCTTACCGTGTCCACGCCGCTTGCGTCGCTTTGCAAGTTTTCCCGCAAAGCACTGATGACAAGCGGCTGGTTCATATACTGAATGGCCGAATAGTCGACCAATCGCAGCAGTTGCTCGATTTGCGATTCCGTTTGCTGCAGAAGCTGCTGGTTGCTTTCATACACTTTTGCCTGCAGAGTATGGGAAGCTGTGTAATAGGAATACGCACCCAATACGATAACCGGGAACGTTCCGAGCAGCAAACTGAACCAGATAAGCTTCGACAGAAATGTCGACGCATATTTTTTCATGGATTAAGCCTCCGCGAACTTTGTCTATAATGCACGGTCCTGCTTGGCCGTATGCAGCTTCTTTTTCGCAAACTGCGTGAAGAATAACGATTTAAAGCGCCTTCCGTCCGGAAAGTTCCGGCGGGAAGGCGCCTTAAGAAGGAATGCCGTTGAATGAACTGTTATTTGCTCTGAACGTTATTATACTCCTGCGTGTACTCATCGATCATTTTATCGCCGCCTTGCTTGCGCCACTCATCTGTCGCTTTGGTAAACCCGGCCTCATCGATTGCGCCCATAATGAATTTAATGCTGGCATCGTTAATGAAAGTGTCCAGATCGGTTCCTCGCTCTGCCTGAGTCGGCGATAGGAATGGCTCGGTGATGTTCGGCACTGCATTCGGGGCTCGATCCTTATACATTTGCTTTACTTTTTTCATTACATCGTTTTCTGTCGGCCATGTCAAATCCGATGGTGCAATACGAAGCTGTCCCAGATCGGCCACTTGGTTGCCATACAATTCTTGGTTCGAAATTACGGGATTTCCGTTCTCCACCTTATGGTGCACGCCTTCTACTCCGAAATCGAACAATTTCTCTACATCAGGGTTCAGTACTTTGTCAAAATAGGACAAGATGTTTTTCAAATCCGCTTCCGTCTTCACACTCGATTTCGGGAACATAAACTGGCCGTAGTAGCCTGAGTTAGCAGGCAGTCTGACGCCATTCGGTCCTTCAAGCCCAGCCACGAAGTCAATCTTGGCGTCAGGGATCAGCTTGTACAGGGAAGTAAATTGAGAATTAGCGTCATCGATACTTCCGGTGACCATTCCTGCCTTGCCTTGGTTAATAAAGTCGCGCACCTTGGTTCCCTTGATTGCACCGAAGTCCTTGTTAATCAAATTTTCATCGTACATTTTCTTAAGCAGCTTGAGCGCTTCCGTATATTCCGAAGTCATGAAATAAGGCGTCACTTTCCCGTCCTTAATTCCAAACTTGTTAAAACCTCCAAGCGCCGTCACGAGGTCGATCATCGTATCATTGGCCAGGCCGTCGGAGGACAAAGCCATTCCGAACGTATCGTCTTTGCCGTTCTTGTCAGGATCGTTCAATGTAAAGGCTTTTGCGATATTATAAATATCATCGACTGTCTTGGGCTGTTGCAGACCAAGATTGTCCAGCCAATCCTGACGGAAAAGGAACCCTTTACGCGCTACCGGGCGTTCGCGGTAGATACCGTAGATTTTGCCGTCTACGGAGATGTTGTTGGCGATCGGGTCTTTCCAGTACTTTTGCAGATTCGCGTAATCTTTAATGTACGGCCCGACTTCCCAAAAGGCGCCGGAATGAATCGCGTTAATAACGGCGGAGTTTTTGGTGTTGGTCACGACGAGGGCTTGCGGCAAATTGCCGGAGGCAAGTGTCACATTCACCTTGTCATCGTATGCCGAGCCCGGAACGAAGGTAACGTCAAGCTGGGCGCCGGTCAGATCTTCCAGCGCTTTGAATGCAGGATTGGAGCTGTCTGTCGCAGGCGGTTGAGCGGCAAAAAACGGCACCATAATGCTGAATTTTACATTCTGCTCCGGTTGACTGCTGTTGCTTGCCTGACCTTTTTTATCCGAATTTCCTCCGCAAGCGGATAATGATGCGATGACAATGGCCGTTGCAATGCCTGCCGCCCCCGCTTTTCTCCAATTGTAAAGCTTCTTTCTCTTCTTCATCGAAAACCCTCCATAATCTGATATTTATAAAATGACAGCCTGCCTGATTCATATTATGGACAGGTCTATCCTTTTACCGAACCAAGTAAAACCCCTTTAGTAAAATGCTTCTGGAGAAACGGATATAGCAGCAAAACGGGCACGGCTGCAACCACAATAACCGCATATTTGATACTGTCCGGAGGTACGACGACTTCAGATAATGCGTTGGCGTCGGAAAATCCGCCTGCGGAGAGGAGCACGATCTGCTGGAGCCAAACTTGAATGGGCCACAGGCTGGACTTGTTAATGTACAACACGGCTGTAAAATACGAGTTCCAGTAATAAACGGCATAAAAAAGAGCGAAGGTTGCCATCGCTGGAAGCGACAATGGAACAACGATTTTATACAAAATCCGAAGATCGTTGCAGCCGTCTATTTTTGCCGATTCTTCCAGGCTCTCTGGAAGCTGCTGAAAAAAATTGCGGAGCAGGATCAAATTAAACGCGCTAATCGCGGAAGGAAGCCATAGCGACCAGTACGTATCCAACAATCCCATGCTCTTGACGACAAGATAGGTCGGGATCATGCCGCCGTTGAACAGCATCGTGAAAACGATCAGCATCATCAGTTTGCTGCGTCCGCGAAGCGTTTTTTTGGCAAGCGGATACGCCATCAATGTCGTCAGCACCAGATTTATAACTGTTCCGACGACAGTAATAAACATGGAATTCAACAAACTTCGGTAAATGATGGGTGTGGCAAAAATGTATTGATATGCATCCCAGGATATTCGTGTCGGAAAAAGCACGATCTTTTTGGTGAGCAGCTCTTGCGAACTGACCAGGGATCCCGATATGACGTATATAAAAGGCAAAACGGTCACAAGTCCGACGATTAAAAGCAATGTGTGGTTCGTGACGTCGAACACTTTGCTTCCGATTGAACGCTGCTGCATGTTAATACACCCCTTCCTCTCCGACTTTTTTGGCCAACGCATTCGCAGAGATGACGAGGATCAGACTGACCACCGATTTAAACACGCCAACCGCGGTACTGTAGCTGAACTGTGCGTTTTTAAGCCCTGTGGTGTAGACATACGTATCGAACACATCGCCGACATCGCGGTTACCCGAGTTCAGCATGAGGAAAATTTGCTCGAAGCCCGTATCCAAAAAGCTGCCGAGTCGCAAGATCAGCAATAAAATGATGGTGGTCCGTATGGCGGGAAACGTAACATGCCAAAGCTGGTGCCAGCGACCCGCTCCATCCATACGAGCTGCCTCGTACAATTGCTGATCGACACCTGCAAGCGCAGCCAGGAAGATGATCGTTCCCCACCCTGTTTCCTTCCAGATCGCTTGCGACGTAATAATCGTGCGGAACCAATCCGTACTGAGCAGGAAATTAATCTTGTCTGCCCCCAGCGACGCAAGCGCCTCGTTGACTATGCCGCCTTCTGTCGTCAACATCGTATAGGTCAAGCCAGCCACTACGACCCAAGATATGAAATGAGGAATATAAATGACGGTCTGAACGAAGCGTTTGAATAATTGCTTCCGTACTTCGTTAAGCAAAAGCGAAAGAATGATCGGCAGAGGGAAGAAAAAGAGCAGGTTGTACACTGCGAGCAACAAAGTATTTTTAAACAGCTGCCAAAATGCCGGATCCGTGAAGAAACGGTGAAAATGCTTAAAGCCTACCCAATGACTATGCAAAATGCCCGCAAATGGCTGATATTCCTGGAAAGCGATCACAACGCCCAACATAGGCAAGTACTTAAATAAAACGAAAAACAAGACGCCGGGCAGTAACATCAGATACAGTAATTGTTCTCTCTTGATATCTGATACAAGCTGCATGAAATAACTTCGTTTTTTTGATTCCAACTTTGGGAGGCGTCGCCCCTCTCCGGCACGAGCCGCAATTCGGTCCATCTCCATCCCACCTTTCTGTTTCTACAGCCACATTGTAGGGGCCGGCCTACGTTTCGGTCGATATTCATTTCATTGCCATATTGATGATTTGTACTGAACCTGCCGGTTTCGCCGGCGAACGCAATCATTTTCTGTCATGTTCTAATCAGTTTCTTCAAGGTTTATGGCGTCACGGCTTCCTGATCGACTAGAGGATGCAGCGCGTAGGCGGCCCTTCATGAACGATCATGCCGTCGCAGACGATTTTGCAAAATCCCGGCTGCATATGAACATCGATCATACGGCCTCGATAGGGGTATCCCGTAATGGACACACTGCCTTCGAGCGGCGGTTGCGGCTCTACGATCAATATCCCGTTAGCGCCGGGCTTCAACCCGACCATGCCGAATAGTACGGCTTCAGCACCGGACAATCCCGCGATGACGTTGGCCCGCTTGTGAGCGGGGACCGCCGGGCGATCGCAATAGTGCTCCTGGGGAAAATACGGCAAATGACATCCCATCCACAAAAGTCGCTTTAATACATCCCACGCCAAGCCAGCTTCTCCGATTTCCCACATCGTCAGTGCCAGTATGGTCGCTTCTCCCGTATAGCTGCCTCCTCCCGACCAATCGGGATCATTTAGCTCGTAATGAATCTTGTCTTCGGCAGAAATACTGCTGACGCCGTATGGGGCAAGGAAGGCGCCCTCCCGCAAATGAGAGAGCAATGCTGTCTTCATCGATTCGGTGCAAACGCCCATGCGAAGCGTATCGAATGCCTGAATCGTGTATACTGTCTCTAAATGACCATCCGGGTATCGACAGACGAACCACCCGGCCTCCTCGTCCCACAACTGCTCTCGAATTTCACGACGAATTTGTTCCGCTTTATTACGCCAAGCCTTAGCTTCCCCGTTGTTCAGACGCTCTGCTAAATCGGCGAGACGATCATAGCACCAAGCCCGTTCGGCATTCGGGCTGGAGACGACATGCTCATGCGCAGCGCTGCGCATTTCCAGCAAGTTGTGCTGCTGGCCATAATCGAGCAATTCGCCCCAGGCAGGCAGTCTATCCTCATCGCTCAGCAGCAGCTTCCTCATATTGTCGTACAGCTCCAAGCCTTCCCCGTGCTGCTCGACGTTGCTCCAGATCAAATTGAAGAATGACCATAAGCTGTATGCATACGGCACATCTTTGCCTACCCCGCTCGGGGAGAATCGCGAATGCGCTTCTATGCCGCTGTTGGCCATTAGCTTCGCCAGCTCCATCATGCTATCGCTGCCGATCATTAGCGAGAGCAGTCGGCCTGCATACCCGCCAGTGTCCCAGGGATAGCAGCATATGCCTGCTCCTTCAATGCCCGATACGACCGGGAAAGGCTGCATGGCAAAATCAGGGTGCTCCCAGAGACAGATCAAGCCGCTTACAAGAGAACGCAAATAATAATCCTTAAGACCTGGAATATCGCTATCCAGCCGCGGCACCGATCCGCAAAGGCGATCAATTCGGTCTTGCCAAGCAGACTCCGTCCACTTCTCCCAAGCCGCCAACCCCTGTGGAATCATCGTTGCTTCTCCTCTGCGTGTCAGCACGACACCCACTCGGAATTCCGCTTCCTCCCCCGATCCCAACAAGGCCGGCTTCTGCCCTTCCTGATATAGCGTCATCCGCACTTTTTCGTTTTCCCATACGTCTTCCCGGATCAGGTGCGCAACCTCACCTGGTGCCGGATGTCCGTAATCCCAATCGTCCAACGGATGAAGATTCAGCCGCCCGGGGGACAACTCGGGCAAAACGGAAACCTCGATACTCCGCTCCGTACGATTCATGATTTTGACGGATACAACGAACCCGGCCTGATCCGACAGCGGCACGAGCCGGCTGCTGACAAATAAAGAAATGAGCCGATTTTCGTGAAAATAATGATACGTTCCGCTCCGCGCGATGCGGTCGGGCCGCCACTCTGCACCCGCGAACAACAATCCGCAGTCCCCTTTGCCCAAATTGCCGGTGTCGCTTACCTGATGCCCGTCCGCTTCGATGTTCAGCAGCAGCTGTACGTCTCGCGCTGCGAAAGGCGGGGAAAACAAACCTTTTACGCCTGCTACTGTATTCGCCAGCGGAGCGACCGTACTATAACCGCTTCCGACCCAGATATGATTGGACGGCGCCAGACTCGCCCGCAAATCGAACGCAAAATCGTTTAATTGATAACTCATTGTCGATCCATCCTTTGCCCGTTTATGGTTAGAAGACTGCAACAATTTTTGCCTCTTCTATAATCTAAGGATTAAAGGCCGTTCAGGTCGACAATCATAAACTGGGGAATAGATGATGCGCCTATTCAATTTCTAGTAGATTGAATGTTAGCAATCATCTTCGTCTGCGGAGTATTCATTTTCTGTTTTAGGAGACCTCTACAAGACAATAAAAAACCGGTGACCACTCACGCCGACTAGCGGCATCTTAGCAGTCACCGGTTCGTTGATTCTTATACTTCGATGGCCTAAACGATCGTTTCCCTGCATATGGACGCGTATAACCGGTTTATGTCGTCGATAACACGCGATTTGTCCATGTCTTTTCCTTGCCGGAACAAAATCAATGCTTCATGCAGAATGACGCCTGCACGCGCTTGGAAATCAGGAAATGCGGCATGACGCGGACGCATATAACTGCCGACCAACGTCTCATATGTGTCTAAAAAGAAGCCGTGCGTGTAACGATTAACTTCGGCATCGCGCCAGGCAGCCGCATGTCCGGGCTGTCCATCGTGCTCCGCGTACAAAGCCCTTTGGATTTCGCCGCTCGCCAAGAACCGGGCAAACTCGACTGCCAGCTGAATGGAGCAGGAAGAAGCGGACACCGCGATGCCAACTCCGCCCAAGAGCGAGCCTGTCGGAGAGCCATCCTCGCTCGGGATATTCGCGAAACGAATTAACTTTTCCGAGTACCCGCTTCTCGCGTAATTCGAATAGCCGAATGCCAATGGGATATAGACGATCTCATCCTCGCTCGCCATCCGATCGTACATCTGGATCGGGTTCGAGGCCAGCGACGACTCGTGCAGCATTGGCAGTACAATCAGCATCCTTTCAAGGGCGGCTTCCCCCACATGAGGCGGAATGCCCCTAAATTCATCGAAGAACGCCTCTCCTCCCGCTCCCGCGCAAAGCGTGAGAAAGCTGCACATCGCGTCCGTCGGACAGAGAGGCCATCCGATTTGGCGACCTGACGGCAGCGCTCGTGCAAGCTCGATTACTTCTTCCCAGGTACAAGGCAGCCGATCCTCGGCGAGCAGATCCGGCCGATAAGAGGCTACCTGAGCGGCCGCATCCACGGCAAGCGCCCACTGATGATGATTCCATTGGTAGCTCCGGTGACTGGGGCCAACGGAATTCTCCGCCTGATCAGACAAGTAATCTGCCGGGAGATATAGATCGAGCGGTACCAGCACGCCTTGCGCGGAGCTGATTCCGACATGCGGATGATCAATCATAATGAGATCGTAATCCGCAGCTAGCGCACTCACCGGATAATCGCCGAAGTCTTTGAGCGAACGCTTCTCCCATTCAATCCGAACCTCCGGGTGGAACCGGCGGAACGCGTCGGCCGCTGCCCGAACCGGCTCAAATCCGCGTGCGTGATCCCACGTTATGCCTTTAAGCGTTACCACTTTTATTCTCAACCCCTTACCTTAAATGACGCCCTTGTCCCCCAAGTGACCAATCTTGTCCGTCGTATAGCCGAGTTCGCGCAGAATCTCCCGATTGTGCTCGCCGATCAACGGCGGATGGCGTACAATCGTGCCGGGCGTCTCGCTGAATTTGACAGGGATATTCACGGTACGAACCGGGCCGGCCGTTGGATGCTCGTACGACGTGAACGCCTCAAGATGAACCGCCTGAGGGTCTTCCTCTACCTCAAGATGGTTTTTCACTTCGGACACCCACATGTCGCGCTCCAGCATCTTCTCCATCCAATAGCCCGTCGTTTGCTTGATCACGCTGGCCTGAATGCGGTAGAACAGTTCGTCGCGCTTGTCGTATAAAGTTTGCGGATCGTTGAAATCATTCAAGCCTTCGTCGCCCAGAACCTCGGCCAGTATGGGAATCGGATTGACGGAGATGCACAGGTAACCGTCCGAGGTCTGGTAAATGCCGAACGGGGCCGACTGCCCGGGATGCGCGATGCCGGACTCCGGACGCTCGAACAGTTTGCCCGAGTTCAATGTGACCGCAAATTCCTGCAATTGATGCGTAAGCAGGCATTGGTACAGGTTGATTTCCAGCTTTTGCCCTTTTCCGCTCTTTTCCCTGTAATATAGCGCCGACAATAGACCGTAGACGATGTTGTATGCGCCGAGCTGGTCGGCGATGCCCGTACCCAACGGCGTCGGAGGCGCGTCTTTGCGCCCGGTCAAAGTCGTCAAACCGCTTAGCGACTGGATCATCAGATCTTGTCCAGGGCGCTCGGCATAAGGTCCGTCCTGACCGTAGCCAGTGCTGGAGCAGTAGATAATGCGCGGGTTGATTTTCCTCAGATCTTCATAGCCGAAGCCTAGCTTCTCCATGACACCCGGACGAAAATTCTCCACCACGATATCGCATTGTTCTGCCAGCTTGTAGATGATTTCCTTCGCTTCTTGCGTTTTCAGATTCAGCGCGAGCGAACGCTTGTTGCGATTGAATGCCAGATAGCAGGGAGATTCGCTCCCGCCTACCCAATATTTCAGAAACGACCATGCACGGTAACTGTCACCGCTCCCTTTGCGTTCGACCTTGATGATGTCCGCGCCCAAATCGCCGAGCATTTGCGTTGCGAAGGGTCCTTGCAGCAAATGCGTAAAATCCAGCACCTTGACGCCCGTTAATGCTTTATCCATATCGGTCCTCTCCTCTCTTTTCGTTTCGTCCGCTTATTTCCCCTGAAATAGGGCCTGCCTCTTCTCGACGAACGCCGCGACGCCTTCCTTCGCATCTTCGCTGCAGAACAAGCTGGCGAGGTAAGAGCGGTCATACGCCTGAGCGGTTTCCAAACTGGCGTCCCGCCCCTCGTTGACGAGCTTTTTAAGCGCCTGAACGGCCAGCGGCGCTTGTTCCGCAAGCTGTGCCGCCAAGCGCAGTGCCGTTTCCCGCAGCTTGTCATGCTCCGTGACTTCATTGACAAAGCGAAGATCCTTCCCTTCGGCCGCCTCGATAAACCGGCCCGTCATCAGGAGCTCCTTGGCCAGGAACGACCCGGCGACACGAGCCAACTTCTGGATGCCGCCACCGCCCGGCACCAGACCAAGCTTCACCTCCGGAAGCCCGAATTTTGCCTTCTCGGAGGCGATTACCAAGTCGCAGGCCATCGCCAGTTCGAATCCCCCGCCTAATGCGTATCCGTTAACCGCAGCTATTACAGGCTTGCTGCATGCTTCGATGGACCGGTACATCTCTCTCCCCTGGTCCTGGAAATCGAAGAACTGTCCCATATTGAAGTCATGATAGCCACCGATATCCGCACCTGCCATGAAAGCCTTGCCGACACCGGTCAGTACGACTGCATGAATGTCGTTCTGCCGCTGAATCCACCTGAAGCATTCTGTCAACGCTTCCATCATCCTATCGTTCATCGCGTTTAGTTTTTCCTCGCGACTGATCGTCACCGTCAATACGCGCGCGGTTCTTTCCAGCGCCAGAAATGCAAAGACCGGTACATCCGTTGTTCCGGCTCGATCCATTCGTATCATCCTTTCTTTCGCTTCCTTCCCTTTCTTCCATTCCCTATGAATCGCTATTCCCCGCGAATCGTTTGTCCTCCGTCAATCACGAACGTTTGCCCGGTTATAAAGCCGGATGCATCGCTGCAGAGGTATAACACCATATCCGCGACTTCCGACGGCTGTCCGAATCGCCCGATAGGATGCGCCCGGTTCCAAGCTTCGATCAGCGCCTGCGGATTGACCGCCTCTTCGAAGATCTGCTCATTCATCGGCGTCATAATCGTTCCCGGCGAGACGGCATTGACACGGATGCCTTTTGAGGCATAGTCCATCGCAATCTGCCGCGTCAGGGCAAGAATGCCTCCTTTGGAAGCCGCGTATCCCGCCCAGCCGTGGAACCCTTTGACCGCTTGCGTCGAGCTGCAGTTTACGATCGCTCCGCTTCCCTGTTTCTCCATATAGGGAAGACAGTGCTTGCAACCCCGAAAGACGCCGCCCAGATTGATGTTGATAACGCGTTGCCAATCGTCCTCGCTCATGGCAGCAGCCTCGCCCGGCACGGCAATGCCCGCGTTGTTGTACACAGCATCAATTCGCCCGGTCCACTCGATAGCTTCCTCCATCAACTGCTTCACGTCGTTATCAACCCCGACATCGGTCCGTTTAAAGCGGACCCGGTAACCCTTCGACTGCAGCTGATACTCCAGTCGCATCCCCATTTCGGTATCCATATCGGCGACGAGAACAGCGGCAGAAGCTTCGGCGAATTTACGTACCGTCGATTCTCCAATTCCTTTCGCCCCGCCCGTTACAACAACGGTTTTTCCGCTAAAATCATAAGTTACCGTTCCTTTTGCCACGATTTTCACTCCCGTCCATAACCGATCATTCTGAATAGCGTTCCTTTTCCGCCCACCGTTGCTCCAGCTCTCCGATGTTAGATGAATCATAGAGGGTGTAGGGAATCGGATACACCCAGACTTCCTTCCCGGGAAAATCACGGATCAGCGGTCTTCGCTCCATCAGATCCGTCTGAATGCCACCGATGAGCAAATGAGCGATTCGCACAGCCGCCGCTGCCGCTTCATCCGGGCGTTGGTAAATCGTTGCATGCTGCTTCCTCGCCTTTATCAAACGGATTGCCGAGGGATCGCCGTCTCCCCCGATCACAAGGACTTTGCCGGCCCGCTTGCGCTTATCCAGCTCTTCTACGACCCCTTCCGCCATCAGATCGGTGCCTGCAATAACGGCGTCAAACGGTGTCCCGGCGTCCATAAATTCTGCGACGATCTGCTTCGACTCCTCCTTGCTCCACAGCGGGACGGAGATGAACTCTGCCTTGATGCGATCCTCATAGGAATGAAGCACCGCCTGATGGCCCATCGACATGTTGCGCGCATTGTCGTTGTAAGGATCTCCCTCGAGCAGCAGCACCTTCCCTCGGCCCTTCAGCTTCTTGGCCACATATTCCATCTGCATGATGCCTTGTTCGTAGCCGTCGCCCCCGATGAAATAGTCGACGAAACGGCTGCGAGAGGGACGCTGGAAGCAGACGGCGGGAACGTTCCGCTCGCGCGCGATTCGAAACAATGAATCGGAGCGGGCGGCATTAACGGGCGACAGGATCGCACAAGACAACTGCAAGTTTTCCAGCGCCCAGTCCAGATACAACTGCTGCTTCCATTCCAAATCATGCGAGGTTACCGCCATCATCGGCATCTCGAACTGCCGCTCAAATGTCTGCAAATAGGCAAGCGCCTTCTGAGAATGAAAGTTGGGCAAGGAGACGAAGACAAGATGTCGATTACTTGCCGCGCTCTCATCTCTATTGTCGGATCCGTTCAATTCGAAAAGCGTCCGAAATGCCGTTCGAAGCCCTTGTTTATCCGTCTGCACGCTCAGGTCTATAGAGACGGCGGCTATGATCTCCCCCGTTGCATTTCTGACCGGAACCGCCATACGGTACAGGGCCTCCGCCTGGTCGACTTCGAATGCAACGCCCCACTGCCGTACCTCTTGAAGCTCCCAATAGAGCTCTTGCCAATGAAGAAAAGAATGTTCGGGCGAGCCATTCTCCCGCACGCTTCGATGCCATACATTACGGACCTCCTGCTCGGAGCCCATGCTCAGGCAGGCTTTGCCTAACGCCGAGGTACATAACGGGTACCGGGCCCCGATCAAGGGACGGGCACTTCTTTCGGGATTTTGCCGTCGATCGACCGCGAACACGACGATTACATCGTCCTCCGACGGCAGCCCGACTCGAACGGACACTGCCTGATGGACGGATGCCGCCAGATGCTCTGCCAACCGGATCGCCTCCTGCATCTCCACTGAAGTTTGCAATCGTTGCATCCCAAGCGCGATCATTCGGGTCCCCAAGGAATACGTCTTTGTCATTGGATCGAATTGAACGTATTTGCAGTTCACTAGCGTCTTTAGCAGTTCATGTCCGGTGCTCTTCGGCAGCTTCAGCATCTGAAGCATTTGCGAGAATGTATAGCCTTCGGGTACAGCCGCCAGAAGTTCAATCGCATCCAAGGCACGGTACGCAGATTTAACCATTTTCATGCTTTCACCCCTTCGGATGAATCAACTTATTTCGCCCCTAAGAACGAATAATGATTAAGTAGATTATATCGTGCTGATTTTCCGCTATGAATAGACTTTCCCCTGATTTAATTTCGCATATGCGAACCCGTTCAATTAGACTTCCATACAAAGAAGCCGATTCGATCGCTTACTGGTCGGATCGTTGTCGTCACAAACCGGATGTCGTTGACGCTAGGCGCGAATGGATTCCAACCTCGTCAGCAGGTTATAGACAGCCTGCGCCGCTTCTGCCCGTGTCGTGATCGCCTCCGGCGCAAACTTCCCGCCTCCCGTGCCGTTCATGAGCCCGCTGCCGACAGCCGCCCGGACATCGTCGGCCGCCCACTTCGATACGGCCGCTTCGTCGGCGAACGTCATAACGCTTTCTTCCGCCTTCGTCCCCGTTCCGTATGCGAACGCGCGCACAAGCATTGCGGCCATCTCCTCCCGGGATATGAAAACGTTCGGCGCGAACTGCTTTTGTGATTTGCCGGTAATCAGCTTCGCCTCATAGGCCGCTGCTATTTCATCCGCGAACCAGCTTGTGCCGGGTACGTCGGAGAACGGCGCGGCAGTGTTCGCCTTCAGTCCGAGTGCGCGCGTCAGAAGCGCCGCAAATTCGGCGCGGGTCACCTTGTTCGCCGGCGCAAATTCGGTGTCCGAAATGCCGCTTGCGACATGTTTTGCAGCAAGCGCCCGGATCGCAGGAGATGCCCAATGGTTCTCGGGTACATCTTTGAACGTCTTTACGAACTCGAATACGCCGTAAGTACTGAAATGACCTGCGTCGGCGGTGATCCGCTTTCCGGTTTTGTCAACGCTGCCGCCGACATATTCCCATTCTTTCAAGCTTTCGTTAAAGTAATAGATTCCCAATAAGCTCTCGTCCACGTCAGCATCGTAAGGAAAAGACAGCTCTGCCGGTCTTTCAAACGAAGTGAGCTTGGCTTCTTGGCCGTCCCTCGTCACGATCGATAACGAAATATGGTAAACGGCACCCGCCGCTTTCATGACAGCCGCAACTTGATGGCCTTGTCCGGCCAGCGTTGCCGCTTCGTCTTTCGGCGCGCGTTCGAGCTTCACCGATATATTTGCGCCTTCCAGTTCTTCGCCTTTCAGCAAAGCTTTCAGATCCTGCAGCACTTTTGAATCTATCGCGACATAAAAATCTTCACGATGAACCTCGAGTTTGTTTAAATCGGAAAGACCCACTGCCTTTGCCGGAAGCAGCACTCCTTTCTGGCCCGCTGCAATTTCGACGACGATTTTTCCGTTGTCATCAGGCTTCAGGCTCTCTTCGTTCACCATCTGCTGCGAGGTATTCGGGGAGCTGCTGCCGGCGATCTTCACATCAATTACGGCGTTCGGCGCATAATTCACAGCTTCGAATTTGGAATCTACCATACGAACGGAAGTCAGGGCAATTTGAGCGTCTCCCGGTTCATTCGCCGTAAACGTCACGCTGCCTAAGTTCAAACTTCCGTTCTCCCCGGCCGATTGCCCGGTTTTCGTGAACACAAAGGTAAGAACGCCTGTATCGCGGAGCTCCGGAAGCGGAGTCCCTTTGAAGCCGGTCAACTTGGAGTCCGCTCGGAAAAAGTTCCACTTTTGTGGATCAAACGAAAGCTTCAGCTCGAATGAGACCATATCGCTCACGCCGTCGGCATGGATATCTACGGTCCATTTGTTGCCCAATGCCGGTTGTTCGGACTTGGCAGTCAACGTAAATGTCGGCGCGGCTGCCTCCGCACGCGCGGAAATCGCATATAAGAACGGTGCGACCAGAAAAGCGAACAAGCCCAGAAGGACGAGCCGCAATGTGTTGTTCCTGTTCATCTCGCATGCCTCCCGTATATAGAGAAAGCTGTCCTACGGTCAGATAGGACAGCTCCTCCGCAAAAAATAGAATGGTTACGCTAAAATTTTGCTGGCAAGCATGGCCAGGTCGACAATGTCGATCTGATTGTTGTGATCCATATCCGCGGCCGCATAATCGTCCCAGTCGGGATCGGCGGACGACTTGCCGTAGTACGAGGCGACGAAAATACCCAGGTCGCCGACGGTAAACCTGCCGTCCTCGTTCAAATCGCCGTCGCCGATCCGATTGACCGCCAGGGCGAACGCGTCGACGGCCGTCTGAAGCGCCGCAGCGGCGGCGTCGATCTGCTGCTGCGTGGCGGCGTCATCGTCCGCAACGGCTTGCGCCGCTTGAATCGCCGCTTGCAGAGACGACTTGGCGGATGCTGGATATTGGCCGGGCTCCGTTCCCGTCGCCGCTGCGTCATAGATGCTCTGCGCTGCGGAGATTTGCGCGGTCAGCGCGGACGGGTCGGCGCCGACCGCCACTTGCAGGCTGTAGGTGACCGCCGCTACGGACGCTTCTTCGCCCAGGCTGTTCGTGATGACGTTGCCGCCGACCGATACGGTCGCGGTACCCGACGGGGCCGAAGCTTTGACGCGGAATTCGAGCCTGAGCAGCTCCGCCTCGGCGTCGACCGCGCTCCCGGTGCCGGACGCGGCCAGCAGCAGACGTACGGTGCCGGCGCCGGCGCTTTGTCCCGCGATATCGAAGCCTGCCTTCAGCGCCTCCACGTGCTCGAGTTCAAGCCTCGAGGCGTCGTAGGAGACCGTCACATCCTCCGCCGCGATGCTTCCTTCGACGTCGGTCAGACCGAACGTGACGTCGAACGCTTGGCCGGATGCGGCGGACGCAGGTCCCGTCAGCGTCGCCGTCGCGGATACGGACTGGACGCCCGGATCCGGATTCGGTTCGGACGCGACCTCATAATCGAACTGCACCTTATTGATCGTGCTGGTCCAGTTGTCGAAGACGTCGCTCCCGTATGGGAATACGACCTTCAAGTACGTGTAGCCGGCAGGCAGATTGTCTTTGGCGATTCGCAGCGTATCGTAGCCCGAATTGGTGCTGATTATTTCCGATGCAATCGGGATTTGCGTAAATTCGACGCCGTCGCCGGAACCGAACACGGTATAGGTCGGGCTGTCCGGCAAGCCGGTCCAATCCGTGACGGTAATATCGAACGCGCGGATGTCGCCCTCCGGTGACTGGTAGACGATAAATTCCGGCTGCAAAGCGTCATCGTTCGAATGATAATACTGTGTGCCGTCGCCGCCCCATTTGTCCAGCGCGCCGGTTCTCGTGACCTGCTTCAGATTCGCCGATTTGGCGAACAGCTTCGTCAGGTCGGCCGCATCGTCGACGAACGATGCCGTATTTCCGGGAGGCTGCGTCGTTTCCCCAAAGTACTTGAAGGTCACGTTCAGCAGCTGCTCCTTCCAGTTCTCCAAGCCCGGGAATTCGATTTTCAAGTACTTCGTCCCTGCCGGCAGCCCGCTTGCCTTGTTGCTGTAAGTGGCATAGCCGGCGGAGCCGCCCTGCAGCGTCGATTGAGGCGTAATCTTCGTATAAGTCACGCCGTCCGCCGAGCCGTAGAAAGTAAACTGCGGTGTGTTGGAGAACAGCCCGGTCCCGATGTCGAAGGAGTAAATGTCGCCCTCCGGCGATTTGTACACGACATATTCGGGCGTCGGCGGATTGTCGATATTGTGCGCCATGCGATCGGCGTCGCCATCGTAATATTCCGGGTGTCCGGTCGCGATGACGATTTTGGACGTTTTGTCGTACAGCTTCGTCAGGTCCGCCGCATGGTCCGCGAATTCGGTCAAGCCTTCCGGCTCCGGCGCGGTGTTGTCCGGCAGCGGCAGGCTCAGATTGTGGTTCAGCACGTCCCCGAACGCGGACGTATCGCGCCAGTTGTTGGCCGTGCCGTTCCACATGAGCTGGCTTTCCCGGCTGCCGCCGTTATGCCCGTCGTCATCGTTGTTGCCGACGTCGAGTCCCAGCATGATGTCGCGGTACGGGGTAACGCCCAGGCTCGCCCACGGAATCGCGAACTCGACCGTGTATCCGCCGTTAATGTCCGTCTGTGCAAATTGAACGTTATCCAATTCGCCGATCATGTAGAGCTGATTGTCGTGCCAGCGGACGGTCAACTGATGGTCCTTGGCATCGTACGCTGCGCCCCGATTGTGATCGGCGTCGAGATAGAGCTCTACCGAGTCGTCCTGATAGTTTTGCGCCGAATCGTTTTTCAGCTCGGAGTCCAGCACGCGAATGCCTACATACAGGTTCTGCAGGTCGCTGAGCGTTCCGAAGGTGACGCTGTTGTTCGACGTCCCCGTAATGTTTTTGGTCACGCTGCTTCTGAGCGCCCAATACGGCTCGTCGAGCGCGCCGTCGATCGTGAGTGCGCCCGATGGCGTCAGCGCGACCGCTATATTTCTGCCGTCTCCGAGAATCAAGCTTCCGAAGGCGCTCGTGCTGCGCCAGTTGTCCCCGTTGCCGCGCCACATCAGTTGGCTCTCGCGGTTGCCGCCGTTATGGCCGTCGTCGTCGTTATAGGCGACGTCGAAGCCGATGACGGAACCGCTAACCGGAGGATCGATGCCGATGCCGCTCCACGGAATCGCGAATTCGACCGTGAATCCGCCCGTAATGTCGTGCTGTGCGAATTGAATGCCCGCGATGTCGCCGCCGACCGACAGCTCCGTGTCGTGCCAGCCCAGCGTGATCTGATGATCGTCCGTGCCGTAGACCGCGCCGCGGCTGTTGTCGCCGTCGATATACAGCTCGACCGAGTCGTCTTGATAGGCTTGCGCCGAGTCGTTTTTCAGATCGACGTCGAGCACCTTCACGGCGACATAGAGATTGTCGTCGTCCCACATCGAGCCGAAGGTCAGATTGTTGTCGGAGGTGCCGGTGATCATTTTCTCCACGCGGTTGTTCACCGTCCAGCCCGCTTCGTTCAGCTCTCCGTCGATGACGGGAGCGGCCGCGGCGGGTTGGGCCACGGTCACGCCCGGCGTCAGCGCGCCGTCGTCGACCGGATCGGAGGTCACGTTGACGACCGCTTGGGTGACGTTGCCCGCCGGATCCGTCGCCACGACGACGATCGCGTTCGCGCCTTTGCCGACCGGCACGACCGAAGTAAATGTCAGGTCGGGCTTCAGCGTCGCCGCGACGCCGTTCACCGTGACGTTCGCATTTTCGTTCACGCTGCCGTTCAGGACATAGCTCGTCCCCGACGTCTCCCCTGCGCTCGGCACCGTCAGCACCGGCGGATTCGGATCGTAAACGATGTGAATCGTCGACGGCGCGGCCGTCTGCCCCATTCCGTTGTACACCGAAGCCGTCACCGAGTTGTCCCCGACGAGCAGGTTCAGATCCGCGCTGAATTCCAGCGACGACGGATCGACGGGCTCGGACGGCTCCGAAGGCTCGGAGCCCCCGCCGCCGGTATATACGATTTTAACGTCGTCTACGTTCGGCGAGTAAGCCGCCTGGCTCTCGCTCGAAAATCCGACGCCTCTGACGGCATTCCATGAAAGGGGCTCTGCGGTAGCCGTGCCGTCCGAGCCGTAATGCGCGGCGGCGTCGAACGCGGACAACGGAATCGTGACCTTCACCCACTTGTTGCCGTAATCGCCGGCGCTCAAGTAGTTGGAGAGGGGAACCCGCGCTTCTACGAATGTGCCGTTGTACGCCGACGCCACAACCGCCGAGAAGCTGTCCACCTTGCTCCTCGTATACACCCAGAACTGCAAGCCTGCGGCCGAATGGAACGCGGAGAAGTCCTCCGGCGCGATCGCATTCGACGTATTGATGAAGGTGAAGCCGATCCTGTAGAAGCCGGCCAGCATTTTTAATCTCGCCGAATACGCGCCCTCGGCCGGCGCCAATGTCGTGGCGGGGTCCCGGACGATCTGTCCGCCCGCCGTGGACAAGCCGCCGCTCACATTGTAGCTCGACCGTATGTAAGCGTCGTCGAATATTTGCCTGATCAGCTCTCCCGCCGGATGACCGCCGCTGCCGTCGCTGCCGTCGCCGTCGGGCGAGCCGACCTGGTACGTCGCTGCCGTCACGGTCATGCCGCCGTGCTCGTGCTTGATATTCACGGTCGCGCTCCCGTTCGTGCGGCCCGCCACCGTGAATGCGCTTTGTCTCGTATAGGTCATAGCCTCATGATCGAGCGTCAAGCCCAGGTAGGTCGGATCGTACCGAATGCGCAGCTGAACGGGCGGTCCCTGATTGTTCAACGCATCGGTCGCGACCGCAGTTATCGTATTCATGCCGGCGCTGAGCGTCACCGTCGTGCCGAAGCTCAGATCCGCGCCGACCGTGACCGGCTGCCCGTTGATCTGCAGCGTGCCCGGCTCGTCCAGATGCCCGGATACGGTAAATTGCGATGCGCGCACTGCATACCCCGCGTCGTGCGCCGTGGTGCTGTCCGACTGATCGAACGCGATGTGCGGAGGCGCCGTGTCCGTATCGGAGGTGACGATTACGGTCACGCTTTTCGCCGGCAGGGCGATGTCCGCCGCAGTTCCGCCTTGGATGTTCCGCGCAGCGGCCAGCGGCATGTCGTCGCCGAGCGGCACGGCGGACGTCAGCTGGTAGGCCTCTGCCGTCGCACCCGTCAAGCCTTTTACGTTTACCCGCTTGCTCTCGCCCGTCGGGTTGACGAGCAGCGCCACCGTTTTCGTGCCGTCGACAAAGGCGACCGCGTCCATCCAGACCGCGTCCTTGGTCACGAGCCCGGACGCCGGATCCGCGCTGACCCGTCTTACCTTGGAGCCGACCGGCACATTATTGAAAATGTTGCTGAGCACGTAAAAGGCCTTCGACTTGGTGACCGTGACGCCGTCGCCGTCCAGCAGCACCTCGCCGACGTCGGTCGGATGCCGGTTCAGCGCCCAGCCCAGCCACCAGAACCAGTAGTTGTTGCCGATGAGCGCCATATCGCTGGACAGACGCTCGGCGGCGTTGATCGCCATGTCCATCTCCGATACGTGCTCGATCAGCGTGCTGTACTCGGTTTGCCATTTGTCCTTTTCCGGGAACAGCTTCACGACGTCCGCATACGACTTGTATGAGGCGTCATTATCGTATCCTTTGGCAAAATAGCTGTGAGAGGTGAGTCCGTCGATCGCGTCGTACAGCTCGGCGTCGCTGCTCAGCGCGGAGAAATTCTGGCCCAGCAGCAGCTCGTTCTCATAATAAGCGGCCCCTTCCGGCCCTAAAATTTGTACATCCTCAAATCCGGCGGTGTCCAGCTTGGCGCGCAGCATTTTTGCTACCCGCTGGTACTGCGTCCCGTTGTCTCCGCCCCAGTAGCACCACTCGCTGATAATCTGGGACAGCGGCTCGTTCTGGAAGCTTAGCGCCTTCGGCACCGATGCCCCCCTGGCGACGAGATCTTGAATGACTTTTACCAAGTAATCGGTATAAGCGCCTTCCTTCTCGGGACGCAGCCGCACATGCTCCGAGCCCGTCCAGCCGTTGACGGTCGGGAGCGTCTTCATGCCGATCGGCGGCGACCAGACCGACATCATATAGTCTTCCATCCCATGCTGCTTGGCGATATCGATGATCGTGTAAATCTCCTGCATCCCGACCTCGACCAGGTTGCCGTCGGCGTCGCCCGCCCTGTGCGGTACGGTAATCCGGTACATCGTGGCGCCCAGATCCTCGAACAGCGCCTGATGCGCGCCCGTCTTGCCCGTAAAATCCCGATTCCAATCGGCCCGGTTCCAGGACGGGAATACGCCCCAGCCCTTGACCGTCTGCTGGTCGACGCCGGACACCGTCACGTCGTATACCGGCTGCGTTGCCGCTTCGGCTTTGCCGCCGGGCAAGACTTGCAGCGTCGGCCATGCGATCAGCATGGACAGCGCCAAGCCGGCCGTTTTTTTCCACTTCTTCATCAGCCATCTTCACCGCTTTCGAATGAATTGACCTGCCCTCACATTGTATACGCTTGCATAAAAGCGAAAAATAAAATAATCTACGCCAGTCTTCAATTTTCTATCTTCTTGTCGAGCATTGCTCCCTCCCCGCCGGGTGATCAATCCCCAATCCATTCCCTGTTCGCCTCGACCAGCTCCCGAGCCATGTCCCGTATCGCCTTGTAGCTTAGATGCGCGCAGGTCGGGTCGTTGTACAACGCCTGCAACGCCAGCTCGTTGTCGCCCGTACTGGCCGCCTCGTATATCGTCTCCGAATTTTCCAGGTGCGGCAGCACGAGCTTGCGGATCGGCTCCGGCAGCGGCCCGGCGGCGAGCGGCGTAAATCCGAGCGCGTTGACGACGCCGAGCGTCTCGACGATGCCGCCGAGCGGCAAATTCGGGATTTGCCCGACGTTCGGCACGTTTACGATGTCGATGAACGATTTGCCGAGAGCGACCGCCTCGACGATGTCCGCAGCCGTTTCTCTCGTCCGTTCGTACGCGACGGGCAATGTCCCGTCGATCATCCGCCGGACCTCTTCCTTCCACTCGGCCAGCTTGCCGTAGCGTTCCTCGATCGTCGTCCGGTGAATTTGCAGCTCGTTCAGCCGGCCTTCCGTCCCCGTGATGACATGAGGCAAAAACTCGCATGTATGCCGGTCGCCGAAGTACGGCAAATAGCCGAACGTTTCGAACAGCTCGCCGGCCAGTATTTTCGGGGAAACGAAGCCGATGCCGTCCGCATGCGTCTCGCGGATCAGCTCGTGAAACCGCTTGTCCGCGCCCAGCTTCTCACGGAGAAGTCCATAGCCGTCCCGGCCGTTCACCTTGAAGTCGAGCATCCAGAAAAAATGGTTGACGCCGCCGAACCGAACGGTCAGCTCCTGCTCGGACTTCAGGCCGAATATGTCCTGCAGCACCTCGTAATTCTCGTACAAGCCGTGGCACAGCCCGACGGCTCTCAGGCGCGTACGGGCTGCGAACGCCTTGGTCAGGCAAGCCATCGGATTCGTGTAGTTCAGCACGACGGCATCGTTCGACAGCCGCGCGATTTTATCCGCCATTGCGTTAAAAACAGGCACGTTGCGCAGCGCGCGGCTCCAGCCGCCGGGTCCGACCGTGTCCCCGACGGTCTGATAGATGCCGTACTTCTCGGGAATCGCGATATCGCGGCGCATCGCCTCGAGGCCGCCGGTCGAGATGCAGATGACGACGAAGTCGCAGCCGTCGAATGCCTCTTCCTCGCTCGTCGTTGCCGTGAAGGTGTGATTTGTCCCAAGCTCCCGGTTCATTCGCTCGCATAGCTGCCGAATCTCGCTTGCTCTCTCCCAATCCTTATCCAGCAGCAAGAAGTCGGTCGGCGGCAGCTCGTCCTTCAGCATAATATCTTTGATAATGCGCGGAGCCCACTGATAGCTGCCGCCGCCGACATATGCCAGCTTGATCCGTTCCTTCACCGTGCCAGCTCCTCTATGCTTTCTCTGCGAATGCGAGACGCTTAACCCTTGACCGCGCCGATCGTCAGACCCTTCACAAAATACCGCTGCACGAACGGGTATACGAAAATGATCGGGCCGATGCCGACGATGGCCATCGCCATCCGCACCGTTTCCGTCGGGATTGTGGCTGTCTGGCTGCCCGCTACGGACGCGTCCACCATGCCGGAATTCAAATACTGGATATTGTAAATGATTTTGTACATCAAATACTGGAGGCTGACGAGATTGTTGCTGCTGATCAGCACCGAGCTTGTGAACCAGTCGTTCCAGTACCCGAGCATCTGGAACAATCCGATCGTCGCCATGACCGGCAGCGACAGCTGAAGGATGATCCGGGCGTAGATGCGCATCTCTCCCGCCCCGTCGATCTTGGCCGATTCGATCAGCGAGACGGGAATCGTGTTGGCAAAAAACGTCCGCATGATCAGCACGTTAAACGGCCCGACCAGATGCGCGAGGATAAGCGCCGCCATCGTGTTCTTCAGCCCCGCCGCCGAATACGTCAGATACCAGGTGACAAGTCCACCGTTGAACAAAATGGTGAAAAAGACGAAAAAAGCGAGCAAGTTGCGGTACGGCAAGTCTTTGCGGGAGATCGGATACGCGAACAACGACGTCAGCAGCAGGCTTCCGAGCGTCCCGAGCAGCGTGACCGCGATCGAGACCCCGTAACCGCGGAATATTTTCCCGGCATCTTGGAACAAGTATTCGTACGAATACGTCGAGAACACCTTCGGAATGATGTTGTAGCCGCTCGTCGTAATCGTCTGTTCGTCCGTAAAGGAGACCGCGATGACCAGCAGGACCGGATACAGGCAGGCGATGCCGATCAGCGTAAACATCAGGACGAGCAGGAAATTCGCCGGCTTGGATATGCGGTTGCCGAAGCCGTGTCCTTCTGTCTTTTCCGCCTTTTCCGCCGTGAGCGGCGTCGTTTCGATGTGTGCGTTCATCTATATTCCTCCATTAAAACAACGCGTTTTCCTTGCTGAATCTGCGGATGATGAAGTTGGTCGCGAGCACGAGGATGATGCCGATGGTCGACTGGTACAGGCCGGCCGCCGAGGACATGCCTACATTGCCGCTGACGAGCAGGCCGCGGTACACGAAGGTGTCGATGACGTTGGTCGTCGGGTAGAGCACGCCCGTATTGAGCGGCACCTGATAGAACAGACCGAAGTCCGCGTTGAATATATGGCCGATCTGCAAAATAATCAAAATGATGATGACCGGGGCCATCAGCGGAACGGTGATCCGGCGAATCTGCTGCCACTTGGAAGCGCCGTCGATGACGGCCGCCTCGTAATATTCCTGGTCGATGCCGACGATCGCCGCCAGATAGAGGATCATGGCATACCCGACCTGCTTCCACAGGTTCACGAGCGGCAGAATGACCGTCCAGTACTTCGGCTCGGTATACCAGGACACGGGATCGAAGCCGAGCGGCTCCAGAATTCCTTTATTAATGAAGCCGTACCCGCCGAGGAACGCATACACGAGATAGCTGACGACGACAAAGGACAGAAAGTACGGGAACAGCAGGCTGCTCTGGAACAGTCTGGCGAGCCTCCGGCTTCTCAGCTCGTTCAGCGCGATCGCCAGAAAGATCGCAACCGCATTGTTCAGCACGATGAACACTGCGTTGTACAGCACCGTGTTGCGCGTCGCGTTCCAAGCGTCCTCCGTCTGGAACAAATATTTGAAGTTCTCGAAACCCGCCCAGGCGCTGCCCAAGATGCCGTCCACGAAGTTGTAGTTTTTAAAAGCGACGATGACCCCGAACATCGGAATGTAGTTGTTGAAGATGAGTACGGCAGCCGGGAACAGCACCATCAGGTACAATGCCCGGAATTTGAAAAGATTGCGCAGCAAGCGCGGGGCGTTCGTCAGCATACCGTCACACTCCTCGGCGCGCCTTGGTAGACGGTTTTACCGTCGAGAGCGATCTCGCAATAGCCCGGCTTCATCGACACGTCGATCGACCGGCCGCGGAACGAGTAGCCTCGCAGCGCGATGCTGCCCGCCTCGGGCGGCTGCGGAGAGACGATCAGGCTGCCGTCCGGCTGCGGCCGGATGCCTGCGAGACCGAAGATGACCGCCTGCGCGCCGGACATGCCCGCGATATTGTTGGCGCGCTTGTGCGCCGGCGCCATCGGCCGGTCCGAGTAGTGCTCCTGCGGGAAATAAGGCAGGTGCGCGCCCATCCAGAAGTGGCGCTTGAACACGTCCCAGGCGAGACTCGAATGTCCGAGCTCCCAGAGCGTCTGCGCCAGGATCGCGCCCTCCCCGGCGAAGCTGCCGCTGCCCGACCAGTCCGGATCGTTGACCTCGTAGTGGAGCTCGTCTTCGGCGGAGATGCTGGAGACGCCGCAGGCGCCCAGGAACGCGCCGTCGCGCAGACGGGACAGCAGCGCTTGCTCCATCTCCGGCGTGCAGGCACCCATGCGCAGCGCGTCGTAAGCTTGAATCGAGTAGATGATCTCCGTGCGTCCGTCCGGATACAGACTCTTGAACCAGCCTGTGCCCGGGTCCCACAGCTCTTTCTGGATCGCTCGGCGAATGCCGGCGGCCTTGTCTCTCCACTTGCCCGCCTCGTCCTTGCCGAGCAGTCCGGCCAGATCGGCCAGCCGGTCGTAGCACCAGGCGCGCTCCGCATTCGGGCTGGCGACCACATGCTCGTAGCCGCTGCTGCGCATCTCCAGCAGATGATGCTGGTTGCCGTAGTCGAGCAGCTCTCCCCGATGCGCCAGCCGCTCCTCGTCGACCTCGAGCACTCTCTCCAGCATCGGGTAGAGATCCGCTATGACCCCGTGCTGTCCGAACAGCGACCAGGCGAAATGGAAAAACGACCACAGGCTGTACGAGTAAGCGAACGGCTCATGCCCCGAGCCATCCGGAGCGAAGCTGATATGCCGGTCGATCCCGCCTTCGACCAGATAACGGATGAAGTCCTCCGACTTGCCCTCGCCCAGCACGATCGCCAGCATCTGGCCGACATAGCCTGCCGAGTCCCACGCATAGCAGTTGATGCCGCCCCCGTCGATTCCCGATACGGAAGGAAGCGGGCTGATCTTGAAGTCCGGGTGCTCCCACAGGCAGATAAGTCCGCTGATCAGCGAACGGCGGTAATACGCCTCCAGCCCCGGGATATCGGTCTCGAGCCGCGGCAGCGCCGCCTCCGCCCGCGCGATCCGCTCCTCCCAGCGGTCCGTCGTCTCCTGCGCCCATCCAGCGAGCCCCGACGAGGCCGGCATGGGAGCAGATGCGCCTGCTTCGGTAAAGACGACCGCCAGGCGGGCGACGAATTCGCGGCCATGCTCGACCTCTCCCGCCTGCGTCTCCTGCAGCAGCGAGACCCGCACCGCATCGGTTTCCCAGATTCGTCCCTCGCCGCTCGCGTCCCGGGCGGTGTCTCCGCCCGTCGGCGGACTGAAGTCCCATGCCCTCAGCGGCACGTATCTGACCGGTCCGAGGCTGAGCGACGGTACGAGCGCGATCGGGAGCATGCGCCCGCTCCGGTTCGTCACCCGGACGGTCAGGACGAAGCCGGCTTTGCCGGTCAGCGGGACAAGCTCGCTGACGACCTTGAACGAATGCAGCTTATCTTCTTTGATCCAGTGATAGGTGCCGCGCCTCACGATGCGGTCCGGCTGCCAGACCGCGCCCGAGAACAGCAGTCCGCAGTCTTCCTTGCCCCGGTTGCCCGTGTCCTCGACCGAACGGCCGTCGACGAGAAAATCCAGCTGCAGCTTCAATTCGCCCGCCGCGAACGGAGGAGAATAAAATCCCTTCACGCCCGTCACCGTGCCGTGCAGCGGCGAGGTCACGCTGTAAAGGCTCGTAACGCCGATATGATTGGGCGGAGCCACGCTTTGGCGCAGATCCATCGCATAACGCTCCAGCTTGCCGCTCATGTTGTAACCCACTCCTCGATTGCTGTTTTTTTCTCATTGTAAAAGCGCACCGAATTTTGCTGAATCAAATTATCCAAGATAAGCTTCAAAATTCTATGCATCTTCCAGGGTCCGGCGGGCAGCGGGGCGGAAAGCGCAAAAAAACCGGAAATCGCGAGGATTTCCGGCTTGCTGAAGTCTATGCCGATTAGGATTTGTTCGCCAGGAAGGCGTCGATTTGCTTTTGCTTCTCGGCGATGACTTTGTCGAGACCCGCCTTCTTCATCTTGTCGATGAACTTCGGCAGCTCCGTCTCGTAGTTCATCACGCCCGTGCTCAAGCCGTCGATGTATTCGTTGTAAATATTCGAGATCGCCGCTTCTTCGTTTTTAACCGGCTCGGCGTTGTACATAAAGCCGATGATTTTGGAAGGAACGGCAGCTTCGTTGAATGCCTTGTACGCTTCCCATTTTTGCGGGTCCTCTTTGTCCCACAGGTAGTTGAGGAATTGGTTGCCGTACATATAGTTGATGCCCGGCGCGTAGCCCGATTGGCCGGCGGCGACGCCTTCCGGGAGCTTGATCGTCGTGTCGCCCGTCTTGACCCAGTGCTTGCCTTCGACGCCGTTCACCAGCGTGTTGAGAATCTGGGCGTCGCTGTACAGCAGGTTGATGAACATGAGCGCGCGTTCCGGATTTTTGGACGTTCTGGACACCGCGGTCATGGCGCCGCTCAGGTCGCCGCTGGCCGTGTACGGCGTCGTCAGTTCGACCTGCACGATATTGTGGCCCCATTGCTGGCTGAGCGTCTTGTCCTTGCCCGGCGTCAGCTGCTGCCACTGCGCGAAGATCGTGCCCGCTTTGTTGGAGGGACCCGCGTCTTTATTCGTAGCGGGGTCCTTCTGGAAGAAGCCTTTCTTGTTCCAGTCGCTCAGCAGCTTCAGCGTATCGAGCATTTCCGGCGATTCCCATTGGTTGACGACCGTCGTCGAACCGTCTTTTTTGATTGCGCCCGGCGCGTTGCCGATCGCTTCGTAAGGGATAAGCGAAATGTTGTTTTTGCCGCCCCACATCGGCGTCACGCCCGGCTCCTTGTCCTTGATCGTTTGCAGCATCGGCGTCAGATCGGCGAACGATTTCAGCGTCGTCAGGTCGAAGCTGTACTTGTCGACCAGGTCTTTGTTCAGGACGACGCCGAACTGCTGCGCCATTTCCTTCACGACCGGGACCGCGTAGTTTTTGCCTTCGATCTGCGTGCCGGTGAGGAGCAGCGGATTCATCGCGGCTTTGGCGTCCGGCGCGTATTGATCGATCATCGACGTGATGTCAAGGAAAGCACCCTTGGCGACGTTGCCGCTGAAGTTGTCCCAGCCCGCGGTGAACGCGAGGTCGAACGGTTCCCCGGAAGCCGACATCAGGTTGATCTTCTGACCCCAGTTGCCCCAGTCGATCGCGTTGATTTTGACGGTCGCGTTGATTTTGTCTTTGAGCAGCGCGTTCAGCGCTTCTTCGACGGCCGCCTTGTCCTTCTGCTCCGTGCCCGGGTAGTAGATGGACAGCTCGACCGGCTCAAGCGCCGGTGCCGATTCGGACGGCGCCGCCGACTCGGAGGCCGGTGCGGAGGCCGACGCCGATCCGGATGCCGGCGCGCTCGATTCGGCGCCTGCGTTCGAATTGTTGTTGTTGCCGCAGCCTGCGAGCGCCGTCGAGGTCGCGAGCAGCATGGCGAGCGCTGTTACTGAAAGCGTCTTCTTTTTTTGCAACATGTTGAAACCCTCCCGTTATCATTCGAAGTCTTTTTGCTTTGCAGGTTTCATTGTAGACGCCCCGGCTTTATTGCTGAATCAAATAATCTACGGCGACCTTTGATTTTCTACCGCATTTTCGGCGAGCGGACGACGAGGGTCGAACGACGGGAAGACAAAATCCTGCATGCTGATCAATTGCCTGCTGATCTGGTTCTCCAGCGACTTGTTGTACTGGTCGGTCAAGCTATGCAGCGTTTCGCCGGGCCCGCGCAGGCCTTGCAATATTTCCCGGTACGTCTTCATCCGCTCGGAATCCCCCAGGTTTTTGGGCGAGAACGGCGTCTGGGCGCTCTGCAAAATAAACTTCGGCTCCCGCGGATAAGGAGACTCCTGCCCTGTCGGCAGAAAAGCCTGGATCTGCGGCTGCTGCGGCCGGTAGGCCGGATTGCCCGTGATCCCTTCCCTCGTCGGGATCGAGCCGCCCAGCTTGTACATCTCCCCGAGATATTCGGCGGACAGGAGAAATTCCCATAGCTCCAATGCCTCGGCCGGATGCGCCGTGTAGGCGTTGATCACGACCGGCGGCTCGGGATACAGCATCAGCGCGCCTTTGCCTGCGTCGGCAAGCTCCGTGAGCGGCGGCATGGCAATCCCCAACGAAAAGGAAGGCGCCTTCATCCGGCTCAGCAAGGCGAAGTCGTGATTGGACACGATCATCATCCCGATATTGCCTTGGGCGAACTGCGTCAGCGCCGTATCGGTCTGAAGCGACGTTTCCCCCGGGAACAGCCCGCCTTCTTCCTTCATGGCCAGCATCGTCCGGAACCATGGCTCGTACACGTCGAAGCCGTACTTGCCCGTCGCGAAGTCGAAGTAATACGCGCCGCTTGCAGTGCCGGCGATCTCGAGCGCTTTGCGGAACGTCTCGTCGTCCCCGGCGGGCAAGGCAAAGCCGTATTTGTAATAGCCGGTGCTCGCCTCGGTAATGCGGTCGGCATATTCGCGCAGCTGGTCCCACGTGCGGGGAGGAAGGTCCGGATCGAGGCCCGCGGCCGACATCAAGTCCTTGTTATAAATAAGCCGCACGGTCATCATGTCGGAGGGAATCGCGTAGTAATGGTCTTTGTTTTTCGTATAATCGGACGCCCATTGCGGGAACGCGACCTTGAAGGCGTCGTCCACGACCTCGGACAGATCGAGCAGATAATTTTTGTAGATATAGGGCGTCAGCCAGCCGGTCGAGATCTGGAAGACATCGGGGCCTTCGTCCGACGTCATGCGCATGTTCAGGAACTTGTCGTACTGGTCCCTGGGCAGGCTCATCAGCTGAACTTCGATGCCGGGATGCCCCGCGTTGAATCGCGAGATCCAGTCTGCCAGCGTCTTGTCTTCGGCGTATGTCTGCACGGCCAGCGTCAGGCGGACGACAGAATCCCCGGACTGCCGCTCGTTCGGCGCAAGCTCCGCATTCCCCGAGGCGCAGCCCGCCAGTCCGGCAGCCAGCGCAGCGGCCGGCAGCATTCTTATGCCGCGAACGAAAAAGCTTTTCATTTGCAAGCTCCCTTCCCGTATAATGGTGCCAAGCGCCACGATCCGATCGCGAAGGAGCTGCGCATATGCTCAAGAAGCTCGCGGCCTTTTTAACATTTAACAGCGTCAGCCTGAAGGTCAGGCTTCTGCTCTACTTTTTGTTTCTCGTCATTCTGCCGACTTCCATTATCTCGATTACGATCTATAATGAATCCTACCGGACGATCACGGAGAACATCAGCACTGCAGTTCAGAAAAACCTGAACATGGTCGAGACGCTGTTCATGAACAAGTTCGAAGAAATGGACAGCCTGGCGGATTCCATCTACATGAATCCGGAGATGACCGAGCTGCTGTCCGCCGAGCGCCCGGTCGACCAGATCGCCGTCGTGAACGAGCTGACGAACCTGGACAAGATCATCGACGGCTACAGCATGCCGGGCGCCGACAACCGCAGCTATATTCCGAAGCTGTATATGCTGGACAGGCCCGAGTACCAGCTCTACAACTTCTCGCGCAACATATCGACGATCAGCGAGATCGAGAAGAAAGACTGGTACGCCGCGCTGCCATTCAAATCCCGCTATACCGTCGTCCCTGCGGACGGCTCGTCCTCGGGCGCCGCGCCGACGATCATGCTGGCCAAAAGGCTGTTCGGCCTCAACAATCTCACTATTCCGTACGTGGGGCTTCTGACGATCGAGGCGGATATCGGCAACTTCAACGACGTGCTGGACCAGCTGAAGCCGTCGGTCAACAGCCGCATTTTTATCGTCGACCAAGCGGCCCATGTCGTCGCCAGTCCGGACACGGCGCTGCTGAACCGGAGCTTGGCCGGCGAGCCTTATATTCAGCGGCTGCTCCCGTTCCATGCAGGCGGCAGCGGCTCGTTCGAGACGAGCATCAGGGACGAGGCCATGCTCGTGTCCTACCGCAGCATCGAGTCGCCGGACTGGACGATCGTCTCCGTGTCTCCGGTCAGCGACCTGAACGGCAAGCTCGTCTACATCCGCCAAGTGATGTATATCGTCATCGCCGTCTGCATGGCGCTCGCGCTGCTGATGGCGCTGCTGCTGTCCAACAACATCACCAAGCCGATCCGCAAGTTCATCAAGTCGATGTCATACGCGCGCGAGGGCAACTTCGACATCGCCATCCAATACAAGCGCAAGGACGAATTCACGTTTTTGTTCAGCCAATATAACAAGATGATAAGGCAGATCAAAGAATTGATCAATCAGTTGTACATCACCGAGGTCAAGAAAAAAGAGGCCGACTTGAAAGCGCTGCAGGCGCAAATCAACCCTCACTTCCTGTACAACACGCTGGACTCTATCAATTGGATCGCGCTGCGGCACAAGGTTCCGGAGATCAGCCAGATGGTCACGTCGCTGTCGGACTTTTTCCGCTACAGCCTGAGCAAGGGCCGGAACATCATCCCGGTCGAGGACGAGCTGCAGCAGGTCAGAAGCTACTTGTCGATCCAGCAGGTGCGGTTCAAGGACCGGCTGGACTATTCGATCGAGGTCGAGCCCGAGGTTTACGGCCACTATACGGTCAAGCTCATCCTGCAGCCGCTGGTCGAGAACGCCCTGATCCACGGCATCGAGAAAAGACGGGGCAAAGGCGTCATTGAGCTGTCGGCCCGCCGCGAAAACGACTGGATCGTCATCGACATCGGAGACAACGGCGTCGGCGCGAACGTCGGGGAGCTGAACGATATGCTGCGCAGCGAGGCGAGCGGCGATTCCTTCGGCCTGAACAACGTGAACGAGCGAATCAAGCAGGTGTTCGGTCCCGATTCCGGCCTTCGATACCGGAGCAACGAAGGGCCCGGCGTCACCGTAACGGTCAGATTCCCATGCGTCACATCCTTGGAGGGAATGGAATATGAAGCTGAAGATGATCATAGCCGATGACGAGCAGCATGTTCGGGATGGTCTCAGGGAGATCGTTCCCTGGGACGAGCTGGGCGTCGACATCGTCGCCGTCGCCGCGGACGGCCAGGAGGCGTTCGAGCTGTGCCGCGACTTGAAGCCCGACATTCTGCTCACCGATATCCGAATGCCGATGATGGACGGTCTGGAGGCCGCCTTCAAGCTGAAGGAATTCCACGACAAGGTGCGCATCGTCATCATCAGCGGCGCGCAGGAGTTCAACTATGTGAAGACGGCGCTGAACCTTCACGCGGACGGCTATATCCTGAAGCCGATCAAGCTCCAGGAGCTGCAGGCGACGGTCGCCCGGGTCGTCGAATCCATAGAGGCGGAGCGCAAGCGGGACGAGCACGCGATGGGACTGCAGCGGCAGCTGCAGGAGAATATCCCCGCGCTTCGCGACAAGTTTCTCGTCGATCTCGTACAGGGCCTCTACAAGAGCGAGCGCGAGGTCGCGGACAAGCTCGCCCGCTACAAGCTTCCGTTCAAGCTCGACGGCGCCGCCGTCGTCGCGGTATTCCGAATGGACGAATACGAGAAAGCGATGGAACGGTATACGGAGGAGTACAAGCAGCTGCTCGGCTTCTCGGTCACGAACATTCTCGAGGAGATCGTCTCCCGGGACTTTCCCGGCGGCGTGTCGTTCGCCATGAACGAGAACGAGTTTATCGTCCTGTTCAACCAGGCGGCGCTGTACGACAGCCGTCATCTCGCCCTCTGCCCGGAAATGATCGACAGCGTCAACCGCTATCTGAACTTCTCGATCTCGGCCGGCATCGGCCATCCGGTCGGGAGGCTCGTCGATCTCTACGCCTCCTACGAAGAAGCCTTCAAGGCGCTGGAGTACCGCTTCTTCAAAGGGAAAAACGCCATTCTCCCGATCGGCGATTTTCAGACGCAGGGCGCGAGCCCCGACTTCTCGCTCGTGTACGAGGAGCAGAAGCAGCTGTTTCACTTCATGAAGCTGGGCAACCGCGAGGAGGTGGCCGCCAAGACGCAGCTGATCTTCGACGCCGTGCTGGCGGGCAACGCTTATACTGTCGGCTATGTGCAAAGCGTCTGCTTCGACCTCATCAACATGGCTTCCAAAACGCTGTACGAGCTCGGGGAAAACATCGAAAAAATCGTCGGCGACTACTACTGGATGTTCGGGGAGGTGTACAACAAGCGGGACGCGGCGGAGCTGCAGGATATGGTGCTGGCGCTGTTCCACAAGCTGACCGGCCACTTCGCCCAGCGGATGAACCAGAAGAACGGCCCGCTGATCCGCAAGATCAAGGACATCGTTTCCATGCGGTACATGGACGACTTGTCGGTCGCCAAGCTGGCCGAGGAGGTGTTCCTCTCTCCCAACTACATTAGCCTGATTTTTAAGCAGGAGACGGGAGAGAACATCACCGAATACGTGACCAAGGTCCGGATGGAAGCCGCCAAGACGCTGCTGAGGGACAACGATCTGAAAATTATGGAGGTCGCGGAGATGGTCGGCTTCGAGAATACGACCTACTTCAGCACCGTGTTCAAGAAGTACACCGGCATCCATCCGCAAAAGTACCGTTCGCTGCTGCACGGATGAGTGGCGCAAGATGCGCCTTGATCACGAGCGTGAAGAAGTGGTTGCGATTAAATCAAATATCCCGCCTGCGATATACAATCGCGGCAAGGATGAGAGCGGCGAGCGTCCATAGGATGAGGCAGAGAGCGCCTTGGGCCGGGGCGAGCGTGTGCGGCGCTTGGGCCGATTGGGGCTGCCACATCGCGATGCCTGCCGCGTCGGGCAGGTATTTGGCAAGCGCGATCCGGCCTCGCAGGATCGGCCCCGCCACAAAGTAAAGGCCGAGCATGACGGCCGCCGCGGACAGAGTTTGGCGGAGCAGCGCGCCGACGGCTGCACCGAGCAGGGTCGTCAAGGCGAGGGCGCCGGTCGCTCCCGCCAGGGCGGCGGCGAGCCGGCCCGCGTCAAGCGGCGACGATGCATCGGCCAGGACGGCGGCCAGTCCGATGCCGGAGGCGATCACGATCAGGGCGGCCGGTACGGCCCAGAGGGCGAGCGCCAGCTGCGCGGCCATGAACTGAAGGCCGCGCCGGGGCATGGCGAGCAGCGTCGTCCGAAGCTGCCCGCCGTTGTATTCGGAGCAGGCGGCCAATACGCCCAGCACGATAAATCCGGCCTGCGCGTACGGAAAGGAAGCGAGTCCGATGTCGAGCCAGCTTTGCGGGCCGCCGGGGCTTTGCGCTTCCGCCTGGGTAAAGGCAAAAGACAGGAGCAGATGGACGCACCATGTCCCGATCAGGGTCAGCCGGACAGCGGGCTGCGACCGCAGCTTGGACAGCTCGGCGGCGAGGGCATGAGCCGCCTCCCGCCTCCTGCCGAAGCGCCGGGCCGGCGACGTCCTAGCAGCGGACGGCGGCATCAGGCGTCCCTCCTGCAAAACACAAAGGCGGCGACGGCCAGCAGCGCGGCGGTCCATGCCGCCATGACCAGCCCGCCAACGAGCGGGGCGATGTCCGCGCTGGAATCCTGCAAATCGCGGATGAACATGCGAATGCCGGCCATGTCGGGCAAATAGTTGGCCAGCGGCGTAAGGCGAGTCAGCAGATAGGTGACGGAAACGACCGATGTATTGGCAATCAAAACCGCGAGCGGGAGTATCCCGTGGCGGACGAGAACGGTAATTCCGAATGACAGCAGCGCAGTGAGCGCCCAGTAGCAGACGACGCCCAGCAGCCGCGGGATATCCTGGCCGGACAGCGCGGGCGCGTATTCGCCCAGCATGCTTTGCACGACAGTCATCGTGACGATTGCCGCGCCGACGGACAGCGCTGCGCTCGCCGCGGCAACGGCGGACGCCTTCGCCAGCAATAGCCGCAGACGGGAGGGCACGGCGGTCAAGGTAGTTGTGATCTGGCGGCCGCCGCCGGAATCCTCGCTTTCGGTGAAGTATTCGCTGCTGATGGCGACCACGCCCAAAATAATAACGCCGATGACGCCGAAGGCCAGCTCCTGGTAGCCGGTATCGATACCGGCTGCGGCCTCGCGGCCCCGCGCGATTGCAGTCCGGGCGGCGGACGCGGTGATCCCGGCGATGATCGACGGGATCAGCAGCCCGACGGCCACTGCCACCCAGACCGAGGGCAGCGAGACAAGCTTGGACAGCTCCGCTCTCCAGACCCTCATGATACGCCTCCGCCCGCTGCCGTGAGCGCAAAAAAGGCGTCCTCCAGCGTACGATGCGCGCCGACGACCTCGGCGAGCGTGCCGTCGGCCACGATCTGCCCGCGATTGATCACGACGACATCGTCCACCGTCTCGGCCAGCTCCCCCATCAGATGGCTGGACAGCAGCACCGCCCCGCCCGCCGCCGCCCGCTCGCGCAGCAACGACCGCAGCCAGCGAATGCCCTCGGGATCGAGTCCGTTGACCGGCTCGTCCAATATCAAAAGCTCGGGATCGCCGAGCAGCGCGGCGGCCAGCCCGAGCCGGCGGCCCATGCCCAGCGAATAGCGGCCGGCCCGTTTGGAGGCGGCGTCCGCGAGCCCGACGATCTCCAATACCTCCTCGACCCGGCTCCGGGGCAGGCCTGCGGCACATGCGATCCAGCGCAGATGGTCCCGCCCTGTGCGGGCGCGATGCGCCCCGGACCCGTCCAGCACGGCACCCACCGTAGAGAGCGGACGGCGCAGCTCGGCATAGGGCTTGCCGTGAATTAGCGCCCGGCCCGCGGACGCCCGATCCAGTCCCAGCAGGATGCGAAGCGTGGAGCTTTTCCCCGCGCCGTTGGGGCCCAGAAAACCGGTCACGCGGCCCGGCCGGGCCTGGAAGGTAATCCCGCTTAGAATACGGCGGCTCCCCCGGTATTTGACTAGCTGTTGAATGGTCAGCATGCATACACTCCCCCTCGTTTCCTGCATTGTAACGGGCCGAGGTTAAATGCCGGGGAGCGCGTCGTTTAAATTCGGGTTAAATTTTGCCGATTCGGACGATCGTGCCTTCGCGACCGGACGAGAAATGAGCCTGCAGCCCCATCTCCCGCAGCATAAATAAAGCAATGGACAGCCCGATGCCGACTCCGCCCTCGGCGGAAGGCGCGGTCATGCCGGGACCGCGATCCTCAATCTCCAGCTCCTCGCGCGCCGCATCCGCGGCGATGCGGATATAGCGGCCGCTCGCCGCATGCCGCAACACGTTCTGATACAGATTGTCCAGCACGCGCGTCATCCAGGCCGGATCGATCTCCCAGCAAAAAGCGCCCTGCTCGGGCAGCTCCGCTTCAATCTGAAAGCCCGCGTTTTCGAAAACGGGGTACCATGCCGCGACCGAAGCCCGCACCAGTCGGACGATATTCTCGGAGCCCGGGCGGAACGGATATTTGCCGGAGGTCAACAGGGTGTACGACAGCAATTCCTCCATCCATTCTCCCATCCGGGTAATCGTGCGATCCATCGTCTCCAGCGACTCGCGCCCAGCGGGACCGAGCGGCTCCGACCGCAAGCCCACAAGCTGCCCTCGCAAAACCGTCAATGGCGTCCTCAGGTCATGCGACAAATTCGCGATCAGCTTTTGCCTAAGCGCCTCCTCCTCTCGCTCCCGGTTCCGACTGCTCTCAAGCTGACGGATCATCCGGTTAAAAGCGTACGCCAACTGTCCGACCTCGTCGAGCTGATTCGGCGGCACCTCCACCGGCAGCGGAAAATCGGATGTGTGGGCGGATAGGTCCATCGCCTGCTGCAAATGGATCAGCCGCTTGCGCAGCCGATAGAAAAACAGCCAGGAAATCGTAATGAGCACCGCCAGCACAAGGCTGATCAAAAGGGTCGCGCTGCGAGACTCGTTCAGCGCGTCCGTCGCCGCCGGCTCGTCAGCCGGGAACACCCCGACCGCCATCACCAGAATCAGTAGCGGGAACAAAAGCATGATCAGAAAATGCACCAACAGGTACCGGCGAAACGGCGATCTCGTCTTTTTCATAACCGAACCCTGTAGCCGATGCCCCGCACCGTCTCGATAATCTCCGGATCGCTCGGGTCGCACTCCAGCTTCATGCGCAGATGACGAATATGGACCATCAGGGTCTTGTCTCCCTCGATATAGGGCTCGCCCCACACCGCCTCGAAAATTTGGTCCTTGGTCAAGATTCGGTTCGGGTTGCGCAGGAAGCAAGCCAGAATCTGATACTGCTTGGCTGTCAGCTCCACTTCCTCCCCCGTAACCTCGTCCAGCACCGTATGTCCGGCCAGATCCACAGCGAAGCGCTGCCCAAGCTTGATCGGCTCGGACGGTCCCGCGCCGCTGCGGCGCAGCAGCACCTCCACTCTGGCAGCCAGCTCGTCGGGATGGAACGGCTTGGTCACATAGTCGTCGGCAAATTGCAGACCCAGCAGCTTGTCTTCGACGGCCCCGCGCGCGGACAAAAGCAAAATCGGTACGGCGGGCGCAGCCTTCTTCAACCGTTGGCCAACGGTGAAGCCGTCCAGGCCGGGAAGCATAATATCGAGGATCACGACATCGTGCCGGGCGACCTCCCGATCCGCGTCCTCGCCGGACATCAGCCACTGCACTGCATAGCCTCGCCGTTCCAGGTCCGCTTTCACCCAGCGCCCGATCTCAGGGTTATCTTCAATATAAAGGACGCGCCTCGTCGGCATGACGCCCCTCCCTTCCCCAAGCTTGTTGGCCGCCTTCGGCGCCTCTATCGTCTAGCTGTTGTATTTTCGGATATTCATTTATTATCCCTGTTCTCCTTTTAAGGGTCAATGTCGCTCCCGCTCCCGCCCCCGACCTCGACCAAAGTACAGGTACCAACTCATCCCAAGGCCGTGCCTTCGCTTCCTCCCGATCCGTTATACTTTCACTTATTCAAGTCCATTCGGGGGGTATTAGGCAATGATAGAGGCCGTATTGCAGCTTCGCAACGTCACCAAGACGATCGGCAAACGCAACATCGTCGACAATCTGAGCTTTGACATTCCGGCGGGGGAAGTATTCGGCTTCCTGGGGCCGAACGGCGCCGGTAAAACAACGACGATCCGCATGATCGTCGGGCTGATCTCGATGTCCAAAGGCGAGGCGATCGTAAAAGGCGTCCCGGTGCGGCAAAATTTTGAGTTGGCGATGACCCACATCGGCGCAATCGTGGAAAATCCGGAAATGTACAAGTTTCTGACCGGCTATCAGAACCTCGTTCATTTTGCGCGCCGCCATTCCGGCGTGACGAAGGCGCGGATCGACGAGGTCGTGAAGCTGCTCGGCCTGCAAAACCGGATTCACGAGAAGGTCAAGCGCTACTCGCTCGGGATGAGGCAGCGGCTCGGGGTCGCGCAGGCGATTCTGCATCGCCCGTCCCTGCTCATCCTCGACGAGCCGACGAACGGGCTGGACCCTGCGGGCATTCGCGAGCTGCGCGATTACTTGCGCAAGCTGAC
Source organism: Cohnella sp. 56 (assembly GCF_037963805.1). Lineage (NCBI taxonomy): Bacteria > Bacillati > Bacillota > Bacilli > Caryophanales > Paenibacillaceae > Cohnella > Cohnella sp. 56. The sequence continues at coordinate 73,610 of NZ_JAZDQE010000012.1, read as the reverse complement.
TCGGGAAGAAGGGCTGACCGTCGTCGTATCGTCTCACCTGCTGTCCGAGATGGAGCTGATGTGCGACCGCGTCGCTATCATCCAGGCGGGCAAGCTGGTGGACGTTCGTCCCCTGCAGGGCTACAAGGACGAGCAGGGCACAAAAATCGTCGTGGAAGTGGGGAACAAGTCCGCCGCCCGGGAGCTGCTGGTCGCCGTCGTCGGCGAGTCGAAAGTAAGCGAGCGCGGCGAGACGCTTGAAGTGGCGGCGGACAGGGCGGCCATTCCCGAGCTGACGAGAATGCTGGTTGGCGCCGGGCTGGAAGTGTATGGCATTCATGCGGTGCAGAGATCGCTGGAGGAACAATTCCTCGAAATTACCGGAGGTGAGATGGTTGTCTAGTTTAGCCAATCTGATACGCAACGAAAATATGAAAATCTATCGCCGTCCCCGCACATGGGCGATGGTCGGCATCCTGATCCTCGCCCTCGCGCTGATGAGCGGCGTCATGAAGTGGGACGCGTCCAAAAAGGACCATACCGATTGGAAGCAGGACTTGTCCCAGCAAATCGTCAGCATGCAGAGCAATTTGGACAAGGACCCCAATATGGGCCAGGAGCAGCGAGCGTGGTGGACGGAGCAAATCAAGCTGAATCAGTATTATCTCGATCATGATCTGAACCCGCGCGCAATGACGCCGTGGAGCTATGTCAATAATTCTGCCTCGCTCATCATCCTGGTCACGATTCTGACCGTCATTATCGCGGCGGATATGATTGCGGCCGAATTTTCCTGGGGCACGATCAAGCTGCTGCTCGTCGGTCCCGCCTCGCGAACAAAAGTCATGCTGGCCAAATATATCGCCACGATGATGTTTGCGCTGCTGCTCCTGCTCGTCTCCTTCGCCGTCGCGTTCAGCCTCGGGTCGGTGCTCGAGGGCTTCAACGGACTGAATCTCCCGCATCTGGCGGTCGGAACGGACGGCGTCGTCCACGAAGGCTCGATGATCGTCGACTCGCTGCAAAAATACGGCTACAGCGTCGTCTCGCTCTTGATGTATGTCACCATGGCGTTTATGATCTCCGCCGCATTCCGCAGCTCGTCGATGGCGATCGCTTTCTCGCTGCTGTTCATGCTCGTCGGCAATACGCTGTCCGGGCTCCTCAGCGGATATCAATGGGTCAAATACTTGCTGTTCTCCAACATCGACCTGACCCAGTATTTGGAGGGGGCACATCCGCTCCGGCCCGAGATGACGCTGGGCTTCTCGATCGGCATGCTCGCCGCCTATTATGTCGTGTTCCAGCTTGTCGCATGGCTGCTCTTCACCCGTCGCGACGTCGCGGCATAGACAGCGAATCGCGGCCGGATGGGAATCCGGCCGCGATTCTGTTACGGTACGCCCGGCACCTGCGTTACAGCATTATCCAGTCGATCGTGGTACGCATTCTCGGGTACATTAGACATCATCGCCTTCTTACCAACTCTCTTTATATTAGCATCCAAAATGAAAGCTAAATCGCCTAAACTTGCATATTTATAGCTTATCTTGATATTTTAAATGCAACTCTCCTGCTGCCAAGAGCGGATGCCGCCTTGCCGCGCTCCTGTCGCTTAAAGCGGGTCATGCTGTCCGTGGGGCGGGAGCTCGGAGCGTCCGCACGGAAGCGGACGGGCCTGCCGCGGGGCAACGACCACAACGTCGCGTGGATCGCCTCCGAATGCGGTTTCGGGAGCATGCCTCATTTCCACCGGCTGTTCAAGCGTATCGTTGGCCGGACGCTGTCCTTCTATCGGCGGGAATCCGATTAAAATTAAAAAAATCCCGCTCCAGGTGAAGGGGCGGGATCGTAGCGTTTTCCTTAATTAATCGACATTTAATCGATTGCATCCGCACGCGCCAGCGCATCGCGGATCGTCGCGTTCCAGAAGTCCCAATTATGATCACCCGGGCCTTCGTCATATGTGTGCTCGACGTTTTCTTGCTCCAGAAACCGATGGAAACGACGATTGGACTCCAACAGGAAGTCTTCAGTTCCACAGGCCATATATATGTTGGGAATTTCCAGGTTTTCCGCCTTTAACAAAGCGATCAGCGCTTCGGGATCTTTATCGCTGCCGAGCAGCCGGTCCAGATCGCCGAATACATTTCTATAATACGCGTAGCCGGCAATCCCGTTGTGATAGTCCGGTCTGATATTCGCAATCGAATAGGGCAGCAGCGCCGAAGACAGTGCGATGATTCGGCCGAATCGCTCCGCGTATTTCAGCCCGTTTCGAATCGCGCCGTAACCACCCATGGACAAACCGCCGATCCACGTGTCCTCGCGCTCGCGGGAGAGCGGGAACATACGGCGCGTGAACATCACCAGTTCCTTCCCCGTGTATTCTCCGAGCATTTCTTCCTTTTCCTCGTCATCCAGAAAAAAACGATTCTCGCCGGAGGGCATAAATACAGCTATGCGGTATCGATCCGCAAGCTCGTGAATGCGAGAGGATCGGATCCAATCCATATGATTACCGCCGTAGCCATGAAGGAGATACAACGACCTCATCGGCCTGGTCGAGCTGGAATTCTCATCGTCCTCCGCATTGACCGCGGGCAGAACGGCGCTGAAGGTCACTTCTCTTTTCATGCATTTCGAATAATGGCTTACCTGTACGAGCGCCATCTCCCACACTCCTTGTCCAGTCTGCTTCCCGATGCCGGACCGGGTTATATGAAAAGTGTACAGCCCGGCCTTGGCGTCAACAACCCTGCACTCTTAATGCTTATCGCCCCGGGATATTATAGGTTTGCCGGCTCTGGTGTCGTTGACCGGGAGGACGTCCGGCAGATCGTCGAAGGCCAGCGGGACGTTCAGCGTTTGCACTTACGGGTCCGACGTGTCGTTGTCCTTGGCCTTGGCCTTGTCCTTGTCCTTGGCCACCCCGTAAAGCTCGTTGGCGACAAAAGCCGGTTTTACCTCAACGAACATAGGCCGCCGATTGGCAAAGGGCGGACTCGGCACCGGCGGTCGACTTGTCCGCCAGCCCGGCCGACAGAAAATCGATCCGGCCGACATCCGCCAACTTCAACGTCGAAGACATGAAATATTCACAGCATTCGCGAAAAATAGACGAATACCTGCGTATTTACATCTTTTTCCCTTCTCATGCATGCGCCGAACAATAAAAGATGCGAATCTGCAGGCTTTGGTCTCTTTTCAATCGTGACTTCGGATTTCGCGGCTAAATAGCTGCCGATTTGCAGGCTTTTTCACTTTGGCTCGTCAAGCTTGCTAAAAACCTGCACGGATGCAGGCTTTATAGGCCGTCACTTTCTGAAGCGCAAAAAACACGCCGTTGCGGTTCAGGTAGTTGTGGATACGGTAGTGCCGGTTCTCGATACCGGTCGCCACTTCCTCCCGCAGATCGTGCAGATACCCGCCGCGGCAGTGGATCAGCTCGCCGAACAGCCCCTGCCTGATCATGTTCAGCGCAGCCATCTCACTACGTCCGTAGCAGCACGGGAACATAGTTAGTGATATTTCTCACATGCAAATTACCGCCTCTTCAATACAATGGACAAAAATAGACAATATTCGACTTTAGTTCGTTGGGTATGGATTGGAGGAAGAAATGATGAAATTATCGGTTAGAGGAAAGTTGTTTGCGGGGTTTGGCGCTGTTTTAATCTTGCTTTGTATGATTGCGTATATGGGTTATTCTAATATCCATAAAATAGATGCAAACAACACAAATATTATTGAAAACCGGCTGCCACGAATTCAATTGGTCAAAGATATTGCGCTCAACGTCTCTCAGCAAGGAATGCAAATGCGCAATTATTTGCTTATGAAAGACGAAGGCTCGCTTCAGAAAATGGATGAACTGACCAAAGACAATAATGCAAATATTGAAAAGGGACTAACGATGTACGTGATCCCTTCTCAAAAAATAAATATCGAAGAGGTAGCGAGATTACATCAAGAATATTTGACGGCAAGGGATCTGAGCATTAATTTGAAGAAGCAGGACAAGACAGAAGAAGCATTAGCTAATTTGACGGGCAAGGCCATTCCGACTTACGCAAAGCTGGTGCTTAAAGTTGATGAGATGGTCAAGTTTCAGGAAGATTTATTAAAAAAAGAGTCCGCCACTGCAAGTAAGAGCGCCCGCTCGATCATGACAACGGTTATAATGATGAGTTTGCTGGCGATCGTACTGGGAGCATTGATTGCATGGTACATCAGCCGCATAATAGCGAAGCCGCTTGCCAAATTGTCAGGCGCAGCCAGGTTGATCGCAGAGGGAGATCTGACCCAAGCAGACGTAAAGGTGAACAATCGCGATGAATTCCAGGTATTAGTAATTTCCTTTAACACAATGAAAAACAATCTGCTTGCATTAATCGCTGAGATTAATAAAAACGCTGAACTGGTTGCGGCTTCGGCAGAGCAATTAAATGTTGGCGCCGAGGAGGTCAGCAAGTCGGCAGCAGAAGTAACGGACCGAATCCAGGGCTTGACGCAAAATGCGATAACGACTGCGGAGGCCAGCCAAGAATCGTCCCGAGCCATGCAGGAGTCTGCAATCGGTATTCAACGAATAGCGGAATCCGCTCAAATTGTCTCGGAGTCCGCCGCCAAAACTTTAGAAGCTTCGGAAGAAGGAAACCGTACCGTGCAGCTCGCTGCAGTACAGATGAACCGGATCAAGCACAGCGTTGATCGATCCGTAGAGTTGACAGAAATACTGAATAGGCAATCCGAAGAAATCGGCATGATTACAAGCGCGATTACGGAAATTACAGCACAGACCAATTTGTTATCATTAAATGCGGCCATTGAAGCCGCACGCGCGGGAGAGCACGGCAGAGGCTTCGCTATTGTTGCCGACGAAGTACGCAAGCTTGCCGAACAATCCAGAGCATCCGCCGACCAAATCACGGAACGGATCGCTTTAATACAACAAAATACGTATAGTGTCACAACGGCTATGAAAAACGGCGCTGCAGAAGCAGCGTCCGGCGTAAGTCTGATGAATGCTGTAGGAGCGTCATTCAGAACAATCCGCGATTCCATCCAGACAGTAACCGGACAAGTAGAGGAAATCTCGGCTTCTTCGGAACAAATGTCTGCCAGCGCCGAACAAGTGACAGCTTCAGTGGATCAAATCTCTGAAATAACAGCCGATACCTCTGACGGTGCTCAAGTCGTAAGCGCAGCAACCGAGGAGCAATTGGCAACGATCCAAGAGATCAGCGCCGTAGCCAAGTCCATGAGCAAGTTGGCAGTTGATTTGAGTGATATGCTGAGACAATTCAAAGTATAAGCATCGAATTTTACCTATAGATTCACGCAGGCTGCGGGGCCAAGCTTACCGGCTTTCCCCGCTTCCATACAATTTACGGACAATACCCGCGAGAATTCGGAAGTCGACCGCAGATTCCGACACGGGCTCGTCCGCGACATGCCGGATTTGCATCACGGTTTGAGCACCCGGTTTATCGCTTCAACTATTCGATCGTTCAAAAACGGCTTTACAATAAAGTCTTTGGCCCCAAACTTAATTGCATCCAGTACGAATGATTGTTGTCCCATCGCACTGCACATAATGATTTTGGCTTTCGGATCGTACGAAATTATTTCTTTAACCGCCCCGATTCCATCCAACTCAGGCATCGTGATGTCCATTATCACCAGGTCAGGCTTGTACTGCTTGTAAAGCATCAGCGCTTCTATTCCATTTGCAGCTTCTGCAATAACTTCATGTCCATTAATTACAAGAAGATTTTTAAGGATTATCCTTATGAAAGCCGCGTCATCAACAAGCATTATTTTTGCCATAGGACATCACCATACTTTAAATTTTTCTATTTGACACCGTCTTGTTACTCTCTTGCTGCAAAGAGCTTCTTTTCTCTGTGTTTCCCTTCATGAGGGCTCCCACATCGTCAGATGGAACGAATGCATTAGTTATACTGGCATACAACGATCATTCCTAATTGCCAAGTAATACTTTTTCAAAGTTGCCTCCTAATAAATTTAATAGACCGGAATCATATCCCTAAAAATTTCTTGAAAAGGAGCATACTTAGAAAGTATACTGGGCATTATTGCCTATTTCTGTTGACATTAAGTCACATTGTCCTATTTATTCTCAAGAGAAAAATAAAACTTTATACCTAATTTTCGGTTCAGTAAAGAGAGAAAGTATAATTGATGCAGTCCGGGGGCGATATGCAATGGATATACGGATCGAGTTTGGTTCTAAAATACGCGAATTAAGGGCCAGATGCGGAATGTCTCAAGAGATGTTGGCAAACCGCGCAGGATTGGATCGGACTTATATCAGTGGCGTGGAGCGAGGTCAACGGAATATTAGTATAGACAACATCCAACGCATCGCTGCAGCGCTAAGAGTGTCAATGGCCTATTTGTTCTCAGGTGAGCGCTTCTCTACAAATGCTGCCTATCAACAAAAGGAGTTTGCCCTTCCCTTTAAAGAACGTTTCAAGTATTCTGTGGATTACGAGAAAAGGATTTTATCTTTCCAAGTAAAAGGGTTGCAAAATAGGAGTGACGTGGACTATATGAACTCCGTTTTGATGGGGGTATGTTCAGCGTACGGAAAAAGTGAGTTGAGTATTCTGGTAGATCATCGCGATATGAAGTCTTCTGACGGTGAACCCGTTGTCTACTCGCCTGAAGTAGCTGAACGTTCTATCATTTTCCAAAGAAATCTTTTGCATTATAGCAATAAAGCTATCGTTCTCTGCAACTCGGAATTTATGGTTCAGCAGCTCATTCATGTAACTCAAGAAAGTGGAATTCCTACCACGCCTCTCTTTGGACAGGACAAAGAAATGATTGCCAGGGCTTATGAACTACTGGATATAACCGGAAACGATCTGATTAAAGCGCTTTAGTTGAAGTAAAACCGGGAGGGCCACGATTGCGAGCCGGGTACGCATGAAAAATGCTCCCCATCGGGCAAACAGGTTAGATGATTTCACCTGTCTGCCGTATGGGGAGCATTTTAAGATTCAATCAGCGGAGCAGCCTCTTCCGGCTAGCTTAAGCTTTTATTTACTCCAAATCCGCTGCAGAATAACTGCCGCTTCGGCGCGAGTGAGAGAGCTCTTCGGCGCCAATTTGCCGTTCGCTCCTTGCACGATACCGGCATTGACCAGCGCTTCAACGCTGTCTCTTGCGTAGGAGGCTACCGTAGCCTCATCGCTGAACGCATCCAAAGTGCCGCCTGTCGGCAACGCTTTGCCTGCGGCTATTGCCGCGCGCGCCGCGATGACCATCATGTCTTGACGCGAGATCTTGCTGCTTGGATCGAACAAGTTGTTGCCCGTACCTTGAACGATGCCGAGCTGCACAGCGATCTTGACCGCATCGTAGTAGTATGCGGAGGTGTCCACGTCGGAGAACATCGTTATGGCAGCATCGTTGCCCTTAAGCTCCAATGCGCGAACGAGCAGCGACAGGAAGTCCGCTCTCTTGATGGAGGCGCCCGGATCGTACGTGCTCTCGCTCGTGCCGTTAATGATGCCGCGGGATGCCATCGCTTCGATTGCTTTTTTCGCCCACGGTACGGTTTGAATATCTCCGAACGACTTCACGACAAACGCAACTGCATAGTTGCTGAAGTGAGTCGTCGAGAATTTGACTGCACCGCTTGCCGCATCGTAGCGGGCATTCGGCACAGGTGTCGCGTTGCTGCCGTCGATGTACCAGATGATGATGTGATCCGGGTTGCTTAGCTCTTCGGCCGTCGGCGTGTAAGGTACGGATACCGTTACAGGCGCGTTCGGATTGTTCCAGGCGACAACGGAACCGCCTGCCAGAACTTCGAGGCTGATGACCGGATGGTTGCCGATTTGCTGGCGAACGTTATCGTTGAGTCCTTCTGCCGATACCTTGCCCAAGCGAACCGATACGGACTCGGAGCTGCCGACGTTCGTGCCTGCCAGCATGTTGCCAGGAAGCTCGACCGTGCCGTTCTCCGTCTTGACCACAAGTACTGTCGATCCGGAATCTTTCAGGCTTTGAATCGGCAATTGCACTTCGTATGAAGTTGCTCCCGCTGTTGCAGGAATGTCGATCGTAACTTTTTTCTTGCCTGCAGCGTTAGCAGCAGCTTGATCCAACGCTTTCTGCAGATTGCCGGCAGAGATGCTGGACGATGCCTTACCGTTATTCACGGTCACTGTCGGTGTGATCCGGCCGTTCTCAACCGGTTGTTCAGTCACTGGAGGAGACGTGTCTGTGCCGGTCTGAGGCGGAATGGCGTTCGTTGTCGCACTCACGACTGCGGATGCCTCCGACACCAATTGTCCTTTAACTGCCTTCACGTAGTAATAGTACTGCGTCGAAGCTGCCAGGCCATTATCCGTGTATTCGGAAGCCGATACGCCGGCAGCGATCTCCGCGAACGGACCGGATTCGGAAGCCCCGCGATAGACGGAGAACATCACGCTCGTGTCTGAAGCAGCATTCCAATTCAGCTTGATCGAGGATGAGCTTTGAGCGGCAGCCGTCAATCCCGCAGGCGCCTCCAACACCTCATCAGGCGGCGTTACAACCACAGCAGACGTCGTTGCATTTACGACTGCGGATGCCTCCGACACCAATTCCCCTTTAACTGCCTTCACGTAGTAGTAGTACTGCGTCGAAGCGGTCAGACCACTATCCGTGTATTCGGAAGCCGATACGCCGGCAGCGATCTCCGCGAACGGACCGGATTCGGACGCCCCGCGATAGACGGAGAACGTCACGCTCGTGTCTGAAGCGGTGCTCCACTCCAGCTTGATCGAGCTGGTGTTCACGGCGGCAGCCGTTACGTTCGCAGGCACCGCCGGTGCCGTTGCAGGAGGATTCTTGCCGACAAGCGTGAGCACTCCAAAAACGGAAGTGTCTTGATAACCTTGACCGGTCAAATCATTCCATGCGGCAACGCTCTGACGAGCGCCGTTCTTACCGTCGTTGACTTGTACGTCAAAGCCCAGCTTCATGTTGCTCTCCGGCGTGATCGAAGTTAACGGAATTTTCATTTCTACCGTGTAGTTCGTTCCGGAAGTAGAGGTGGCCGACTCGAACCCGGCTTCTTTGTTGACCGGATTAAAGGATGCCTGGTTCTTATAGTTGACTCTGTATTGCCCGTCGTCCGATTGATAGGATGTCGTCTTGCCATTATTCTCGTCTACGAACACCTCGACGGAATCTTGTTCATACGCGTTCGGGCTGGAGCTATCCAGCTCCGCATTATCGGTAACCTGGACCAGCACATACAGGTTATGCTCATCCCAGAGCGCTTTGGCTACACCGCGCGCGCCCTGCCAAGCCATCTGGAACTTTTGAATCGAGATCTCAGGTGCATCGCTCCAGATCGAATCAATGGTTCCGTCTACGACCGGCGTACCGTACTTAGCGGAAGTTTGGCTGGCGGTCGTCGAGGATGGCGGATGCTCCGCTATAAACTTGTCTGGATCGATAACGCCGTAATAGGCTTGCTTCGCTTGCAGGTTGATGTCGAAGAGCAACGGCGGTTGTTCTTTTCTCCAACTCGTCGCGTCGTTCAGACCCCAGAAGGTGACTCTGGCAATATTTGCGGCATGCTCCTTGTAAATTTGGAACAGCTGCGCATACAAGTAGCCCTGCGTGATCGCTTCCTTTTCGGAGATCGTACCGCCGCTGCCTGCCGTTATGTCCAGCTCGGTAATACTGACTTCCACGCCCAAGGAGATAAACCGCTCCAACGACGCTCTAACGTTTTCCGGCTTCGTGTTGACGTTGTAATGCGCCTGCATGCCGACGCCGTCGATCAGCTTTTTGCCCGGATGCGCAAGCGCGTATTTGTCGTTGATCGCTTTGACCATGTTGTAAATGGCCGTCGCTTTGTTCTGATTGTCGTCGTTGTAATCGTTGTAGTACAGCTTGATGTCCCAGGACGGATTCGCGTCAAGCACTTCTCTGGCCGCCAGGAACGCTTGCTCCACGTAATCGTTGCCGATTGCCGTCTTCCAAGGCGAGGTGCGCAGGGAAGCACTCCAATCCGTCGGATTGGGCGGGTTGTCGTTCATCGCTTCGTTGACGACGTCCCAAGAAATCAAATTGTTGCCGTACTTCTCGCCGTAGTGCGTCATCACCGTTTGAATGTGCGTTCTCATATTGGCGAGCGCCTCGTCGCGGCTCAGGGGCGAACCGTTCGAGGTCGTCATCCACGCAGGCGTCTGCTGATGCCATACGAGCACATGACCGTGTACTTTCATGCCTGCGGCAATCGCTTTATCGATAAGCGAATCCGCATAAGTGAAGGTGCCTTTCACCGCCTGCGTCGCATCCGGCTTCATGGCGTTTTCCGCCGTTACGACGTTATGATGCAATTTGAGCAGCTCCAGGCGAGAACCGTCAAGGTCCGCCGCGGATACCGCGTTGCCGATCAAGAAGTCGTTCTGGTACTTCGTCTTGATTGGCGTCAAGTCTTTTTGCACGGAGACAGCGGCCGAGCCCGTGTTTACGAAGCTGATATCGTCGATGTAGAAGGAAGCAGTCTTGTTGCTGGAGCTCTCGACGTAGATGGTCAAAAATTCGTCGCCTACGCTCGAGTAACGATAGGTGCCTTCAAGCTTCACCCATCCGTCGGCAGCTCTGACGGTTTTGGCTTGAATAGTATTGTAGCTTGCGGTGCCGCCGTTGCCGACTTGCGTGGACAATTGAAGCTGCGAGCTGGCAGGTGAGATCAGCTTGACCCATGCCGTTACTTTGTACTCGCTGCCCTTGTCCACGTTTTTCTCGACGCGAATCGTCGGACCGTGCCAGGTATCCGTACGGCCTTCTACTTTCAACGCATAAGAACCGTTGTCGGTATGGTTCTCTTCATTCGTAACGGTCAAAGTTTCCGTTCCTGCACGGCCGACAAAGTCGCCCTGCGATTGATCCTCGAACGTTACGGTATTGAACGGCACAGCCGGCGTTCTGGCAGGCTCGGCGCCAGGCGTAACGTCTTTGATGACGAATTCGTCCATATAGAAGTCGGCTTTTGCCGTTGCGGCTGCATCCGTGTCGTAGACGTTCGCCTCGATCCATACGAGGAATTCGGTCGTCTTGGCAGGCACTTCATAGCCTTTCACTTCCAGCGTCTTCCAAGCGGAATCCGTAACGGCTTGGTTGCCGATAATCCATGGATAGCTCTCCGCACCGTCGGCTTTGACCTTCGCACCCAGGTGGTAGTTATCGGTTCCTTGAGCGGAACGGAGTTTAAACGAAATATCGTATTTGTGACCGGCTACCAGCTTGCTGGTCAGATTGAGCGATACGGCGCTCTTTCTGTCCGAACGATCCTTATACAGCAGGGATTTCGTGCCCTCGGATGCATAGTCGGACGATACTACCGCAGTACCGGTGCCGTTCCATCCCAAATCCGCCCAACCGCCGAGTTGACCGTCCTCAAAGCTTTGGGACAGGACGACGAATCCTGGAGGAGGAGCTGCGCTTGTCTGGCGGATGACGACGTCGTCGATTGCGAAGCTCGTATTTTTGCCGGCGTCTTCGGACTCAAAGTAGAGTTTGATTCCCGTAGCAGCGGCGTTATACGTATAAGTACCGCTCAATTTCACCCAATCGCCATCCGTGACCGCCGTCAATCCGATCACTTGCTTGAACTGATCGTTGCCGGTTAATCCGGATTGCTCAACCGATGCTTTTAGCTGCGTCGAGGCGGCTCCGGCATCCAGCTTGGCGTAGGCGGAAATTTCGTATTCCGCGCCTTTTTCGAGCGTATTCGTCAGCACCAGGCTCGGGCCGTGATAATTTTGGGCGCGTCCCGTCACGAGAAGCGCGTTCGAGCCGGAGCGGTGGACGGCATTCGTGACGGTCGCCGCAGCGCCGTTGCCGGTCCATCCATTGCTGCCGTTTTCGAAATTCTCGACAAGGACGGCTGGTTTGACGACCTTCACTTGGAAATCGTCGACGTAGAAGCTGACGGTTTTACTGCTGTTGCTCTGCAAGTAGATTTGCAGGGCATTGGCGTTCGCATCGTACGTGTACTCGCCTTTGACTTGTACCCATGCGTCTGCCGTTACCGTAGCAGCGGAGCCTGGATTCACGTATTCGTTGGCTGCCCCGGTCTGTTGAGCGCCGAATTGAATCGTCTCGGAGCCGGTCGTTCCCTCTTTGAGCTTAACCCATGCGGAAAACTCGTAAACGGATTCCTTGTTCAGTTTGCCGGTAGCGGCGAGATTAAAGCCCGGTCCGTTCCAGTTGTCCGTTCTTCCTTGCACCAACAGACTGCCCGCTCCGCCATGAGCAGCATTGGTCGAAGCCGTTACCGTTTCGTTACCGCGTTTGAACCAGCTTTGCGTGCCGTTCTCGAAGTCGTGCGAAAGAACGACAGCCCCGATCGATTCCGGTGTCGGAGGCGTAGGTCCGCCGATCGCGGCTGCGAAGGTGTTCAATGTATCGTCTTTTTTAATGAGAATGCGTCCCATAGCCAGGGCGCCCTCATCGCCGCTCCAGGCTTTGAAGCCGGCTTTAATACCGTTTTCCGCCGCGGCTGCTTTTACGTCCGCGTTGAAATTGCCGTAAGGATAGGCAAGAAGGATCGGATCTTTGCCGGTAATTCCTTTCAGGAACGCATTCGCGGATTGAATTTCCGCGGCAGCGGTCTCTTTGGTGATGCTAGTTGTCCATACCCCTTGATCATGCGTCTTCGTATGGTTTTGCAGACTGATGTTCGGGTTATTTTTCAGCGTGTTCAACTGACTCGACGTCATTCCCCAAGAACCAATGTTGTCTTGGATGACAAAAGACACCGCTTTCATATTGTACTGCGTCAATACTGGGAGCGCGTTCGTAATAAAGTCCGGTGTCGCGTCGTCGAACGTCAGCAGGATCGGTTTAGCAGGAGCGGTTGCCCCGTTCACGATAATGTCGACGTACTGTTCCGCGGATAGCGTGGTATAGCCGTTATCGTTCAAATACTTCATATGTTTTTTGAAGTTGGCCGTGCTGTATTGATAATCTCCGGACGGATTATCGGTGATGACATGGTACAGGATGACCGGTATCGTTGCGGTCGCTGCATTCGCCTTTGGCGCATACCAGAATTGCGGCACTAACAATGCAGCCGCTAACAGTGACAGCAATAGCCGTTTGAAGCGTCTACTCATCGGATGTCATTCCCCCTGCTTGGATTTTGAAGTTACCTAAAGCGCTCTCAATCTTAATGTTGGATGCCTCCTCCTGTATCTTCCATCATAGCGAGCGTTTTAAGGGGGCGACACCTAGAGAAGTAGAGATTTTACTATAAAAAATAAAGATTTCTTAAATGAACAAAGTTCAGCGTCCGCCTCCTCCGGGGATCCCGCCAAATGCAAAAAACACACCTTATCGGCGTGTCTGAGGTATTCTGTACTTATAAAGAAGCCACGATTTAATAATATTTTCGCTTGGTTTGTGCCAAGAGATCGACTTAAGAAAGCCAAAATCTTGTGGACCCACTTGCAACTGGGTCAACGGCTTAACAGCTACCTGACTTGTCCATTCATCAAAAGAAACGATTCCTTTTTTTGATCTGTCGAAATACTTTTGAGGAAGAAAATATATGGTTCCGGTTGTCCATGGTTTCTTATCCAAAGTATTCGGCGTTAAGGAAAAAAAATAATAACTACTGTCGTCTTCCCTGAGTTTCAAACAAGCATTTCGAAAACTTCCAACAAGCTTCCGCCGATCAAATACAGCATAAAATATGCCCCAAACGGCATCCTTTGTGGCAAACACGGCGTTCACGTATTTTCCATCGAATAAGGTTTGTCTTTTCGGTATAAATTCATCGATGCCACTATGATTCGACCCATGAACGACTACCTCACGCGTCGCACAGACATACTGAATAAACCGTGACTTAACAAATGAACTCTCAATTACAATCTCCGTATGGGTGGAGACGGCAGTCTCGTATATTCTACTGAACGCCTTAACTTCTTCAGCTGAAAACAATGGTGCGGGCAACCGGTAGAAGAAAACCTTTAAAATAATCGATAGCAATTTAACAATCATTTCTTCACCTGCTTAATATCGGTTCACAAATCAACCATAGCACAGAACTCAATAAGAGAGCATCTATCAAAACTATATTTATCAGTACCTCTTCTACAGCAGAAAATAAGATCAAGTGAAATGTCGGAATTGCATTTGGTGGAGCCAAGGGGGATAACGATATCCTGATTTAACTTGCTAACGAAGCAAATTCGCCGATGTAGAGCGCAGCGGTAGATATCGATGCCGTTTTCCTTCCCCACAAAGTGAAGCAATGCTCCGTAGCTTATTCCAACTACTTTGCGGGGACCCCACACTACTGTCCGCCTCCGGCTCCCTGCGCGCGGAACGCCCTCCGGGGCTCCACTAAATGCAAAAAAACACGCCTTATTCGGCGTGTCTGAAGTTTGCATTTGGTGGAGCCAAGGGGGATCGAACCCCTGACCTCATCGCTGCCAGCGATGCGCTCTCCCAGCTGAGCTATGGCCCCGTAGCATGTATCGCTCGTTGGCGACAAGAATGATCTTATCATAGGACCAGATGTCATGTCAACGCTAAATTCAAAGAAAAATTCGGCCAAACTCACGCCGCCAAGGCTCTGCCATTCAACCAGGCAGAGCCTGTCCCACTTGCCCTCAAAAAAGCTGTGCATGTCGCGTGGGCCAGCCAACGTCAGATTCCGTGCTTGTTAATGAGCACGTTCAGCTCCTTCAAGAACATATTGATGTCCTTGAACTGCCGGTACACGGATGCGAAGCGCACGTACGCGACTTCGTCGACGGGGTACAGCTGCTCCATGACGCTCTCGCCGATCATATTGCTGTCGATCTCGGCCTGGGCGGTGTTGCGCAGCTCGCGTTCGACGTTGGAGACGAGAATCTCGAGCTGGCCCACGGATACCGGACGCTTTTCGCAGGCGCGCAGCAGGCCGCGCAGCAGCTTTTCACGGCTGAATTCTTCGCGGCTGCCGTCCTTCTTGATGACGATGAGCGGCGTCTCCTCCACCATCTCGAACGTCGTGAAGCGGCGGTTGCACGATTCGCACTCGCGGCGGCGGCGGATGGACTTGTTGTCGTTGGCCGGACGGGAGTCCAGTACCTTCGTACCATTGTAGTCGCAATAAGGGCATTTCATATGTCGGCGGCTCTCCTTTTGGGCTCGAGAAGAACTTTTTTTTAATTTCCAGACCTTCCCTTACATGATTCACGGGATAAGGCACATAATACGATTACCAACCGCGAGGAGGTGAACAACATGAGCCAAGGAAACAACAGCAACAGCAACAACCTGGTTGTGCCTCAATCTCACGGTGCACTTGATCAACTGAAGTATGAAGTTGCTCAAGAACTGGGAATCGCTATCCCGCAAGACGGCTATTACGGGAACATGGTTACTCGCGACACCGGTTCGATTGGTGGCAGCATCACCAAGCGTCTGGTCCAAATCGCCGAGCAACAACTCGCTGGCCGTGCTTAAGTCCACGCTCTTCACCTAGGTAATTCAATAACAAGGAGTCTTGAAGCTTCGCGCTTCAGGGCTTCTTTTATATATTACCGTCCTCAGGACCAATTGTCATACAATTCGCCGTATTTTTTATGATAAAAAAGCACCTTTTGCACATAGCGCCTCGTCTCTCCGTATGGAATGTCCGTCAGCGTATCCTCCCGTCCATCCCACGCTCCTTCCCGCAGCCACTGCTTGACCTTGCCCGGGCCTGCATTGTAAGCCGCGAGCGACTTGACGATATCCCCGTCGAATTGCCGGAGCAGCTCCTTGAGATACCAGGCGCCCAGCCGTATGCCGGCATCCGCCCGCTCTCCCGCCTGCTTGACCGTTATATCGCCGAAGTCATCCTGCTTCAGAATCCATTGGGCCGTGTCCGGCATGACCTGCATGATTCCGATCGCTCCTTTGGGGGAGACGGCGTTCGGCTCGAAGTTCGACTCGACCCGGATGACGGCCGCGATCAGCCGCGGGTCCATCGCGTAGCGATCCGCATTCATCCCGATTTCTTCCCGGTACTGAATCGGATAGACCATCTTGCCGAGCCATTCCGAACGGATAAAAAGGAGCGCGACGACGATGAGGAGCAGCGCGAGGAACCATCTTTTTCGTTTCGGCCTTGTCCTTTTTGGGCTCATGACTGTACCGATCCCAATTGAAGCGACTGCCAGAAAAGGTCCAGCTGCGCCTCGGTGTCCGCCAACGTGCCGCTGTTATCTATGACGTAGTCGGCCAGTTGCCGCTTCTGTTCGATATCCATCTGCGTCCTGATACGCATATCCGCCTGCTCTGGCGTTAATCCGTCGCGTTCGATCAGCCGCATCCGCTGCACGTCGCGCGGGACGTAGGCTACCATGACGCCCTCATATAAATGCTGCAGTCCCGATTCGAAAAGCAGCGGAATATCCGCCACAACGAGCCTGTCCGGGCGCGCCGCCTCAAGCGCCGCGATACGCGCCTTCATCCGCGCCCGGATGGCGGGATGGGTGATCGCCTCAAGCGCCTGGCGTTCGCCCGCATCGGCGAATACGATCGAACCGAGCAGCTTGCGGTTTAAGGTTCCGTCTTCCTGTATGACCGCTTTGCCGAATCGCTCGGCGATTTGTGCGAGCGGGGCTTGTCCCGGTTCGACAATTTCCCGGGCAATTCGATCAGCGTCGACCAGCGCCGCTCCGCGTGCGACCAGCATACGTGCTACAGTGCTCTTGCCGGTGGCGATGCCGCCGGTCAATCCGATGTTCATGTTCAATGCCTCCTTGCAGCGGCTCATGCATGCCGTCGTTCGTTCGCGTCGTTCATCAAAAGTGTATTCAACCGATGTTCAAATCATCCCATCGGCTCAGCCGCATATGGAGCGGCTGCTGCATAGCTGAGCCGATGGGATAATGGGAGGGTCTCTCCCAGCAACAGATCATGCGCCGAGCGCCCGAACCGTCAAGACGCCTGCAGCAGCTTGAATATGCCCATCACAATCAATATAACGCCCGGCAGCACTGTCAGCTGCTGCGCCCATCGCATGCCTGCCGCCACGAAGCCGACGCGCATGCCCGCCCACAGGAACAGGCCGCTCGCTGCTGCGATCATAATTGCGGTAGGCGCCGCCGGGAACCCGACCAGCGCGGCGCCGATGCCGGCGCCGAAGGCGTCGAGCGACAGCGCGAAGCCGAGCAGCAGCGCCTCTCCCGATGTGATGATGCCCGACCGGTCCACGTCGGCGACGGAGGGGGTGCGGAGAATCTGAATGATCAGTCCGAAGAGGCGCAGCTCAAGCGTCAGCATCGGTACGCGCTCCGCCGAAGAGAGAGCACCATCGTCCGCCGCCTGGCCAGGATCGGCCGCCGCTGCTTCAGCGTTCGCCGGCGAAGCCTGCCTCGACCCGTCCGCCCCCCCGGTCCCGGTGTCCGCACCGTCCGCCGCGTCGTCGTCCGTGCCCTTGCGGCGCCTGGCGAACTGAATCAACGCATACGAGCCGATACCGATCAGAATGACAGCTCCTACGGCCTTGGCCCCATAAGGCGACAGCCAACGGGCGATGAACGTGCCGACGAGCATAGAGATGAGGATGACCACGCCGGAGCATCCCGCGATGATCGCGATCGAAGGCAGCGGAATCCGAATCTTGCGCAGTCCGTAAGTGATGCCGACACCGAAGCCGTCGAGGCTGACCGCGAACGCGAGAAATAATAAGGATAACGAATGTGCGAGCATTACCGTTCCTCCTGCATGGCGAAGACATGCCGACGGATCCGGTTAGAGATCGTCGGTTCTGTTCATCCTATGCAGCAACGAAGGCGAATGCCCTCCTCCAATTATGAACATTGCGGGCAGACTTCAGCCGGATGCTCGATCGGCTCAGCCCTCAGCCCCGTCGAGCCTGCGCTTCACGGCATTGCCGCCCTCCCGGTACCGCTTGGACGCGGCCGCGCTGGCCCCGCTCACGGGGCCCGCCGCGCCATGCGGCGGCTTCTGGCACTTCGCGCACACATGCGTGCCTCGACCGCCGACGACCGACTTCGCGATCGGATGACCGCAGGACGGGCAAGGCTCGCCGGTCCGGCCGTATACGCGGAGACTGTGCTGGAACATGCCCATCTCGCCCTGTCCGTTGACATAAGACTTAACCGAAGAACCGCCGGCCTCGACCGCCGCCGTCAATGTCGACACGATGGCCGCATGCAGCCGCTGCCAGTCCTTGGCCTTCAGCTCGCTAACCGTGCGCTCGGGATGAATGCCCGCCAGATGGAGCGCTTCGTCTACATAAATATTGCCGAGCCCTACGATCCATTCCTGATTCAGCAGCAGCGGCTTGATCTTCGTATTCCTGCGTCCGAGCGAGGCCCGCAGCGCGTCCAGCGTGAAGCCCGCATCCAGCGGCTCGAGGCCGAGCTTCGCGAGCGGAGGCGACTGCATCTCCTCGCCGGCCGGGAACAGATGCATCGTGCCGAACTGGCGCACGTCCGTATAACGCAGGGCTGTCCCGTCGGTAAAATGAAAAATGACATGCGTATGCTTGTCCAGCGGCGCGTCGTCCTCGAACAACCCGTACCGTCCCTCCATCCGCAGATGGGACACGAGCACGAGGCCGTCCAGGATGAGCCGCAGAAACTTGCCGCGCCGCTCCACGCCGGTGAACGTCCGGCCTTCGAGCATCGCTGCGAATACGTCCGGGTCGTCCGGCTTCTGCAAAATGCGCGGCAGGCGGACCGTCACCGAGCTGATCGCCTTGCCGACGATCAGCTCGGACAGCGTCCGTCTGACCGTCTCGACTTCTGGCAATTCCGGCATCGATATGCACCTTCCTTTTCTAAGCTGAATGAATCCGCAGCCGTCACTTCGCCTCGTACCAGTTCACGCCCGCGCTGACCTCCGCCTTCAGCGGCACGTCGAGCGGCAGCGCCTCGGCCATCACCTGCGGCACAAGCGTCTTCATCGTGTCCAGCTCCTCCGGCGGCACCTCGAATACAAGCTCGTCATGCACCTGGAGCAGCATGCGGCTGCGAAGCCCCTTGCTCCTGAGCGCATCGGCCATCCGCACCATCGCGAGCTTGATGATATCGGCAGCGGTGCCCTGGATCGGCGTGTTCATCGCCGTCCGCTCCGCGAACGAGCGCAGATTGAAGTTCGACGAGCGGATGTCCGGCAGATAGCGGCGGCGCTCCAGCAGCGTCTTCACATAGCCGTCCTGCTTGGCCTGGGCGACGATGTCGTCCATGTAGCGGCGCACGCCGGGGAAGGCGGCGAAGTACTGCTCGATAAAGGAAGCCGCCTCCTTGCGCGTGATGCCGAGGTTCTGCGACAGTCCGTAGTCGCTGATGCCGTAGACGATGCCGAAGTTGACCGCCTTGGCGCTGCGCCGCATATTGCCGTCGACCTGCTCGGCGCTGACGCCGAACACGTCCATCGCCGTCTTCGTATGAACGTCCATCTCCAGGCGGAACGCTTCCTTGAGCCCCTCGTCGCCGGAGATATGCGCCAGCACGCGCAGCTCGATCTGCGAGTAGTCGGCGGCGAGAATCTGCCAGCCCGGCTCGGACGGGACGAACGCCTTGCGAATCTGGCGGCCCTCCTCCATCCGGATCGGTATGTTCTGCAGATTCGGGTACTGGCTGCTGAGCCGGCCCGTCGCCGCGATCGTCTGACGGTAGTACGTATGAATCTTGCCGTCCTCGGCGCGGATTTCCTTCAGCAAGCCTTCTATATAAGTAGACTGCAGCTTCGCCAGCTGGCGGTAATGCAGGATGAGCCGCACGATCTCGTGGTAGGGCTCCAGCTTCTCGAGCACCTCGGCATCCGTCGAATAGCCGGTCTTCGTCTTCTTGACGACGGGCAGGCCAAGCTTGTCGAACAGCACCTCGCCCAGCTGCTTGGTCGAGCCGATGTTGAACTCGAAGCCCGCGATCCGGTAGATCTCGGACATGATCTGGCCGATGCGCGCGGAGAAGTCCTTGCCCAGCTCCTCCAGCGCCTCCGCCTGCACGACGATGCCCTGCTTCTCCATATCGGCGAGGATGATCGCGAGCGGCTGCTCCAGCTCGTAGTACAGCGGCTTCATGCCGGCCGCCTCGATCGCTTCGGCCTGGAGGCCGGCGAGCCGCCGGACCGCATCCGCCTTGGCGGCCAGATGCGCGCAGAGCGCCGTCTCGTCCGGCACGCGGAACTTCGCGCCTTTGCCGTATACGGCTTCGTCGGAGGCGATGCCCGGCAGGCCCGCCTTCGCGAGCAGGCCGACGAGCGACGGGTCCGCCTCGGTCGGGTCGAGCAGATACGCCGCCAGCGAGCAGCAGAACGCTTGGCCGCGCAGCTCGAGGCCGTAGCGGGCCAGCACCAGCTCCGTGCGGTGCAGGTCGTAGCCGGTCTTGGGCACGCCCGCATCCGCGAGCCAGGCCTGCAGCGGCTTCGCCGCCTCGGACAGCAGCGCCTCGAACGGCAGCGCGAACACCAGCTCTCCCGCAGCGAGCGCGAAGCCGATGCCCTCGCCCTGATGCGGATTGTCCCCGTTCGCGTCGAGGATGAAGCTCTCGGCCAGCGGCAGCGCCGCCGCCAGCGCGGACCAGTCCGCCGCTTCGCGCACCTCGACGACCTCGTACGCGGCAGCCGCGTCGCCCTCGGCCGAACCGTAGGCGGCCGCCCCCATGCCTTCGCTCAGCGCCAGCCGCTCGATGAGCGACTTGAACTCCAGCTTCCTCAATGCGGCGAGCAGCGCCGCGCCGTCGTAGCCGCTCCACGCCAGCTCCTGCCAGCTCCGCTCCAGCGGGATGTCGCGCATGATCGTCGCCAGCTCCTTGCTCATGGTCGCCGACTCCGCGTTGCCGCGGACATTTTCCCCGAGCTTGCCCTTGATCTCGCCGGCATGCGCCAGCACCTGCTCCACGCTGCCGTACTCCGCCAGCAGCTTGAGCGCGGTCTTCTCCCCGACGCCCGGGATGCCCGGGATGTTGTCCGACGTATCGCCCATGAGCCCCTTCAGATCGATGATCTGCAGCGGTGTCAGGCCGTACCGCTCTCCGATCGCAGCGGGCGTATACCGCTCCGTCTCGCTCACGCCCTTGCGCGTGAGCAGCACGCTCGTCCGCTCGGAGGCCAATTGCAGCATATCCTTGTCCCCGGATACGACGACTGCCTCCACGCCCTGCTCCTCCGCCTGCCGCGTCAGCGTGCCGATGATATCGTCCGCCTCATAGCCGAGCAGCTCGTACCTGGAGATCGAGAATGCGTCCAGCAGCTCCTTGAGCAGCGGGAACTGCTCGGACAGCTCTGGCGGCGTCTTCTGCCGGCCGCCCTTGTACTCCGCGAAGCCCTCGTGGCGGAATACCGTCTTGCCGGCGTCGAATGCGACGAGCAGATGCGTCGGCCGCTCCTCCTCCAGCACCTTGAGCAGCATCGTCGTGAACCCGAACACCGCATTCGTCTGCAGGCCGGCCGCATTGGTCAGCGGCGGCATCGCGTAGAACGCCCTGAAGATGATGCTGTTGCCGTCGATCAGCAGGAGCTTGTCCGTCCGTTCCCCGCCGAATCCGTGTTGAAGTCCCATTCCTTTCGATCCCTCCATCGACTC
Source organism: Cohnella sp. 56 (assembly GCF_037963805.1). Classification (NCBI taxonomy): domain Bacteria; kingdom Bacillati; phylum Bacillota; class Bacilli; order Caryophanales; family Paenibacillaceae; genus Cohnella; species Cohnella sp. 56. The sequence continues at coordinate 52,042 of NZ_JAZDQE010000012.1, read as the reverse complement.
TTCCTTCTATTCAGATATCATACCATATCCCCTGACGGAGAGGCGAAAAGCAGCGTTTTCCGCCGCTTCCGGAAATTAACGCCGCTGCGCGTAACTTTTGCGTGTTCTCGTCGTCTATAGTAAAGACAACCGGCCAGATTCGCTTCATTTTGCGGACATTCGACATATACTTTTTGCGCAGACCAAAAATGTAAAAACATGGTGTTGCCCCACATCATAGACTCGACTATACTTTGATTTTGTAGATAAGCCTGGGAGGAGACTTAGCACCACATGGATTTTTCAATTTTCAAGCGCTGGACCGCGCGCACCACCAAGCAACGAACGATTGTATTTGCACTACTCGGCATCATTATCTTGCTTGCCGCATACCTCAGGATTGATTTCCTCCAATCCGTCAACCACAAGACATCCCACGATACGAAGTATTACGACATCATGGTCCGTCAGCTGCTTGAAGATAACATATACGCTTACAAAGACACAGTGCCTAACGCAAACGTCACGCCGGGCTATCCGCTCGTGATGGCGGCGATCTACAAGTTGGCCGATTATAAACATAACAATCCTTTTCCGTACATCCGCTACCTGCAGGTCGTCGAGAGCCTCATCATGATCGGATTGCTCTACCTGCTCGCTCGCCGGCTCGGCGGCGATCCGGCCGGGCTCATCGTCGCCGCCGTATCCGCGGTCTATCCGCCGTTCGTCTGGACGGTCGGCGCTATTCTGACCGAGACCCAGGCCGCGCTTTTCTTCGTATTATATGTATATTTGCAGATGCTCGTCTTCGAAAAGCGGACCTGGCCCTGGGCACTGGCCGCAGGCGCCGCGCTCGGACTGACGGTGCTGACGCGTCCCGAATTTCTGATTCTGATCGCCGTCAGCTACGCGTTTTTCTGGGCTTGGCACAAGAAGTTCCTCACCGCGTTCAAGCTCGGCGTATGGACGGCGCTCGGCCTCTTCATCGTGCTGTCGCCGTGGATCGTGCGCAACGTCGTCACCCTGCACGAGGTAGTCGTCGCGTCGACGCAGGTCAATCCGTTCACCGCGGGCACCTATCCGGACAAGAACTATGAGGACGGGCTCGTCGACCGCCACAACAAGACCCAGATGGAGGTCGCCAAGGAACGGCTGCGCGTCGGCTTCGAGACGAAGACGTGGACATTCGTCAAATGGTACACCTACGGCAAAATTCCGTACATATACGGCGCCATGTTCTTTGGCAGCGGACACAGCCCGATCTACCATGTGATCCCGTACGGGGCGGTGCTCCACCTCGGCATGGTATGGGCCGCTATTCCGGCCGGCTTGTTCCTGCTGTGGCGGTGGCGCAATCCGGCTTCCTATCTGGCCCTGCTGCTGCTGATCCTGACAGTCACGCGCATCGCGTTCGTACCGGAGTTCCGTTACAACTTCACGTCGATGCCGCTCATTATCGTGATGGATACGCTGCTCGGACTCGCGCTTGTCGGCTGGGTCATCAGCCGCACCAAGCTTCGCAGATCCATTCCAGCCGCAGGAGGCGCCGCCGTCCAATGAAAAAGGAAGTCCTCATCATCATGCCGGCCTACAACGAGGCCGAGGGCATCCGCCGCGTCATCGCCTGGATCCGCGAGCAGATCCCGTACGCCGACATTCTCGTCGTCAATGACGGCTCGGCCGACGATACCGGCCGGCTCGCGGCGCTGGAGGGCGCGATCGTGCTCAACCTGAGCGTCAATCTCGGCATCGGCGGCGCCGTGCAGACCGGTTACCGTTATGCCGCGCTTAACGGCTACAAATACGCCGCCCAGATGGACGGCGACGGCCAGCACAACCCGCTGGACTTCGCCAGGCTGCTCGAGGCAATCAAAGCCACGAACGCGGACATGGTCGTCGGCTCCCGCTTCGTGGAGAAGCAAGGCTTCCAGTCGACGCTCGCCCGCCGCATGGGCATCGTCATCCTGGCCAAGCTGTTGACCGGCCTGCTGCGGCGCCCCGTCACCGATCCGACATCCGGCTACCGGCTGTGCGGCCCTCGCGCCATCGCGCTGTTCGCCAAGGATTATCCGACGGACTATCCCGAGGTGGAGGCGCTCGTGCTGCTCGACAATCACCGCCTGCAGTTCCGCGAGGTGCCGGTCGTCATGAACGAACGGCTCGCGGGCACGTCGAGCATCTCGTCCTTCAAGTCCATCTATTACATGGTCAAAGTCATACTCGCGGTTCTGATCACGAAGTCCAAGAAAAGAAAGTTGCGTGTCGGCTATGAAGCCTGATGTGTTTCTAATCAGCTTCCTGATGAGCATCGGGTTCATGGTGTGGATCGTCTACCAGATCCGCTCCCGCAAGCTCAAGGAACAATATGCGATTCTGTGGCTGCTGCTCAGCTTCATCATGATGGTGCTGTCGCTGTTCCCGAAGCTGTTCGACCGGATCGCGCATGGCATCGGCGTCGACTATGCGCCGTCGCTGCTGTATTTGCTCGGCCTCATCGGCGTCCTGCTTATTCTGCTTCATCTGTCCGTCGCCGTGTCCGCGCTGACCCACAAGGTCATCGTCCTGACGCAGACGGTCGCGATCCAGGAGCAGCAGCTCGCACAGCTGCGTCCCGACTCCGAGGCGCACCGGCTCCAGACCGCCGCGGCGCAGCCTTCCGATGAAGGAGTGTCGCCCTGATGCTTGCCTACTTGATGCTCGCGCTCAACATCTTGCTGCTCGTAGGCGGCCAGATCGCCTGGAAGTACGGACTCGACAGAGCGGGAGGCTTGTCGCTGCACAACCTCCTGCCTACTTTGTTTTCGCCCTTGATCCTGCTTGGCATCGCCTTGTATGGCCTTGCCACCGTCCTGTGGCTCGCTGTCCTCTCCCGTCTGCCGCTCAGTGCAGCTTACCCGCTGCAGAGTCTGGCCTATGTGCTCGGGATCGTCCTGGCTTGGGCGCTATTTGGCGAGTCGGTCCCCATTACGAGGTGGATCGGCGCAGGTATTGTCATCTTGGGCGTCGCCGTCATCGCCGCCAAATAATTACTTAAGCATCATGAAGGAGGAACAATGAAAGCAACCAGAATTAAAACAGCACTCGCCTCTCTACTCGTCTTGTCTACGATCGCGACTACCGCTCCCGTCTATGCCGACGATATAACGCCGACTTCGTCGCCTGTCTACACCGGCGACCCCGGTCAGAATCCGGATCAAGCGACGTCAACACCGACACCGACGCCGACCACGCCACCGAGCTACACCGGCGATCCCGGCGCCAATCCCGGCACCGCGCCTTCCGCTACGCCGACGCCGCCTTCCGACGGCTCTGCGACGCCGACCACGCCGCCGCAAGCGGCCAACTCGAATGCGGGCGATCAGCTGATCCTTTATATGAACAGCGCCACCATGAGCCGCAACGGTCTGAACTACAAAGCGACGCGTCCGCTCGTCGTCAAGAAAGGCGTCACGTTCGGCACGCTGCGCGCGCTGTCCGATCTGACGGGCGCCACGATCACCAACGATGCCAAGACCAAGGAAAATGTGATCAGCCGCGGCGGCATCACGATCCGCCTGAAGGCCGACAGCGCCGCCTATACGGTTAACGGTCAGGCCAGGAAGTTCGGCGCTCCCGTCTATGCCGACAAAAACGTGTTGATGGTGCCGGTCATCGCGTTCGCCCAAGCGATGAACATCCCGTACCAGGTCGATAACAGCAAAAAGCAAATCATCTTCAATCTGTCGACCAAGCCTACCGCGTCCTTCAAGGTCCAAGCCGGAGAGATCATCGCGGGACAGACGCAGGTCTACTACACGACGACCTCGAGCTCGCCCAAGGGGCTGCCGATCGTCGAGGAGTACTGGGAGGGCCGGCAGGACGTGTTCGCCGAGCCCGGCACCTACGTCGTCCGCTACTCCGTCCGCGATTCGGCGGGACAATGGAGCGAGCCGTACAGCCAGACGATTCAGGTGCTCCCGGTCAATACGCCGCCGGTCGCAGCGTTCACGACGGACAAGGATACGTACCGGATCGGCGAGCCGATCACCTACTCCGACACGAGCACGGACCCGGACGGCTTCATCGTCAGCTCCGAGTGGTCAGGCACCAACAAGCCCGCCTTCTTCCAGGCAGGCTCGTACTCCGTCAGCATCACCGTCAAGGACAACCGCGGCGACGTCTCGAGCTTCAGCAAGACGCTGACGGTCACGTCCGAAGTAATGTACACCGAAGACGAGTTCAACAAGCTGTTCACGCCGGCAGGCAGCAATTATCCGCTGGACGGCTCCAGCGTCAAGACGATGGAAGCCATCCCGTACTCCTATACGACGGAGCCGGTCACGCTCTTCCGCAGCAGCGGGCCCGAGACGGTCAAGACCGACGGCATCCTGTATCAGGACACGATCGCCGGGGACGTCCGGTTCATGCTTCATCACAAGAACGGCACCGGGCAGAACGCGAAGCTGTATCTGATCGCCAAAAACATAAGCTCCGTGCCGGCCAATCTGTCGATCATCGCCGACGGCATGGCCGGGCCAACCACCTTTCCGGAGGTCGCCGGACGGATGTCGGTCGCACGGTACTTCCAGACCTACGTGACAGGCAGCAACTCGCAGTCGATGACGCTCCAGCCCGGACAGAGCAGGCTGCTGTACGCGGACCTCAGCGCGAACGCCATGAAAAACGGCGACGTCATCACGTTCCACGGCGATCTCACGAGCGACGCTACTATTCAGTACACCTCGGTGCTCGTAGCTCAGAACCGGGACCCGATCGCCGCGCTTGCGAATCTGCCGTATCTTGATCCGAACCAGCTGATCACGCGCGGCTCCTTCGTCGATTCGACCCGGGTGTTCGAATACGGCGGGCTCGTCGGCGATCGCCAGATCAAGCTGCCGCTGACCGACAATACGACGGACCCGTTCGCCCAGGGCTACGACAATATCACCAACACCGTCGCCTACAACTCGGGCAACTACGGCTTGCTTTACAAGCTCGTCCTGCGGCGCGTCGCGCCGAATACGCTGATCTCGCTTAATCCGCGCGGCGGCCTGTATATGGGCGCTGCCCTCATCAACGGCCAGGTCGTCAGCTTCGCCAACCTCGGCACCGTGAGCGCCACCAACCAGGCGAGCGTGCTGTACAGAACGGGCAATACCGAGGAGACGGTGACCATCTGGACGACGCCGACCGCGGGCAGCAATCTGCCCTTCACCCTGCTGTTCACGCCGATGCCGCAGAAGAAGAATTAGCACTCATAACTCGTATCTCATCCTTACAATCCTTACTAATAAAGAAGCCTGCTCCCGCCATAACGGCGGGATGCAGGCTTCTTTCCTTATAGGTAGGTCCCTCTTTGTTCCAGATCGCCCCGGGCGCTTCTAGCGGTTCAGCTCGGGCCGCGTGCCCACGACCAGGTAGACGACGTTCTCTCCGATGTTCGTCGCATGATCCGCGATCCGCTCGATGTAGCGTCCGACGAAGCATAGATTCATCGCCTGATTAATGTTTTTCTGATTGTCCGCCATGACCAGGATCAGGTCGCGCAAAATTTGCGAATACAGCGCATCGATCTGATCGTCGTCCTTCGCCATCTTGTAGGCAAGATCGACGTTCTCGTCGACGTAGGACCGGATCGACTCGCCGATCATCGTCCGCGCCAGCTCCGCCATGCGTGGCAGATCGACGAGCGGCTTGATCAGCGTCTGGCCTTCGAGACGCTGCGCGGCCTTGGCGATGTCCACGGCCAGATCGCCCATGCGCTCCAGATCCGAGGAGATTTTGAGCGCCACGAGGATGCGGCGCAGATCCTTGGCGACCGGCTGCTGCGTCGCGATGAGCTTGGCGCCCAGGTCCGAGATCCGCTCCTCGAGCCGGTTCAGCTCCGGGTCCTCCCGGATGAGGCGCTGCGCGAGCGCCATATCGAGGCTCTCGAGAGAGTGCATCGCCTCCTGCAGCGCCTTCTCCACGCGCTCTCCCATCTCCGTCAGCATATTTTGCAATTGCACGAGCCCGATATCGAATTCCCTTCTTGCCGTCATGTACCGTCTGCCCCTTCCCTCGATTAACCGAATCTGCCGGAGATATAATCCTCCGTCCGCTGATCGCGCGGCGCGCTGAACAGTCGCTCCGTATCCGCGGATTCCACCACTTCGCCGTTCAGGAAAAAAACGGTCTGATCCGAAATTCTGGCTGCCTGATGCATATTGTGCGTTACCATCACGATCGTATAGCGCTGTTTAAGCTCGCGGGTCAGTTCCTCGATCTTCGTCGTGGAGATCGGATCGAGCGCCGACGTCGACTCGTCCATGAGCAGAATATCCGGCTCGACGGCGAGCGCCCGGGCGATGCACAGACGCTGCTGCTGGCCGCCCGACAGACTCAGCGCGGACTTCTTCAGCACATCCTTGACCTCATGCCACAGCGATGCGGAGCGCAGGCTCTTCTCCACGATGCCGTCGAGCTCCGCCTTCTTGGTGACGCCGTGCAGGCGCGGCCCGTATGCTACATTGTCGTAGATCGACTTGGGGAACGGATTCGGCTGCTGGAACACCATGCCGACCCGCTTGCGCAGAAATTCCACCTCGGTCACGCCGTCGTAAATGTTGCGGTTCTGGATCGTGACCTCGCCCTCGACGCGCACGCCCGGTATCGCATCGTTCATCCGGTTCAGCGTGCGCAGGAGCGTCGACTTGCCGCAGCCCGACGGGCCGATGAAGGCGGTCACGCTCCGCTCCTTGATCGTCAGATCCACGTCTTTGAGCGCCTGGAACTTGCCGTAATACAGCTGCAGCCGCTTGGTCTCGATGATCAAAATGAATGGCCTCCTCTCGCGGATGTCAGCCGAAGCGTCCGGAGATATAGTCGTCCGTCGACTTGCGGGACGGGTTCGTGAAGATCTTGTTCGTATTGTCGTATTCGATGAGATCGCCGAGGAAAAAGAACGCCGTCTTGTCGGATACCCGCGCCGCCTGATGCATGTTGTGCGTGACGATGACGATCGTGTAGTCGCGCTTGAGCTCGGCGATCAGCTCCTCGACCTTGGCCGTCGATACCGGATCGAGCGCCGATGCCGGTTCGTCCATGAGCAGGATGTCCGGCTTCACGGCGATCGAGCGCGCGATGCACAGACGCTGCTGCTGGCCGCCCGAGAGCGCGAGGCCGGATTGGCCCAGGCGATCCTTGACCTCGTCCCACAGCGCCGTCTTGCGCAGACAATCCTCCACGATCGCATCGAGCTCCGCCTTGCGCTTCACGCCGTGATAGCGGGGGCCGAAGGCGACGTTCTCATAGATCGACTTGTGAAAAGGATTGGGCCGCTGCCATACCATGCCGATTCGCTGGCGCAGCCGCACGACGTCCGTGCGCGGATCGCATATATTGTGTCCGCCGATCCAGATCTCGCCTTCGATGGACGCGCCGGGGATCAGGTCGTTCATCCGGTTGAGCGAGCGCAGGAACGTCGACTTGCCGCAGCCCGACGGCCCGATCAGCGCGACGACCTCGCGGTCCGGGAACGCCATGCTGACATGCTTGATCGCTTGCTTCTCCCCGTAGTAGACGGATAAATCTTTCGTATAAAAAGCGGGTGCCGGCTCCCTGTCGGTCGCGGGCTGCGGCTTAATCGGCTCGCCCGGCCCGGCATCGGGCAGGGGCTGCATGGCGGCTGGCTTCGCGTCCTCGGGCGTCGGCGCGGCCTTGTTCTTGTCTGTCGCGATCAGCGTCACGATGAATTCCTCCCTTGATCCTTGATCTTGCTGTCTCCGGCGGTCATGCGGGCCGCCGTCAGCGGCCGGCCGTCAGCTTGCGGTACAGCACCCTGCCGAGCCAGCGCGCACACAGATTGAACAGCAAGACGGTGACGATGAGCACGGCGGAGGCGCCCGCCGCGATCTGCGCGGCGTCGGGAGCGAGCCCTTCGCTGTTGACCTTCCAGATGTGCACGGCCAGCGTCTCGGCCGGGCGGAACGGGTTGAGCGGCGACGTATGGTGCAGCGGATTCCAGTCCGTGAAGTCGAGGCGCGGCGAGCTCATGCCCGCCGTGAACAGCAGTGCGGCGGCTTCGCCGAACACGCGGCCCGCGGCCAGAATCGTGCCGGTGACGATGGCAGGCACGGCGATCGGCACCATGACGGTCGTGATTGTGCGCCAGCGGGACAGGCCGAGCGCGAGGCCCGCTTCCTTCTGCTCGCGCGGCACGGCGCGCAGCGCCTGCTCCGTAATCCGCACCATGAGCGGCAGATTGAACACGGTCAGCGCGAGCGCGCCCGACATGAGCGACAGCCCGAGACCGAAGCGGTTGACGATGACGAGCAGGCCGAACAGACCGACGACGATCGAAGGAAAGGAGGACAATACTTCGACGACGAGCCGGATGAACGCGGTCAGCCGGCTCGGCTTGGCGTATTCGCTCATGTAGATGCCTGCGCCGAGCCCGAGCGGGATCGTGATGATCATCGTCAGCACCAGCAGGAACAGCGAGTTGAACAGCTGCGGTCCGATGCCGCCGCCCGCGCGGATCGACTCGGGCGGAGAGGTCAGGAAGTGCCAGCTGATATGGCCGACGCCCCGGATGAGCAGATAACCGAGCAGCGCCGCGAGCAGCGCGATGATCAGGAAGCCTACGCCGACGATGACGCCGGTCATGAGGCGATCCATAGTCTTGGCTTTCATACGCGCTTCACTCTCCCTTCCAGCAGTCGTACGATGAATACGAACAGGAACGTCATGAGCAGCAGGATGAGCGCGAGGCTCCACAGCGCGTTGTTGTGCAGCGAGCCGCTCGTCGTGTTGCCCATCGACAGCGTGATGATGCTGGTGAGCGTCGAAGCCGACTGGAACAGCGAATGCGGAATATGCGGCGCGTTGCCGATGACCATCTGCACGGCGAGCGCTTCGCCGAACGCCCGTGCGATGCCCAGCACGACGCCGGTCATGAGCGAAGGCAGCGCCGTCGGGATGACGAGGCGGGAGAGCGTCTGCCAGCGGGTGGCGCCGAGCGCGTAGGAGCCTTCCTTGAGTCCTGCCGGCAGCGTGCGCAGCGCATCCGTGGCGATCGTCGTGATCGTCGGCAGGATCATGACGGACAGCACGATGGCGCCAGCCAGGACGCCTACGCCCTGACCGGGGAAGTTGTTCCGCAGGAACGGCACGACTACGCTGAGCCCGACGAAGCCGTATACGACCGACGGCACGCCGGCCAGCAGCTCGATGGCGGGCTGGAGAATATTTTTGCCTACCTTGGGCATCATTTCGGTCATGAAGAGCGCGGCGCATATGCCGAGCGGAGCCGCGATGACGGCTGCGAGCAGAGACGTCGCGAACGAGCCGAACAGAAACGGCAGCGCGCCGAGCAGCGGCGTGTCCGCCTCCGGCGACCACTTCAGGCCGCCGAGCATATCGCCGATGCGGACGCCCTGGCTCAGGAACGGCGTGAGCCCTCGCGATGCGATAAAGTATACGATCGAGAAAATGATCACGATCAGCAGGAGCACGCACAGCAGGACGTAGCTCTTGCCGCGCAGCTCCTCGAGCCTGTGCTTCGGCAGTCTGCGATCTCCGGGCATCGATATGGAATCCGCCTGCAGGCGGGTCTCTGTCATGTTCATGCGCCTCTCCCCTTACACGGCAAGAGAGGCGCCATTTTCGTGACGCCTCTTTCGCCTGTTCTCACTTTGGACTGCCGGTATTACTTGTTCGATACGTTGCCTTGCACATCGCGGGTGACCTTCATGTCGTTCACGGGGATGTACCCCAGATCCTTGACTTCCTTCTGCTGGATCTCGTCGCTCACCATATATTCGAGGAATGCCTTGAGCGCGCCGTCGGGCTCGCCTTTCGTGTACATGTGCTCATATGCCCATACAGGGTAGGTGCCGGCCGCTACGTTATCCGTCGTCGCTTCGACGCCTTCGTACTTCAGCGCCTGGATCGAGTCGTCCAGGTAGGAGAGCGCCAGATAGCCGATCGCGCCGGGCGTCTCGGAGACGAGCTTGCGGACCGTGCCCGAAGCGTCTTCGGTGATCGAGTCCGGGAGATCCTCGGACTTGGCGCCGAGCGCGTACTTCTCGAACGTCGCGCGGGTGCCGGAGCTGGCCGGACGATTGACGAGCACGACCTTTTCGTCCTTGCCGCCGACATCCTTCCAGTTCTTTACTTTGCCGGTGAAAATATCGACCAGCTGCGCCTTCGTCAGATTGTCTACGCCTACGTCCTTGTTGGACACAGCTGCGATCGATACGACCGCGACCTGGTGATCGACGAGCGCCTTCGCCTTGTCTGCGTCCGCATCCTTCAGCTTCTCCTCGGCGAATACGTCGGAGTTGCCGATCTGAACGGTGCCTTCCGCAACCTGTGACAGACCGGCGCCGCTGCCGCCGCCGTTAACCGTTATCGATACGCTGCCGTTCGTCTCCATGAACTTCTTCGATGCGGCATCCACGAGCGGCTGAAGCGCAGTCGATCCTGCCGCGATGATAGAACCGCTGAGACCGGAGCCTGATGCACCCGCGTTATTGGAATTGTCATTTTTGCCGCAGGCGGCCAGTGAGATGCCGAGTGCGAGCGTTGTCAGTACGAGCAGAGATTTTTTCAAGGATAAGAGCCCCTTTCGAATGCTTGTTTGTTTGTCTTGTGCGGTACATCTACGATTCTAGCTGTCGTTCGTCAATCTTGTATTTGCGCATTGTTAACGCAATGTTAAAATTGCGACCCGTTAATATTCGCTCACTGCTGCATCCCGAGCATCTGGGCCGCCAGCTTCGCGACCTGCGCCGATGTCTGCTCGGACATCGCCGAGGCATCCCGGGACGCATCGGCCAGACGCCCGGTCGCTCTCACATTGTCCGAGCTGCCCGTCCACAGCCGGCCGAACGTCTCCTCTGTCCGCATCACCTGGTGCAGCCCGCGGTCTGCGCCCTGCTTGCCCTCGCGCACATGCGCCGCGGCAGCGGCCGCAGCCTCGGCCATCCCGCTCAGCTGGTCGTGAATCTGGCCCGCCTGCGCCTTCGTCTGATCGGCGAGCTGACGCACCTCCTGCGCGACGACCGCGAACCCGAGGCCGTGCGACCCGGCCCGGGCGGCCTCGATCTGCGCATTAATCGCCAGCAGGTTGCACTGGTCCGCGAGCTGCGCGATCATCTTGGCGATGCCGACCGTATCCGATACGCGGGCGAGCAGCTCGTCCACCGAGGCGGCCTGCCGGTCCGCCGAAGCCGTCCACAGGCGGAACAGCCCGAGCATCTCCGTCAGCTCTCCCCGGCCCTGCTCCGCCTGCGCCGCAATATCCAGACTGCTCGCGCGGGATGCCGCAGCTTCGCTATCGAGCCGTTCGACGGCGCTGCGGATGTCTCTGAGCATGCGCTCCGCACCGCGGACCGTCGCCATCTGGCGCGCGGCGAGCTCCTGCCGCAGCAGGCGGGACAGCTGCAGCAGGTCGCTCACCGTCAGGATGCCGGCGAATCGGCCGCCCCGGGTCATGATGACGGCGTCGTAGATCCGGACCTCGTCGCGCGTCATCGCCCGGTCGATGACCTCCTGCGGCGACAGCGTCGTCTCCGCGATCATCGGCTGCGCATCCATGAGCTTCGTCACCGGCTTTTCCGCGAACAGCGGCATCCCGTACAGTGAGCCGACCAGCCTGAAAAAGCGGTGACGCATCACGATTCCCGCCGGCTCTCCGGCGCTTCGCACGACGGCCACGCATTCCAGCTCCTCGCGTTTGCGGAACAGCTCGGCGATCTCGCCGCATGTCTGCTCCGGCGACACCTGCGGGCAGGACTTGATCCAGTCCGCGAGCGTGACCGCGGGATAAAAAGCCTCGTAGCTCGCTGAATCGGGTACCGCGTTCACCTGCTCCTTCACAGCTGCCGCACGCGGCGGTTCCACGATTTTAGGCGGCTGCACGGATTTGGGTTGCTGCACGGACTTAGGCGGTTCCACCAATTTAGGCGTCTCCGCCGGTTTCGCAGAGGCCGGGGCGGCTGCTGTCGGTTTTGTCTTTTCTATAAGAAGCAAGCTCATGCTTCCAACTCCTTCTCGGGCGTTCTGTCACGCTCAGTGTATCAGCAGCTTGTCAACGCCGCGTTCGAAGGACATTGGAGAATTGTAAAATATCCCCGAATTTACGAATCGATGCGGTTATGCCAAGCGTCGGCCCGGAGAAGAACGAATCGCTCAACCAACGACTATTAGTCCAATCGCCGGTATCCATCATGCACCTTTGCGCGATGACATATAAAAAAAACCGCCAGGATCCAACGTCCTGGCGGTCCTAAGTCTATATGCAGCTGTCGTTCCCGATTTGAGCTATGCCATTACCATTATGCCATGCGGTTCACGAGCGATCCGAGCCGTTCGATCTCGACGGTCACTATATCCCCGGGACGCAGGTAGAGCCGCCGATCTTCGGGCCAGCCCAGCATGACTCCCTCCGGCGTACCGGTCAGGATGACATCGCCCGGAGACAAAGTCATATGCCACGAGATATAGCTGATAATCTCGTCGCATCGGAAGATCATGTCGGACGTATTCGACCGCTGACGCGTCTCACCGTTCACGATGCAGCGGATATCGAGCCCGTTGGGGTCGGGAACCTCGTCCGCCGTCACCAGATCCGGACCGAGCGGGCAGAAGCCGTCGAGGGACTTGCCGAGCAGCCACTGCGACGAGCGCATCTGCAGGTCGCGTGCAGACAGGTCATTTGCCGCGCTGTATCCGAATACGCAGCCCAGCGCCTCCTCGCGGCCTATGCGCCTCGCCTCGCGGCCGATGACGATCGCGAGCTCCGCTTCATAGTCGACCTGCGACGTGATGTCCGTCGGAATCGCGATCTCTTGCCCGTGCGCGCTCAGCGCATTGGAAAATTTGTTGAAAAGGATCGGGCTCCCCGGGATCGCGGCGTTCGTCTCTTCGGCATGCCTCCGATAGTTGAGTCCGACGCAGACAATCTTGCCGGGCCTGGGCACGCTGGGCGCAAATGACATTGTCCTCTCATTCACAAAGACGTCAGCCGCTCGGGCGTCCCCCGCCTCGCGCGCCGCCTGCCATCGCCGGACATAGGCGTCCAGCGCCTCCAGCACCCCTGGCTGTCCGGCGATGACATCCATCATATCGTCCGGTATTCCCTCGGCCGGCTCTGCCGCCAGCGCTGCCGCCACGTCTAATATGCCGCCGCCAGTGCGGATGCCGAGCTTTATACCGTCTGCTTTCTCGATCGATACGAATTTCATGCGCACAACTCCTTGCTTTTCATTTCAGGCGTTTTTGCCGAATACGACGCCGCCGTCCACATAGAGCGGCGACCCCATCATGAATCGCGCCTCGTCCGATGCCAGGAAGAGCGCGGCCTGTGCGACATCTTCCGGGCGTCCCAGTTCTCCGCTCAACTGGCGCGCCTTGAGCGAGGCGATCGCCGCGTCCGGATCTTCGTACGACGTCTTCAAGTAGCGGTCGACGAACGGCGTCAGAATCGTGCCCGGCAGGATCGCGTTGACGCGTATGTCGTAAGGCGCATAGTCGACCTGCATCGCCTTCGTCAGCGCCAGCACCGCCCCCTTCGATGCCGCATAGGAGGCGCGCCGCGCGAGGCCGATCTCCGCGACGCAGGACGACATATTGATGATGACGCCGCTCCTTCGCGCCATCATATGGGGCAGCAGATGCTTCGAGGGCAGATAGATTCCCCGCACATTGACGCGCATCACCCGATCCCAGGCATCAGGCTCGATCTCGTGCAGCATGCCGACGCCGCTGATGCCCGCATTGTTGAACAGCACGTCGACGCGGCCTGCGCGGCGTATCGCCTCCGCTGCCATCGACGCCACCGCATCCGGATCGGTGACATCGGCTTGCAGATAAGCCGCCTCGCCGCCCTGCTTTATTATAGATGCGACTGTCTCTTCACCGCCAATGGCATCCACATCGTTCACGAGGACATGCGCCCCCTCGCGGGCGAACAGCGTCGCCGTCGCGCGTCCGATACCAGAGCCTGCGCCCGTGATGAGCGCCACCTTCCCCTTCAGTCTCATGCTTGCTCCCCCTCTCTCCTGTCGGTGCCGCCTGCGGATACTTCCGGCCAAGCCCGGACGCATGCCTGCCCCGTCTCCGCCGAGCGGACGGCAAGCGAGATTGCTCCGAGCACCGGCTCGAATGCGCCGAACAGAGACGCGCCGCCGAGCGGCGTCATTCCCGCGAACGCTCCGGCCCCTTCGTCCAGCCACTGGATGAGCGGCCCCCATGCGCCTTGATAGCGCACCTCACCGACGTCGATCCGCTTTTTTCGACCCGCGTCGGAGTAGATCTCAAGCCCTTCATCCGTCAGTCGGGCCGTCACCTGACGGCCTTCGAACACGGCTTCCCCGAAGTAGCCGAACGGCTTCTGGCTCGAGCACCACAGCAGCTGATAGTTGAGCCGGTAGCCTTCCGCCGTATCCGCGAGCGCCGAAGCGGCCGTCATCGTGCCGGCAGTCGAACCCGGCGGCTCGAACGATTGCGCGTACAGCCGCTCCGCATGAAAGCCGAGCACATCGTGCAGTACGCCGAAGTGATGGTACGCCAGGTCCTCCAGCGCTAGATGCCGATAGCCGCGCATCCAGTCGTATGCTTCATAAGGCAGCCTGCATCGCCAGGTGACCGACCAGATCCGGCCGAGCTTGCCCGCCGCGAGCAACTGCCGCAGCGCCTCGACCTGCGGCAGCTGGCGGTAATGCTCACCGACGAACAAGCGGCCTGGGCCCGCCTCCGAAGCCGCGCGCAGCCGCTCGATGTCGCGATAGTCTCCAAGGCGCAGCTTCTTGGCCAGTACATCTACGCCGCGCGCGAGCAGCAGCGCCTCGGCGTCCACCGTCGTCTTGGCGCCGCCGGGGACGCTGACGACGGCCGCGTCTGGCCTCGCCAGGGCGATCGCTGTGTCGAGATCGGGATAGGCCTGGCATATCCGCAACGACTCGGGCCAATGCGCCCCTGCCCGATCGCGCTCTCCCTCGCTCGCATGCTCGCCGTAAAGATCCACGCGTCCGACCGGCTCGGCCAGCGGATGCCCGGTCCAGTGCTCGAACCCTTCATAGCCGACGAACAGCAGCCGACGCTTGCCGGACACAGGCGCAGACGCGGAAGCGGACACAGATGCAGCAGCGGGCACGGCCCCGCTCATGGCGCAGCGACGCGCGCCGGCTGTCCGGACGCGGCGGATTCGTATGCCGCCAGCGCCACGAGAAGCGCCCGCTGCCCGTCCTCTCCCGTGACGGCCGGCGGCCGGTCTTCCCGGATGCATCCGATAAATTCGGCTACGAGTCCGAGATCCATGTCGGAGCCCCAGTTCTTCCAGGACGTGCGCATCGTCCGGTCCTCGTGCAGCACGAGGTTTTGCCGGAACAGGTCGACCCGGCCGACGCCCGCCGTGCCCACGAGCTCAAGCTTCACGTCGCCCCATGTCGGATAGGAGGCGGTGCGCGACCACGATGGGTCCAGCGAGGCGATGACGCCGTTGTCGAAGGAGAGCACGAGCAGCCCGCAGTCCTCGACCGCAAGGTCGTGCATCCGCGTCCCTTTCTCCGCGTACACCTCCTTCACCTCTGCGCCCGGCATGATCCAGCGCATCAGGTCGACGACATGCACCGTATGGTCGATGATCGCCCCTCCCCCCGACAGCGTCCGGTCGACGAACCAGCCGCTCGGCATCGTACCGCGATTCGCGCCCTGGATCGCCAGCAGCTCGCCCCATACGCCCGCCTTCGCGTCCCGCTTCATCGCCGCGGCCGCCGGATGGAACCGGCACGGAAAGGCGGTCATCAGCTTGACGCCGGCCTCGCGCGCGGCACGGACGATCCGCGCCGCTCCCTCCGCAGAATCCGCCAGCGGTTTTTCGCACAGCATATGCTTGCCCGCCTGCGCCGCTTCCTCCGCGAACGCCGCGTGACCGCTGTTCTCGGCGCAGATGATAACCGCGTCCGCATCCGAGGCGAGCAGCGTCTGCGCGTCGCGCGCCCATGACGTTCCGAGGCGCGCAGCCGCCTCCCGGCCCCGCGGCTCCGATTCGTCCGCGACGCCCGTTATGTCCGCGCCCAGACGGCGCAATGCCGCGGCGTAGCTGTACATATGGCCGTGCGCGGCTCCAAGCAGTGCGATCTTCGGCTTCATGCGATTCCTTGCCTCCCTTCGCAAGACGACAGCGTCACGGCCTCGCCCGTGGCTGCGGACCGGATCGCCGCCAGGCTGACGCGCAGCGCCTCCAGCGCATCGCGGGCCGTCACGACCGGCTCGGTCCCGTCGGCGAGGCAGGCGACAAAATGCGCCAGTTCCTCCTCGTACGGGCTCTTGAACAGCGGGCTGCCGGGCACCTGGACCGACGGCCGCCCCGCCTCCGCGGCGCGCAGCAGATTGCGGTTGGTCGCCGCCTCCTCGGAGTCGAGACTCAGAATTCCGCCTTGCCCCGCGACCTCAAGGCGGGTGGCGAATCCTTCGGGATACGCCCAGGAGCCGCTCGCATAGCCGATGACCCCGCTGGCGAATCGCAGCGATACGAAGGCATGGTCGGGCCGCGCCGCCGCGACGCTCCTGGCATAGACGCGCTCGATCTCCCCGAACGTCCAGCGCAGCCAGTCGAAGTCGTGGATGAGCAGATCGAGCAGGACGCCACCCGACTTGGCATAGTCGGCGTACCAGCCGTCGCGACCGGTCGGCGCCGCGCTCACCCGCTCGGTCCGCACGGTCGCGATCTGTCCGAGCGCTTCGGACACAATCACGTCCCTGGCCTTCGCGTATTCGGGGAAAAAACGGAGGACATGGCCTACGAACAGCCTCACGCCCGCCTTTTCGCAAGCCTCGATCATCTCCTCGGCATCCGCGATGCTGCCCGCGAGCGGCTTCTCGCAAATCACATGCTTGCCGAACGCCGCGGCCTTGAGCACATATGCTTTGTGCAGCGGCGTAGGCAGGCAGATGTCCACGACGTCCGGCTGCTCGGCTTCGAGCAACGACTCGAGCGTCGGATACGGCCTTGCGCCCGTATCCGACGCCAATCTCGCAGCGGCCGCCGGATCGGCATCGACGATGCCGGCGAGCCGGACAGCCAGGTTGCTTCTGTGCGCCTCGGCATGAATGCGCCCCATGCCGCCCGCGCCGATTACGGCTATTTTCACAGCGATTCCTCCTCTCATTCGTCCGGATACGCAGGTTCGGCAGGTTCGGCAGGTTCGGACAGCCGCGCCGCGTTCCATTCATCTATCGCCTGCCAGCATGAATCGGGCAATGGCGCCAGCATGGCGGCGCAGCCGGCGTCCAGCTCCTCCGTCGTCGAAGGACCAGTCAGATTCATATGGATGCCCGCACACCGGAGCGGATATTGCAGTGCCACATGGAGCATCGATACGTCCAGGCCGCTGCACAGCCGATACAACGATGCCGCGCGGCGTTGGCGCAGGACCGACTCCGCGTGCCACAGCGGGACGGACATGGCCGCCGGATCGCCGCCGGCGAGCAGGCCCGCGGACAGCGGCGTCCCGTTGATCACGCCGACGCCGCGGCTGCCCGCCTTCAGGATCAGCTCCGACGCGGTCTGATCGATCGGCGTATAGTCCGAATAGGTCAGCACCGTGTCGAATCTGCCG
The DNA here is from genome assembly GCF_037963805.1 of Cohnella sp. 56. Lineage (NCBI taxonomy): Bacteria > Bacillati > Bacillota > Bacilli > Caryophanales > Paenibacillaceae > Cohnella > Cohnella sp. 56. Next base: position 34,478 of record NZ_JAZDQE010000012.1, on the reverse strand, counting down.
TCCCCCGCGCCCGCAGCGAGCAATTCGAGATTCCGGGTCGCGAGGCCGGCATAGCGAATCTTGCCAGCCTGCTTCGCCTCCTCCAGCGCTTCGATCGCCCCGCCCGGCGCGGTCGTCTCGTCCAGTCCGTCGACATCATGAATCTGGTACAGATCAATGACGTCGGTCTGAAGCCGCATGCGGCTAGCTTCAATCTGCCGCCTCACATGCTCACGCGCCCCGCGGGCGTCCAGCGCTGCCGGGATCCGGCTCTTGGTCGCCACGAACAGCCCGTCCCGCGCTGCGCCGAGCGCGCTCAGATAGACGCCGAGCGTGATCTCGCTCTCGCCGTATGCGGACGATGTGTCGAAGTACCGGAAGCTGCGGGCATAGGCGGCATCCAGCACGCTCAGATCCCGGCGCAGCGCCTCTCCCTCCGTCCCCTGTCTGCCCAGCCAGGCGCAGCCGATTCCGTACGGAATCCGCGCCGCGCCGCTTTTCAGATAGTAGCGACTCACTTCATCGATGTAAGACGGCGTATGCGCCGTAGGAAGGTCTGTTCGCAAATCGCTTCATCTCCAGCTCCAGTCTCATATGCGAGTACGGCGGCAGCACGACTTCGAACGCGGCCGCGCCGATCTCCTCCGTGCGGACTTCGCCCGGATGGGACGCATCCGCATACCGGACTCTCTCGAATCGGTGCTCGCCATAAGCGCCCGCACGCACGACGACGCGCCTGGCGCCGTCCGGATTCAGGTTGACGAGGCGCAATACCGCATGCTCGCCGCCGATCTCCTCCGCCAGCGCGGCGACGTCTTCGGGCAATCCCGGGCGCCCCCGCGCCGGATCGGCATAGGCGAACACGGCCATGAGCAGGCCTCCGTTGTACATGGGCAGCGGCGCTCCCATCGTCAGGTGGACCAGCCCTTCGACGGTGACCGGATTTCTCGCCTGCAGGTACGAGTCCGTATAGGTGAGCGGGTCCTGCTCATCCTCCGCCATGAAGCGCAGCCGCTCCGCCACCTGACCGAGATTGTACGCCAGAATGCGCTCCGGATAATCCGGGAAGCCGCCGTTCAAATATTCCGCCCAGGCGGCCTCATGCCCGCCGAGATCCTTCGCGGGCTTCGGCAGGACGCGCTCCCAGTCGCGCTTGTCGTAGTTGCGAAGCGCCTTGACCCGCTCCCAATCGCCCGCCTCCCGGGACAGATGCCACAGATGGACCGGATAGCGCGCGTCCATCGGCTGGAACTCGAACCACCCGTCCCGCCACAGCAGGTCCCCGTCATCCTGCATCGCGACCCCCTCGATCCATAGCCGGTAGCGGTATGTGCCGGGATCGCCGTACTTGTACGGCACGCGCAGCGTCCCGCCCTGCATCACGCCCCGCGCCGCGAGCTGATCGATCTGCTCCCTTGCGAACGATAAATACGACGTATCGCCCGACAGCAGCGTCGCATTCTCCGCAGCGACGAGCATGGCGTCGCCCACGGACAGCCAGCCGTGCGGCCAGGTCCAGCCATAGTAGCCGCCGTACCACTTGCCGTTTGTATATTCCCCGACCTGTCCCGACAGGCCGACATTATCCGGGACGATGCCTCCGTTGTCCCGCACGCGCGCCATCCACGCCTCCACATAGGACAGCACCCAGTCGCGGTATTTTTCCGCTCCTGTATGCAGGTAGGCATTCGTCACCATCGTCGTGGCGGCGAGATTCGCGACGACGTCCCCGCGGGACATCCGCTCGCGCATCGCTTCGCCCATGGCGGCTGCGTTTGCGGGTTCCCGGATATCCTCGATCGTCCCGCAACCGGGCACGTCGGCGAAGGGCAGGCCATAGAAGGACTTCCACTCTTCGTAGATCCACGGCTTGCCGTCGAAGTTCCGGTAGGCCGGCCCCATGCTGCCGGTATGCGCGCAGCGGATCAGCCTCCGCCGCTCATCGTAATTCGCGGCTGCCGGATCTTCGTTCAGGTAAAAGCCGGCATAGCGGACGGCGCGCTCCCGCTGCCGCGCGCCGCCCGGATTCGCCAGATTCAAATGATAAAAAAACAGATAGCCCTCCCCTTGGTGGAACCAGTCGTAGCCCTGCTCGTACTCCTTGACGACCATCGGATGGCCGTGGCCCGTCCCGTATCCGGCGAACTGCGCCGTGATGGCGTCATATTCGCGCTCGGACAGGCGCAAGTATTGCTCGCTGCCGCCGAGCAGGTACAGCAGCGGCCAATTGTGAAAGCTCTCGTACGCGTCGTCCAGGGCATCGATGCCTTCGTGACCGGGCAGCGGCGGCCACATCAGCCGCCCGTCCGGCAGCACGTACTTGGCCATGACCGGCTCCCACACCCGTTCCATGGCGGCCAGCAGCTCCCGCTCCAGCACCGCCCACCGGGGCGGCGAATCCATCTTTGCGGTTCCGGCGATGACTTTCATAGGCTTCCTCCGTCTATATCGGACTTCCGCTTCGCAATCCGGCTTTGCCCGCCGGCTTCTTGTTCTCCCATGTGCACGTTCCCGCCTCCGTCCGCTCCGTCCCCTTTGTCAGCCGCATCAGCCCTTTCGTCTGCCGCACCGCCCCCGCCGTCGTCCGCACTGTGCGAGGCGGCGGCATCCGATCTCAGCCGGTCCACCCATCCGGCGACGCAGTACGCCAGCCAGCGCTCCCCATCCTCCGCATCCGCGTCCGATGCATCCGACAGCCAGACCGGGAGCGGGCCGGACGGGTCCGGCGCCTCGCGGAGCAATCCCAGCTCCACCGTCTCGGGCGCGGCGGCCATGACGAGCTGGGTTTCCCCCTTGCCCGCATGGCCGATCGGCAGCCGATCCCCGCCATCCGTCGCCCGTCCGGCATAATCGTCGAGCCCGGCGACCCGGATCAGCCCGAACGGATCGGGTACCGGCAGCGTGCCCGGATCGCGTCTCCCCCAGCCTTCGCCGAAGCCGCCGGTCAGCTCCCGGACGACCTCTCCGGCCGCCCGCTTGACGCACAGCCGCTGCAGGCCGTCCTCGCCCTGGTGATACTGCATGACATAGATGCGTCTGAATCCCATGTACACGAACCGCCGCAGCGTCTCCCGGACGTAGACAAAAAACGGCTCGGGGTCGAAGTCCATCTCCCCCTCGTACGCGCCCCCCGCCCAGGAGAGCGTCGGCCCATAGGGGAATGCCGGCGCGACGACGCACGGCTCCCGGCGCGCGATCTCCTCGCAGAGGCGAACTGGGATCAGAACGTCGGTGCCGAGCGGCAGATGCGGTCCGTGATACTCAACGACCCCTGCGGGGACGAGTAGCGGCAGACGCCGCCGCACCGCCTCCCGCAGCTGGTCCGGCCTCATCCTGAGCAATTCCAAGACCGTCATCCTCCCGGTTGCGCTATTTCTTGAACTGCTTGACGTACAGATCGTTCGCCTCCTGCGTCCACTTCGCGCCGCCGTTGTCGCCGAACCATTTGACATAGTCGTCATAATAGCTGAGCGGCTTTTCGCCGGTGATGATCTTGATCATCGTATCGGTCCACTTTTCCTGGTTGCGCTGATCAAGTTCCTGCGTCGACGGCAGCGGCAGGCCGAACAGCACGTCGGACTTGTCGGTCGTCAGATTCGTCCAGGTCGTGGCGACGTCCGGATCGGTGAACTTGTTCGTGACCTCCGTATTGGCGAACGGCGCGAACGGCGCTCCCGGACCGAGCGCGCCCATCTTCTTGCCGTCGGGCGTCTTGCGGTCGTCGTAAGGCTTGATATACTGCGGCAGACCGTTGTCGCCGATCTTGTAGGATACGCCCTCGATGCCGTAAGCGGCGGTCAGCCACAGCTGCTCGTCGCTGGCGACGGATTCGAGCATCGTCAGCACCCGGTCGAGCTTCTCCGGATCGTCCTTGAGACGGGACGACAGGGCGACGAAGTTCTGGCGGGGGCCCCAGGAGAAGAAGCCCTGCTGGCCGTTCGGACCGGCCGGCGACTTGGTCCAGGCGCTCGCCGCGTTCGGCACGTTCGCCTTGAGCCGCACGTCTCCGGGAATCTCGGGGCTGCCGGCCTTGAGCGGCACGGCATCGCTGATGAACCCGTTGGAGCCGTTGACCAGATACTGCCCTTTCTCCCACTTGCCGTTGAACTGCTCGCCCTTGTCCGTGACGAATGCCGGGTCGATGTAGCCTGCCTTGTACCATTCGCTCAGCTTGGCCAGCGCATCCTTGGTGCCGGGCAGCAGCTCGCCGCGCACGACCGCGCCGCTGTCGTCCAGCTGCCATGTGCCCGGCATCGAACCATAGGCACCGAACAGCCAGGAGAATTGGTTCCAGGCGTAGGCGATGTCGGTTCCCGAGAACATATACAGCTTTTTCAGCGTTGGATTCGTCGCCTTGATGATGTCCTTTTCCTTCGCCTTGACAGCCTGGAAGGCCGCGTCGTACTCATCGATCGTCGCCGGCGTCCCGGCTACGCCCGCGATATCGAGAATATCTTTGCGCCATTTCATCGCCGTGTCCCAGGTAATATACTTGATATACTGCGGGATCGCGTAGTTTTTGCCGTCGTAGTTGGTCAGTCCCCACAGATCCGGGTTGACAGCGTTGATCGACTCGTAGACCGTCGGCATTTTTTGCTGCAGCGTCTCTACGGGAAGCTCGAGCAGCAGGCCAGCCTTGGCGTATTCGGTCACATCCTTCGGGTCCGGCAGACGCATGACGTCCGGCATGTCGTTGGAGGATGCGAGCAGCGGGAGCTTGTCGTTTTTGGCGTTGATATACTTGATATCCACATTGAACTTCTTCTCGATCTCCTGCTCGATGGTGCCGTCGGCGTCGATCTCGTCCTGGAAGTTCCCGTGCCAGCTGATCGTGATCGGCTTGTCGTTTGCGGCCGCACTCGGACTCGCATCCGCACTTGCCGACGGCGAAGCGGACGGGGACGCGCCGCTGCCGCTCGCGCTCGGCGAAGCGTTGCCTCCGTTGTTGTTGCCCGAGCAGCCTGCGGTGACGAGCGATGCCGCCAGCAGGACCGATGCGATCGTATAGATTCGTTTGTTCATGGTTGTGTTCCCCTCTCTATCGAATGAAAAGTCATTCCTTTATTCCTTGACCGAACCGAGCACGATGCCGCTGACGAAAAAGCGCTGAATATACGGATAAGCGATCAGCATCGGCAGGATCGAAACGACGATGACGGCCGATACGATCTGCGTCGGGATCGGACGGTCGGTGACGTTCGCGATGGCTGCCGCGAAGCTCCCGACCTGGGTCAGATCGTTCTCGACGACATACTTGCGCAGCACGAGCGGCAGCGTCACCTTGTTCGGATCGTTGATGTACAAATACGGCGTGAACCAGTCGTTCCACAGCTGGACCGCGAGCCACAAGCCTACGGTGGCAAGCACCGGCTTCGAGAGCGGCACGACGATGCCTGCGAATATCCGGAAGTCCGAGGCGCCGTCGATCTTGGCCGACTCTTCCAGCTCCGCGGGCACCGCCAGAAAGAAGTTTTTCAAAATAACGACGTTGAACACGCCGGTCATGACCGGCAGCCAGAGAGGGACCCAAGTGTCGATCAGATGGAACGAACGGACCACCAGATAATAGGGAATCAGCCCGCCGTTGAAGACGATCGTGACCGTCAGCAGGAACAGGATCGACTTGCGCAGCGGGAACCGCTTGCGGGAGAGCGTATAAGCCGCAGCGGCCGACACGAGCAGCCCGAGAAAGGTCCCGATCGCCGTAACCGCGATAATGTTGACGTAGCTCCGCAGAAAGTGGCGGTCGTCCAGGATGCCGCGGTAGGCGGTGAACCTCATCCCCTGCGGCCACAAATGAAGGCCCGCCTGAGACGCGGCTTCCGGGGAGCTGAGCGAGATATTGAGAATATACAGAAATGGATAAATCGTACATGCGCACAACAAGGCCATGAGGACGATATTCAAGTAGTCGAACCCCGATCGGCGCGTGTCCCCCGAGACCATGGATGCCCTCCTTTCTGTGTCAGAACACCGAGTATTCACGGTCGGTCATCCGGCGGACCGTCCAGTTGGCGAGCACGATCAGGACGAGTCCGATCACCCCTTTGAACAGCCCCATCGCAGCGGTCTGGCTATACTGCATGCCGATGACGCCCGCGCGGACGATATACGTATCGATGACGTCCGCCCATTCGTACACCTGCGGATTGTACAGGTTGTAGATCTGGTCGAAGTTGACCGACATGAGGCTGCCCGCGGCAAATATCAGCGAGATGCTGATCGCCGGCCGCATCCCCGGCATCGTAATATGCCACAGCCGGTGCCACCTGCCCGCGCCGTCCATCACCGCGGCTTCGTACAGGCTCGGATTGATGCCGGCGATCGCCGCCATGTAGATGATCGTGCCCCACCCGATTTCCTTCCACAGATTGGAGGCGACGAGCAGTTGGATGAAGCTCGTATGCTGCGTGAGGAAGCCGGTCGGCTTGCTCGCGCCCCACGACTCGAGCAGCCCGTTCACGACGCCGTCGATGGAGAAAAAGAGCAGGATGATGCCGGCGACGATCGTCCACGGGAAAAAGTGAGGTAAGTAGCTGACCGTCTGTACGAATTTTTTGAAACGTCCCCGCCGCAGTTCATTAAACAGAAGCGCCAGGAAGATTGGTCCGATAAATCCGGTTACGAGCGTCAGCAGGCTGATGACAAGTGAATTGCGGATCAGCCGCGCGATGTCCGGATAAGCGAATATTTTGTGGAAATGCGCCCAGCCGACCCACGGGCTATCCCAGACGCCTTTGCCGATGTTGTAGTCCTTGAAGGCGATAACGAGAAAGCCCATCGGCACGTACAAGAACAAGATGACGAGGATCAGCATGGGCAGCAGCATGAATGTGAGCTGCCATTGCCTGATCAGCTGCTTGATCGGCCCCGCGGCGCGGGGATTGACGTTCTCCATGCTAGTACTCCTCCCTGCCTGGCGTCAGTACGGCGATTCCCATGCAGGCGCCTGCTTGAAGGTGCCCGCAGAGCCGTTCTGCTCGACGATGCGGTCCGTCACGTCGTCCATGCGGTTGCTCCGAACAATCGCGCTTTTGCCGCCGCTAAGACGGATGCCGATGGCCGCGTCGTCGATATAATTGCCCTCGATGACGGTGAATGCCGCATCCCTGACATCGATCGCGCCTTCATTCTCGATGCCTTTGTCCTTGCCTTGCAGCCAGACGTTGTAATATTGGTTGATATCGCCGGACATCGAGCGCGACCAGATCTGATTGCGGGTGACGCGATTCGCAAAAAATCCGCCCGTCGCCGTCAGCACGGCATCTCCGTACGCGTGATCCTTGCCGACATTGCCCTTCAGGTAGATGCCGCCCGCGTTGGCGAGGAAGTTGGCGTATACCTGATTGTAGGCCGTGATGGCCAGATACGGCTTCTTCGCGTCCGTCCAGTCCTCGACGCCGCCGAATACAGTGATGCTGCCCGCATTGTTGATCTGATTGCCCGCGACGACATTGTCGAGGCCGGCGCCGTAGGAAAATTGAAGATTGCCGCGGGAGTCGCTGATCCAGTTGTTGACGAAAAGGTTTTTGACGGCGGCCCGGATGACGTCGATACGGCTCGTGGCATCCGGCTGAACCGTCCAGGCTGTGGCCAGCTTCAGCGTTCTGGCGTCCGGATTGCCCGTCACCTTGCGGTATTGGCCCATGCCCTTGCCGTCGGCGACGAACGCATAGTATTCGACCGCGGTCGACGAGATCGCTCCGGCCGCCGGCGGCAGGTCAGCGGCGAGCGCCACGGTCGTATCGGTGGCCGATACGGCCTTGGCCGACAGCAGCGGCGTCACGTAGCCGTCCTCGGACATGAGCATCTCGGAGCCGTTGGCCCGGCCGCCCGTATGGCTGATGACGTTGCCCGAGATCCAGTTGCGCCACATGCCCATCTGCGACGTGATCGCGCGTCCGCCGTTGTCGATGCGGTTGTTCTCGATGATCGAGTCCGCAATCGCATTGACGAATATATTGTCCGAGCTGTTGTTCACGGCCGTCTCGAACTGATTGTTCGCGATGCGCGCATGCCGGTGCGGCGCCGACGCGGCTTGCATGAACAGCGACTGGTCGCCCGTCACCCGATTGTCGGTCATCGTGAAGCCTTCGGTCGCGGAGACGACAAGCACGCCGCCCATATACGCGCCCCACCCTTCCTGCGGTGGGAAGTAGAGCATGTGGCGGTTGACGATCTCCGTGCGCTTGATGAACGTGTCCCGCACGATTCTGGCCGGATCCTCGTTGCCGACGAGCACGCCGATATCGGCGCCGCCGCCCGTCAGCACGGACAGATCCTGCAGTCCGGTCTTGTCGTCCATCCACACCATCGGCACGCGGTCCTTGAGATAGGGACCGTAGTCGCCGGCGAAGCCGTGCACCCAATCGGGAGAAGCGAACATGCTCGCGATTGGGAAAGCGCCTTCAAGCGGACGATCGGGCGAGACGACGAGCTGGGTGGCGGCCTTGCCCGAGCCTGAGAGCACGACGTTCGGCAGGACGCGGATCGTCCTGGAGATCGCGATATTGCCCGGCGGCAGAATGACGATGCCGCCGCCCTGCGAAGCCAGCTTGGCGATCGCCTTCTGCACCTTGTCGGTATCGTCCGTGACGCCGTCGGCGTTCAGACCTTTGACCGCCTCCGTGCGGATCCCGTTCTTGCCGGCGGCGGCCTGTGCCGGCGTCGCCAGCTTGGCGTCGCTGTCGGCCGCCAGCCTGGCGACCGGGTCGCGCGAGGCCGCGATGCGGAGCTGCACCGGATCGCTCCAGCCCGCCGCACCGCCGTACAGCGTATGGACGAACAGTTCGTAATCGCCGGGCGCCGCTTCTTTGGGGATGAGGATGTTCAGCACATGCTGCTTGACGTTGGCTTGTTCCTGGGTTTCCTCCATGAGTGTCTGGGCCCACAGGACTTTGCCGGATGTCTTGCTGCGCAGCGCGACCGGCAGATCGTAGTCCGCTCCCGCCACCTCGAACTTCGTCTCCAGGTTCCGGCCGAAGGCGCGCACGCGTTCGCCGGGCAGCGCCGCGGCCGCGGACACGAAGTAAATCTCCGGCCGGTTCAGCATATAAGGCTTGGAGTATCCCGCAGCCGTCTTCACCCACACGATCGTCGGGACGACGGCATCGCTCGGCGACAGATTCGGATATCCGATCTGGCCTGCGGCAAGCAGATGCGCTTCAGGCTTGCCGATCAGCTCCGCCTGCACGGCATCCGTCGGCGGCTGCGCCGGCAGCGCAGCGGCTTGGCCGAACGCTTGCTTCAGCTTGGCCGCGTCATCCTTCGCCGGCCGGTACAGCCACACCTGCGCGTCGGCCGTGAAGCCGTCGCCGGTCAGCACGAACGTGCCGCCGTCGTCCACGCCTTCCGTCGCATAGGCGATCGCAGGCGCCGCAGCCTTTTCCGCTTGCGCGCTTGCCTGGCCGTAGCCGAGCCCCGGCATCGTCGCCAGGACGGCGAACGCCAGCGTTAACACAGCTGCTCGCGCGCTCCATTTTTTCCCTCTCATCCTCTGTTCCCTCCCCCATCGGATAGCGAGGACGCCTCGACTCCGCATGCGCTCCGAGATGGCCGCAGAGCCTTCGTCCATCGCCTTCATCCTAGGGTCGGCAGCCGGTTTTGGAAACGGACCATTTCGCATATCAGCGCCCAAAACCGCTTATTTGACGTTCTTCAAGCCCTCTCGCTTGCGGAATTCGCCCGGCGTGAGGCCCGTATAATCCTTGAACAGCCGATAGAACGCACGCGGGTTCGTATAGCCGATCATGGCGGATATATCGTTGATGCTTTTGTTCGTGCCGGACAGCAAATGCTTGGCGCGGTCGACGCGCGCCTGCACGATCTGTTCGCCGAGCCCTTTGCCTGTGAGGCTCTTGCAGATTCGGCTGAGATAGGCCGGATGCATGTAGACCTTCTCCGCGATCGCCTCCAGCGTCAGGTCCTGGTCGAGATGCTCCGTAATATAATGAAGAATCTGCTCGATCAGCTCCTGGTGGATATGATCCTTCGTCGATTGGATGCGCTCGTGGAGGCGCAGCGTCAGCGCCTCCATCTCGGCCTCCAGCTCGGCGACCGACGCGATGCGAGCTGCGCTCAGACCCGCGAGGCCCCCGCTCTCCGTCAGCTCCTCGAACGGAACGGAAAACTCGGCGCACAGATCCGACAGGCAGGCCGTAAATTGCAGGTAGAACAATTGCAGATCCGTCTCGGTCATCCCGACGAATGCGGACGCATCCGCCAGCTCCGCGATCATCTCCCGAGCAGGCTCCCATTCCGAGCTCTGCAGCCGGACCTTGAGCCGTTCCCTGATATCCGCCCACGATACGAGCTTGCGCTGCGAATCCGGCGCGTCGGACAGCTTGTCGGCGTTCAGAATGCTGCCTTTTCCGTAATAGACTTTGTGCGACAGCGCGCGCTGCGCTTGCTCGTACGAGCGCGGGATCTCCTCCTCGGATGCGCAGCTGCCCCCGATGCCGATGCTGAGCGTCAGCTTCAGATAATGCCGGACCTGCTCCTGCAGCTGACGGCCAAGCTCCTCGAATGAGACCCCTTCGTACGGCGCATCGTGATTGATCAGCACGACGGCCCGCCCGGCGTCGATCGGCGCGGAGAAGGCTTCGCATTCCTTCCTCAGCAGCTCCTCGGCGATGTTCGTCACCGCATACAGCAGCAGTTCCTGCTCGAGCGCCGTCCGTCTTTCCTTGAATTCCTCGCTGCCGCCGGCTTCGAGCACCATGACCGTGAAGGCGCCGCGCGCGAAGCGCAATCTCAGTTTGTCCGGCACGACCATCCGCCGGTAGGCTGACGTCTCGCCGAGCAGCAGCCTGGAGAGCTGGCGCTGCTTGAACAGCAGGCCGTTCGCATGGAATGTTTTCATATAATCGGTATTTTGCAGGTTCATTCGCGTGACGACCCGCCGCACGTAGTGGTACTCGTCGTCCGCATTCTCGGGTTCCGCGTGCTCCTGCTCCTCCTGCTCGGGCGCCAGTTGGCGAATATAATTCACGAGATTGTTGAGCGGCGTATACAGCCGCTTGGAGCTGAACCAGGCCGCGACGGCCTCCAGCAATACGATGACGGCGCAGATCGAGAGGATGCTGAGCAGCAGCAGCCGGTTGTCGGCGGTAATCCGGCTGCGCGGGATCGCGAATTCGTAGGTGAGGCCGGCGTCGGCGGAGCGGTCGCGAATGACCACGAAGTCGCCCGGGTGCGTCTTGACCCGCTCGAGCCAAGCCTCCTGGTCCTGGTTCACGAGATCGCCGTGACTGTTCCGCATGAGCAGATGTCCGCCGTAGTCCCGGCCGTCCCCGTCCGGATTGACGATATGGCTGAGATCCAGATCGACGATCAGATACCCGTAAGCGGGACCGGTGAGCGGATAGCGCACGACGTATGAAGCGATCTGATCCCCGTTGCCGGTCAGCCGCGGGAACAAATCGTTGAGGCGGAGCATGTCGTTCGGCTGCTCGAGCAGGTTGAGCAGACCGGTGTCCGGGTAGTCGTCGAACGTATAAATGGAGGAGTCGGCGGAGGTGTAGACAATGCGGGAGCGGTTGTCTACAAAGTAGAACGTTTTCAGGTAGGAATCGCTGGACAGCTTTTTCTTCTCCAGCGCCTGGACCAGATTGTGCGCATCGGCGGACTGCGGCTTGAGCCGGAGAATCTCGCTGTAATTGTCATAGTTGAGCATGAGCTCGTAGAGGAGGCCCTTCGCTTGCTGGAGCAAGGCGGAGTGGGATTCGACGATCAGGTCGAGATACTGACCGGAATAAGTGACCGCCTGCTTTTTGGCATTTTCGATAGAGACATAATAAGCCAATCCGCTGATCAACAGACATGGGATGATCGCGATGCTGAGCAGGATACCGAGCAGCTTGGCATAGCTTGAGTTCGACCTGCGCCTTGCTTTCATGCCGATCCCCCCGAACGATTAGAATGCGCCTTCATTGTAACAAATCCGGGACCTGCGCATGACTGACTTTCCGGAAGATTAGAGACTTATCCTGAAAAAAGCCTCCGATCCCGCACGGGATCGGAGGCTCGCTCCAGCGTTCGTATTAAGGATACAGCCGGCTCTGCGGCACGATCTGCTTGGCCTGCCCGGGATATTCCCAGTACAGCTTCATGACCGCGCCGGGCTGATTGTTGTAGTACTCGATCTTGATCGTATACTTCGTGCCCGCCGTCAGCGAGATCGTGCCGCTCCGATCGCTCGCCGCATGATCGCCGTAGTGGTCGATAACCATCGTACCGTTCACCCATAGCTTCACGCCGTCGTCGCTCGTCGTCGTGAACGTGTAGGTGCCGGTGGCCGGCGCTTCAATCTGGCCGGTCCAGCGGACGGAGTAGGTATCGGCCGCGTCCAGATCGATGCCGGTTGGTATCGAAGTCCCCCAATCGAAGTTGATGGTCGGATCGACCCGCGTATTGCGCAAGCCGACGAAGTCGATGTTGTTGTAATACTCGCCGGTGAGGCCGGTACCGGTGCCTCCGCCTGCGGGCGCGTCCGTCGTCACCGTGACCGCATTGCTCGCCGCGGACACGTTCGCCGCCGCGTCCTTCGCCTTGACGGTATACGTGTACGCCGTGCTCGCCGCAAGGCCCGTGTCCGTGAACGAAGTCGTCGTCCCGTTCACCGAACCCGCCAGCGTCGTGCCGCGATAAATATCGTAGCCCGTCACGCCCACATTGTCCGTCGATGCTGTCCACGACAGGCTGACCGACGACGATGTCTTGGACGGGGACGTCAGCCCCGTCGGCGCCGCAGGCGCCTGGGTGTCTCCGCCGCCGGAGCCATTGCCGAGAATCAGCTTCACGCCGACCGTGGCCGTGCGGCCGCTGCCGGTCGTGATCGTGACCGTGCCGTTATACGTGCCTTGCGCCATGCCGCTCGTATTGACGGACACATCCAGCGTACCCGTCGGCTGTTCGGCCGCGAGCGGCGAAGCGCCCGTCCCGACCGTCGCCGTGATCCAGGACTGCGATGCGGATGCCGTCCAGGTCATCGGCGAGATGCCGGTATTCGCCACCGGAATCGAGATGCTGCCGAGCGAAGATCCGACCGCGCCCTGGAACTGCGCCACGCGAAGCAGCGGCGTCGGACGATCGCCCAGCGTGCTGACGTTAGTCTTCACATAGACGGACGAGCCGCCGGCGTAGCTGTTCGAGATCAGATACGGATCGCTGTCCTTGCGAATCTCGAACGGACGCGCCGCATAGGAGACGTTCGGATTCGCCTGCACCGATACGTTGTTGTTCCGGAACAGCACCTGCGTCCATTGCTCCGCCCGCGCGCCGAGCGTCGAGCCGCTTCCGGTGACGCCCTCGAAGCCGCTGCCGACGATCGCATTGCGGCCGGCCGCGATCTCCTGACCCTCATACGGCGAGATCTGCGTGTTCAACAGCGCAGGCGGGCCCGAGGCCGCGCCGTTCTGCGCCGATGTGACGTTCGCCGAGCCGCCGCGGAAATAGGAGCCGAGCACGGACGGGCCGAGGAAGTCGTAGCCTTCGAACGCCCAGGCGACCAGATTCATGCCGCTGTGGACGGCATTGTTCGCCGTCTCGTCGCGCTGCTCGTTCCAGTATCCGGGCCCCGTGCTGTAGCCCCCGAGCACCCGGCCGCCATACGTCCGGTTGGTCATATTGCCCTCGGCCGCGAAGCCCCAGGCGTTGCCGTCTGCGTCAGGTCCTGTGCTGGCCGAGTAGAACAAATCGTACCCCGCCGGGAACGCATTGATATTGTTGTTGTACACGATATGGTCTTTGGACAGATAAGTCAGCGTGATCTTGCTGTCCGCCGCCGGCTGCACGCGCCAAGGCTTGTCGACCGTCACCGTCGTGCTCGTGTGGCTGACGATCTTGCGCGCCTGGCCCATGCCGGTGCCGTTCATGATGACCACATAGGCCTGATTGTCGAGCTGTCCGTGCACGATATTGTCGGGCACGGAGCTGATGGCCGGCATGTTGTCCACATTGCGCGCCTGGCCATCGATCTTGCCGTCGGTGCGGATCGTGAGCGTCGTACCGGCGCTAGACGCGACCTGCGCGTATACCTTGCTCGGAATCCCGTGGAACAATATCAGCTCGCCGCGATTGTCGTCTACCGCGACGTCCGTGCCGGTATTCCAGGCGATATACGAGTTCTCGACCGAGCCGAACTGCGGCGCCGAGTAGAAGACGCGCTTCGCCCATACTTTGTACTGCAGATCGTTCGGATTCACAAAGTTCAAGTAATTTTTGCTGCCGTTCGCATCGGTCGGCCAGTTCTGCGTCTCGAAATGATTATGCTCCATGAGCAGGTTGTTGCCGTCCGTATACGTGGCGGCCTCGGTCTCCGCGACGTTGGCGCCGCCGTACGGACCGCCGTAGAAGTTGTTGTCGTGCACCCAGAAGTCGGAGCCGGACAGGGTGAGCTCGCGGTAAAAATCGGAGCCCGATATCTCGCCGCCGGACGTCCGGATGTCGACCGTGCCGCCCTTCGTATTGGCATCGGCGCTGATGATCAGATTAAGCAGCCGGATGTCCGCATACGGACCGGGGAAGTTCGTCTTGATCGGCCCGTATTGCGGCTGGTTCGACCCTGCTTTTTGCACAAGCTTGAAGTCCTGCAGCGTCGTATGCTGGCCGATGATCAGAATGCCCGTCGGCTTCATGTTCGTATGATCAATGTTCAGCACGGTCGCCGTCTTGCCTGCGCCGAGCAGGCGGACGTTGTCCTTGAGATCGATCTCGTTTTTCAGCGTATATGTGCCCGCCTGGAGACGGACCGTGCCGCCGTTCGCATTCGCGGTCTGCGCGTCGATGGCCGCCTGAATGGCAGGCGCGTCGTCGGCGCCGCCGCCGGCCGGGGCGACGATCGTCTCTGTCGTGCCGCGCGTCCAGGCGGCGGCGACGTTCAGCGTCAGCGGCGAGCTCCATCCGTAGGCGCCGCCCTGACCTGAATGCAAGTAGACTTTATAGCTGCCCGCCGCCAGTCCCGCAGGCACAGTAAATGCGACCGCATACGGCTCAACCGAGGTCACGGCCGCCGCCGTGAAGGCGCCGCCCGCCGCAGGCTGCAGATACACATAGCTATTTGCAGTGCCGTGGTTTTTGGACAGATTTTTGCCGAACAGCCGTTTGGTCGAGCCCGGCGCGGCCGTATTGCCGAACGGGCCCATCCACCCCGGCTCCGGCCGGTTAAGCGCGATCGGACTGGAGGGCCCCGTCCCGTTCTCCACCCATACGAGGTACATGCCGAACGGCACGGAGGCGGGAACGATCGCCTGCAGCACCGTATCCGACACGGTGACGAGCTGGGCTTTGGTCAGCACGCCGCCCGTCGAGGTTGCCGCCCAGAGCCACACCGTCGTGTCGCTTCCCGCCGCGGCTCCGGTCTGCTGAGTGAAGCGGACGCCGCTCAGCGTGAATGTCTCGTTCGGCTTCACGGTCTTCGTCCATTCCGCGATAGCCGGCGCGTTCGGGGCCACCGTGACCGCCGGCGAAGCGAAGGTGATGCCGTAGTCGTCTCCCGGCGCAGTCGGTGCGCCGCTTGGCGCCGTCCACTCGGTCGGCGGCGGCAGCGGGACGTCGTTCGGTCCGGCGTGAGCGACGCCGGGCTTCAACAAGCCCGGGCCAGACGGCCAAGCCGTCAGCAGGAGCAGCAGCGCGGCCAGTGCATAGAGGCCGCTTTTCCATCCAAGATGCCTGGATCGGTTTCCGTTCATCAGTTGCATTCCTCCCATGGATTTGAATGATAGGGCGAATTGCCTCGGCTTTCCAATCTGGATGCGGATACTGCCGCCTTCCCGCCCCCCTTCGCTATTTGTCCGGCAGCTGCTTGTCCGTCCTGCCTTTCCGACGGGCCTGTCGCCGGCAACACCATCATACTTCCGCGACAATCCAACGCACACTGACCAATTGCTACAATATGCGTCCGTTCCGAACTTTTTCGAGAGGCTCAGGGGATATGTCCACAAAGTTCCAAAAAGCCCTACCGGAGGAAGGCATGACAGACAACAAAAGGCTGCGTTCGACGGTCTGTCCAGCAGTCCGTCGAACGCAGCCTCTTATGTCGCGTATTTTTTTTCGCTTCTATCGTGCAACTTACCGATTGTCCACCTTTTCCGGATACAGATCGTGATTCATCAGCCGGTGTTCGGCCATCGCCTCGTACTTGGTGCCCGGACGGCCCCAGTTGCAATACGGATCGATGGAGATGCCGCCGCGCGGCGTGAACTTGCCCCATACTTCGATATAGCGGGGCGACATGAGGCCGATCAGATCGTTCATAATGATGTTCATGCAGTCCTCGTGGAAGTCTCCGTGGTTGCGGAAGCTGAACAAATACAGCTTGAGCGACTTGCTTTCCACCATCTTCACGTCGGGAATATAAGAGATATAGATCGTCGCAAAGTCAGGCTGGCCTGTCATCGGGCACAGACTCGTAAACTCGGGACAGTTGAACTTGACGAAGTAATCTCTGCCCGGGTGCTTGTTGTCGAACGCTTCGAGCACATCGGGTGCGTACGTGCTTCTATACTCGGTGCCCTGATTGCCGAGCAGCGATACGCCCGACAGCTCTTCCTTGCTTCTTCCCGCCATCGACTTCGTCCTCCATTTTTGCATTTATACGCAGCTATACACCCTTCTTGTTGCCCCATATCCATGTATGCAGCTGCGGCAGCACATGAACGCGGCGCAGCCCGGGGTCGGACATGACTCGTTCGACCAGCCATTCGTACCTTGCCAGCAGGTAGGGCAGCAGCCGCTCCCGGTCCTGCTCGCCGAGCAGGCCGTTGCCCGCTTGCATGAAGAATGGAACATCGGGATAGCGCCGATGTACCTCGCCTGCATACGTCAGGTCCGTCTCGTCGAACACGACGACCTTCAGGCTGAACTCGCTGCCGGCCGCTGCGAGCCGGTCGACGATCTCCCCCAGCCGCTCCCAGTCGGTCGACATGCCCGAGCTCGGCGGCTTGGGCGACAGCGTCAGCTCGTCGATCTGTCTGAACCAGTCCTGCCAGCGGCTGCCCTGCGTCTCCAGGGCGACGATCGCGCCTGCGCCATGGAGCGCGTCGATCAACGCGCCGAGCTGCCCCAGCAGCGCCGGGTTGCCGCCCGACAGTGTCACATGATCCGGCGGGCTGCCGTCCAGCATGGCCAGCTCGGCAACGATCTCATCCGGCGTCATCATCCGAATATCGTCTTTGCCGGTGCCGTCCCAGGTGAAGGCGGAGTCGCACCAGGCGCACCGATAGTCGCAGCCTGCCGTGCGGACGAACTTCGTCTTTCGCCCGATGACCATGCCTTCGCCCTGCACGGTCGGACCGAAAATCTCCATGACGGGAATGCGAGCCTCGCGGCTGTCCTGCACGTTCGAAGCCGGCTTAAGCATGAGCGTCTCCCGCCGGTCGCCTGTTGACCTTCGGCCATGGCCTGTACACGCAGTAGCTGGTCGGCGTCTCCCGCACGAACACCTGCAGGCATACGGGATAATTCGGCCGCCCGTCCAGGTAGCTCTGCACGAGCTCGCAGATCGTCCGCGCCACCACCTCCGTCGTCGGATATCGGTCCGGCTCCTCGGCGCTGAAGCTGACCGTATCGTCATTGAGCAGCGTGTGATCGAACCGTGCGTGGATAAGCCGCTTGATATCGGAAAAGTTCACGAGGAAACCTGCACCGTCCAGTTCATCTCCGGCTACCGTCACGTTGACGAAGTACGTATGGCCGTGCAGCTGTCTGCACTTGCCGGCTTCCTCGGCGGGGACATAATGCGCGGCGGCAAATTGAAAATCCTTGTTCAGCTCATAGCGGTAAGGATGCGGGGCGACAGGGTAGATCTGCTGCAGCATCAGCGCACGCCTCCCCGTCCGGACGTCGCCATATATTCGTCCAAGCCGCGCTTGCGCAGCTTGCAGGCCGGACATTCTCCGCAGCCTGCGGCGGGAATGCCGTTGTAGCATGTCAGCGTGCGGTCTTTTACAAATTCAAACGCGCCGAGCCTGTCCGCCAGCTCCCATGTCTGCGCTTTGTTTAGCCACATGAGCGGCGTATCGATGACGAACGGATAGTCCATCGCCAGATTCAGCGTCACGTTCAACGACTTGACGAACACGTCGCGGCAATCCGGATAGCCGCTGAAGTCCGTCTCGCAGACGCCGGTCACGATATGCTTGGCGCCGACCTGCTTGGCGAGTACAGCAGCGAAGCTAAGGAAGAGCAAATTGCGGCCGTCCACAAAGGTCGTGGGCAGCGCCCCCTCCTCATGCTCAATCACAATATCGTCCCGGGTCAGCGCATTCGGCGCCAGCTGCCCGAGCAGCGACATATCGAGCAGATGATGGCGGACGCCGAGCTCCGCCGCGATATCGGCGGCGATCTCCGTCTCCAGCGCATGCCGCTGGCCATATTTAAAAGTTACTGTCTCCACCTCGGCGAATCGTTCCTTCGCCCAGAACAGACAGGTCGTGCTGTCCTGGCCGCCGCTGAATACGACGACCGCTTTTTCCCGCTTCATCGCTGCACTCTCCTCGTTGGGCATCAGGAGAGAGATCTCTGAATTCCCGTTCCTAAAGAATCGGCGCGAAGCGGGCTGAGAGCCGCTTCGCGCCGAACGCCAAAAACGACAGCGTCCATAACGGACCGCCGCTTTTGCATAGTTTTTTATAGAGGGAGTTCGCGAACCTCTCCCGGCGCTGCCGCCGTTCGGGCAGAACGGCCTCGCCCGGAATTATTCTTTAGTTGTACGGTAGGTACTATACCACACTCGGACAAGTCCTCGCCAGCAGCCGCCAGATGGCAATCGTATTCCAAATATTAGAATCTGGCGGCGTGCCAGCACCTTTTTTCTCCGTCATCCCACTATCCCATCCGCTCAGCTCTATGTCCGATCGCACATGCCGTGCCACTATCCCATCCGCTCAGCTCTATGTCCGACTGCACATCCCGTGCCACTATCCCATCCGCTCAGCTCTATGCCCGATCGCACATGCCGTGCCACTATCCCATCCGCTCAGCTCTATGTCCGATCGCGCATCCCGTGCCATTATCCCATCGGCTCAGAAGCCGATGCGGCAATGCGCGTTGTTGCCGATTCGGCGAACCCAGCTTCAAACGCCTGCGATCCCTACGAGCTGAGCCGATGGGATAGTGGGATGGCAATAAAAAACAAGACGATGTGTCGAGCTCCGCGACCTGACCCATGCAGATGCGATTGCCCTGATCTGGAGCCGCTTCAGCTCCGTCTGAGCCAATGGGATAGTGGGACTGTCCGCAAAATGGAACAGGATGGGCGCCAGGTTCGAAATTACGAGTCCGACATTTGCAGAAGCTCGCTGACCGTTACAAGCCTATAGCCTTCCTCCGTTAATTCTTTGCACAAAATTCGAACGGCTTCGATCGTCTGAGACCGGTCCCCGAATCCGTCATGAAAAAGAAGGATGCTGCCGCATCCCACCTGCTTGCGGGTGGCATCGAGAATATGCGCTACGCCGGGCATCTCCCAATCTCTCGCTTCTCCGTTGAGCGCGCCTATGACCTGATAACCCAGTTTGGCCGTAATCGCGTGAACTTCCGAATTATAGTCGAGATATGGAGGTCGCATGACCGCAGGCCGGGAGCCTGTCACCCGAGCGATCAAGCTGTCCGTATCGTAGAGCTCGCGCTCGCATGCGTCCGGGCCGATCTGCGTCATATACGGGTGGGTGTACGAATGGTTGCCGATCTCATGGCCCCGCGCGTGGACTTCCCGGGCAGTCTCGGGATGCAGCTCCATCTGCTTGCCCATCATAAAAAAAGTGGCACGGCCGGATACCGCTTCGAAAATGTCCAGCAACTGCGGCGTATAAATCGGATGCGGACCGTCGTCGAATGTAAAAGCAATCGCCTTTTGCGATGTCGGCACGCGATGAATGATCTCCATAACTTCAGCCACCTTCTCTCAACTATTGCTCTGGCAGCCGGTCCCGGTATCGACAGGCCGTACACCCGCCTGTCCTGCCGATCAACCGGAACCGGCTCCATATATGCGTCCTGCTTGCGAATCTCCACTCGCCGTTGACCCGGCGAGTGACGCTGCTTCAATTCAACTGCACCGGATTATGACAGTGCCAGCTTCAGCTCCCCGAAGGAGGACGTATTCGTCCAGTTCGTGGACTCGCCGGCCCATACCGTCTGGCTCTGCCGGCCGTTGCCGTCGTCCTCGTCATTGTTGGCGACGTCGAAGCCGATCAGCATGCCGGGGGATGGCGTCAGGCCGAGCGAACTCCACGGTATCGCCAGCTCCACGCTGTATCCGCCCGGTATCGTTGCCCATGCGTGCTGTACGCCGTTCGTGAGGCTGCGCCCTTCGAACAGCGCGCTGTCGTTCCAGCCCTTGATGAACTGCCGGTCATAGCTGTCGTAGACCGTCCCCTTGTTGTGATCCCCGTCGATGTAAATCTCGACGGAATCGTCGGCATACGGCTCCGGCGAATTGTTGTACAGATCAGCGTCGATGACGGTCACTCCGACATACAAGTAGTTATCGTCCCATAATACCCCAAATTTCGTTGTGTTGTTAGAGACTCCGAACACATTTTTGTTCACTTGTTTGGTGATGGCCCATGCCGTCTCGCCGAGCGAGCCGTCGACCTGGATGGCGGCATTCGTCTTGGCGACGGAGAGCAGCGTGTAGGACGCATCCATCGTGACGCTGACCGTGTTGCTCGCCGCCGACACATTGTTTTCCGCATCCTTCGCTTTGACATGGAATGTATAGCTGGCTTCCGGCGTTAACCCGGTGACCGTATACGTCGTCGAAGCGACCGATGCGACCAGATTGGCGCCGTTATACACGTCGTACCCGGTCACGCCGACATTGTCCGTCGAAGCCGTCCACGACAACGTTGCCGTCCGGTCGGTATGCGAAGGCGACGTCAGATTCGCAGGCGCTGTCGGCGGCTGCGTGTCACCGATCGAGACGGCGGACAACTGCAGGCTGCCGAAGGCGGACGTATTCGTCCAGTTGTCGCTCGTGCCGGCCCACATGAGCTGGCTGTCCCGGCCGTTGCCGGTGTCCGAATCGTTGTTCGCCACATCGAAGCCGACGGTCAAGCCGGCGGACGGCGACAGGCCGAGCGAGCTCCACGGTATCGCCAGCTCCACGCTGTATCCGCCCGTTATCGGCGCCCAGGCATGCAGCACGCCGCTGGGCATCGTTCTTTGCAGCCAGAGCGTGCTGTCGTTCCAGCCCTTCACATACTGCTGGTCGTAGCTGTCGTACGTCGTACCCTTATTGTTGTTGCTGTCGATATAAATTTCGATCGAGTCGTCATTATAGGGCTGTACGGAAGTGTTGTACAGATTGCCGTCGATGACTTTGACGCCCACGTACAAATAATTGCTGTCCCACAATGCGCTGAACTGGGCCTTATTGTTCGGGGTGCCGATGATCGCTTTTTTGATCTGCTTGAACGCGGACGCCGACCAGCCGGCTTCATCCAGCGATCCGTTCACGGCGACGGCGGCGATCGTTTTTTTCGCTTGATAGAGATACGGATCGGTCGTGACGTTGAGCGAAGCGCTCGCTGCGGACACGTTGCCGGCCGCATCCTTCGCCTTGACGCTGAACGTGTATGCGGTGTTCGCCGCAAGGCCGGTCGCGGAAAAGGTGTTGGTCGCGACGGTGCCGATCAGCGTCGAGCCCCGATACACCTCGTACTGGGTGACGCCGATATTGTCCGACGACGCGTCCCACGCCAGATCCGCCGTCGTCTCGCTTTTTGACGTCAAGCGCAAATTGCCGGGAGCCGTCGGGGGCGCAAAGTCGCGGTCGTGAACGACCTTCACGTCATCGAATTCCACGCTTGTTTTGAAGGCGTACAGACCGATTTTACCGGAAGTATGGCTCGTATCCGTAACCGACAATTCCTTGAACCCGTTCACATACAAATCGAGCGTGCTGTTGTTCATTACTGCCGTGAACGAGTATACGACGTTTGTCGTCATGATGTAATTTTTCGCAGTCAGTATCGTGATTGCTCCGTTCACCGCTTTGCCGATCTGCAGCTTGCCCGCCTTGACCCGGAAGTAGTAAAAGTTGCCCGGGTCCTGATAGCGAGCCGTAATGCCGGCCGCCAGGTCACTGTCGTTTTGCGTCAGTTTAATATTCGTTTCCACGCTGTAATTGGTATACGTGCTTGCATCGACCGTGCTGAACGAATCGACCGTCGGCCAGGACGATTGTCTGTACACCTTGGAGCCGCCCGACGTGACGACGGACCATATCCCGTTCACGGAAGTCCAGCCGTCCGCCGCCCCATCCTGAAAATCGTCGCTGAAGGCGAGCGTGCCCGGGCCTGCCGCAGTCGTCGCAGCAAGCGTATTGCTGGCTGCAGACGTGCTGCCTGCGGCGTCGAACGCACGAACCGTAACCGAATAGGCGCGGCCCGGCAGCAAGTTCGTGAGCGTATACGTCGTGCCCGAGGTGGCAGCCACTTGCTTGGAACCGACGTAAAGGTTGTAGCCGACGACACCGGACATATTGGACGGCGGACTCCAGCCCAGCGTGAGGCTCGTGAGCGTCGCCGATGTCATCGTCAGATTCGTCGGCGGCGCCGGCGGAGATGCCGTCGTCACGCTTATCGCATTGCTCGCAGCCGACAGATTGCCCGCGCCGTCTTTGGCCTGCACGGTAAACGAATAAGTCGTGTTGGGCGTTAAGCCGCTTACGGTATAGCTCGTGCTAGAAGGCGTCGTAGTAGCTCCGACATATACGCCTCCATTATAAATGTTGTAGCCCGCCACGCCGGTATTGTCGGTCGAAGCCGTCCAGGACAGGTTGACGGTCGCCGACGTATGCGACGGAGACGACAAGTTCGCAGGGGTCGACGGCGGCTCCGTATCGGTCCCTTCGCTCATCAAGGTGTCGCCGTAATAAACGCCGTTGCCGTTCGTTCCGATATAAACGCGCCCCCAGGTCTGGCGATCGCCCTCCATCGTATTGGCTTCGTCGCCGATCGCCGGGTCGAGCACGTCTATCTTCACCCAGGTGGCGCCGAAGTCGTCGGAGCGGAAAATGCCGACGGTATTGTCCACCTTGCCGTATACGAAAACGGTAGGGTCCGGAGAGCCGAGCTTGTTTTTGCCGAATGCAAACAGCGTCGCCTGCTGCACGTTCGGCACCTGCGTCCAGGTATCGCCGGCATTGCCGGAGCGCCACAGCCCTCCCGCATCCAGGCCGGCCCATAGCTCGCCCGCCTTGCCCGGGGCTGCCTTGAGGCTGAAGTACGCGGGTGTCTTGCTCAGCGATACCGGTATCGTGGAAGCAAGCCCCCAAGAGGCCCCGCCGTCCGTGCTGCGGAACAATTTCCACGTCCCTCGTTCCAACAGATAGAACGTATTGTTGTTGACGCGGTCGGACGCCAGCGGCTGGTACCAGACCCAGAAATCGTGTACGGTTCCGGACGGCGCGCCCGTGCCCGGCGTCCACGATAGCCCCCGATCGGTCGAATAGAGCGGACTGCCGTACTGGGGAACCCAGACCATCGTCTCGCTGCCGGACGATACGGCGATTCGGCCGGCTATCCCCGGCGAACCGGCAAACGCCGTCCAAGTCGCCCCGTTGTCGGTGCTGTAGCCGCCGCTTGCCGTGCTGGCATAACGCGTGGTGCCTACCCGGGCGATGAAGTTCGGGTTGCTCTCTTGAAAATCGATGGAAACCGTATCGCCCATCGTCGGGCCGCCGAATTTGGCGCTTGGAAACGCCGTGAGCGACGTATGGCGCAGGCCGTCGACATCCGCGTGACCGCTCAGCAGCGGCGCGCCGATCGGCGTGCTGCGCAGGGCGAACGTCACCACTTCCTCGTGGCCCTCTTCGTACGTATACCAATGGGACGGACTGGCCGTTATATCGTCCGTGCGCCATGTGCCGTAGAAGTCGGTCAGCCACACCCGCTTCGGATCATGGGGATCGATGGTCAAGGTGGACGTATTGGCGGCGAACCAGTTGCTCGTCCACCAAGGCACGTTCTGATGCTTGACGAAGGTGATCTGCGTCCAGTTCGTGCCGCCGTTCGTCGACCGGTAGATCGGCGCCGGCGTGTTCGAGCCATCCTCGATGGCCGTCATCACGATGTTCGGGTTGGTGGGGTCTACCGTAATGCCGTTGTATCTTCCTGCCGAAGGCGGCGTTATATCGGTCCATGCCCCGCCCGCATACTTGGCGACGCCCGACTCGTAAGTGACGTACAGGGTGCCGCCGGCAAGGACGGCCCGGCGAGGCGTCAGCGGGCTGCCGTTCATCAGCGCCCACGACGTTCCTCCGTCCGTGCTGCGGTAGATGCCGGTGCCTTTGACGCCGACATAGATCGTCTGCGTCGCATTGCCGGGAGACCCCGTGCTCTTGTCGAACATGACGAAGTTGAGTCCGGTCGGATCGGCGCCGACAGTCGGGAAGCTCGTGACCTTCTGCCAGGAGCCGTTGCTGGCGCCTGATGTGCTCTTCCACAGTCCGTCGTAGCGGGTTCCCATATAGATGATTTGGCCGTCGTTCGGGTCCACGGCCAGCCGCTCGCCCAAGTCCCGACCCGACCCGTTGCCGTAATGCCTGGGCTCGAAGCCGGTCGGCGTCCAGGTGGCCCCCCGGTCCGTAGATTTCAAAATATCGGCCGGCGCTCCGACATAGTTATACTTGCCCGCCGCGATATACACCACTTCCGCGTTCGACGGATCGAGCGCGATGCTGTCAACGCCGTAATAATTGTATTTCTCGCGTGGAACCGCATTCAAAAGCGGGATCCACTTTTGATTGGCCGGGTCCCAGCGCAAGGCGCCGCCGACGTCGGTGCGAATATAGACGAGATCCGGCTCCGTCGGGTGAATGGCGATCCCGGTGACGAAGCCGCCCCCGCCGATGCGCACATTTTGCCAATTGTAAGCTTCTTGTGGAGCGGCATTAAGAGGTTTAACATTTAACAGGAGCATACCGATCAGAAAAAAGAGCAACACTACGGCGCGCGATTTCCATCTTTTCGATAATTCCAAACCTATCATCCCTGTTCCCTCCCATAATGAATATGATCATGCCCGGCCTACAGCGTTCATCCCCCCTTCGCTTCGTCTACCTTTTTGAAAAACAGGACATAGCGAATGCGGCAGACTGCCCGTCTTAAGCAACGCCTGCAGTCTGCCGCACTGTATTATTTATGAACCGTCGCGTACCAGGCGTTGATCTCGTCGAAGCTCGTCTGACCGCCGGCTTGCTTGTATTTTTCCGTGAAGGCATCGAACCCGGTCAGTTGCTCGCCGCCGACGATAACCTTGACGGCATAGTCGTTGACCATCTGGCCGAGCTGCGCGTCTTCCTTGGAGTACTTCGGCAAGTACGGAGCCAGCCCGAGCGGATTTTTCTTGAACACTTCCGGCTTTTGCTGCTTGTTCAGCGCTTCCCAGCCTTTGTAGAGCCGCTCGTCCTTGCGGACGCGGGCCTGCCAGTAGATCGGGTAGTTTTTCTCGTCGATGCCGGTCAGATAGTTGCTGGCCGAGCCGCGCTCGTCGTTGAAGATCGGCAGGATCGGGTAGTAATTGCCGTCCTTGAACGTATGGTGCGTACCTTCCAGGCCGATCGCCATGTTTTTGAACGTATCCGGGTTCAGCTTGGCGTCGATCCACTTGATCGCATCTTCCGGATGCTTGGAGGACTTCGGTACAAAGGTGATCCGGTCGAAGCCGGACGACTGGGCCAGACCTGCCTGGCCGTCTTTGCCTGCCAACGCGGGAACGTACACGTATTCGGCATCCGGGAAGTTTTTCTTAAGTGCATCGTCGATCTGCGGGATGTCGGCCCAGTGCAGCACGATGACGCCCACCTTGCCGTTCGTGAACTTCTCCTTCACCGTGGCGTCCTTGTTGATCGCGAACTCCTGATCGAGCAGCCCTTGCTTGTACAGATCGGACATGAATGCCAGATATTCCTTAAAGGCAGGGTTCATGGCACGGGGCACCAGTTGGCCGTTCACGTCGTTCCAGTCGTTGACGATGCCGAAGGCGCCGACGATGTTGTCGACCATCGGCACGTCGCCTTTGATCGCCATCGGGATGTTTTTGGCGCCGTTGCCGCCGGGGTCCTTTTCCTTGAACGCTTTGAGGACGGCCGTCAGCTCGTCGAGCGTCGTCGGCACTTGCATCCCCACCTTATCCAGCCAATCCTTGCGGATCATCAGGCTTGTGCCGACCGATTCGATCGACCGGGTCGGTATCGCGTAGATTTTGCCGTCGACCTTGGCCATTTCCAGCGTCTCCGCGGACAGCGACGCTTTGATGTTTTGGCCGTATTGCTCGATGAGCGGCGTCAGATCGACCAGCGCGCCCTTCTTCGCATAGTCGGCATAGATCGCTTTGGAGCTGCTGTCCCCGCCCGTCGAGACGATGTCGTACGGCTCGGAGGAAGCGATGAGCAGGTTGAGCTTATCCTCCGGCTTGTCGACCGGGAGCGCTTCGTAATTGACTTTGTAGCCGGTTTTCTCTTGCAGCATGGCGGCGATCGGATCTTTCTCGAAGTTCGGTCCCAGCCGCATAAGCGCTTTCAATTCGGGCTTGGCGCTTTCCTTCGTTGCTTGCGCGGACTGCGTGGACTTCGCCGTGGCGCTATTTTCGCCCGCAGTTTTCTCGGCCCCGCTATTTTTGTTCTCGCCGTTCGAGCCGCAAGCGGATAGCAGCATGAGGCTGACCGCGGCGGGCAGCGCGACCCATTTCATTTTTTTCATCATCTTTTTTGTAACCTCCCATGAATTATGTTGCGATTTATCATTAAGCGGCGGCATCGTATCCGCCGGCGTTAATGCAGCGTCAGCCTTTGACGGAGCCGATCAATACGCCCTTGATAAAGTACTTCTGAAGAAACGGATACACGAGCAGGATCGGGACGGTGGAGGCGACTACGGTAGCGGCCCGGATGCTTTCCGGCGACATATTCATCAGATCGTCCGCCGACCTGTTGATCGCGTTCGCCGTATCGTTCTCCATCACGACGTCGCGCAGATGCAGTTGAAGCGTCTTGAGCGCGGGATCGCTGATGTAGAGCATCGGACTGAAGTAGTCGTTCCAGAAGCCGACGGCGTAGAACAAGGCGATCGTGGCGAGTACGGGCATGCTGAGCGGCAGTATGATGCGGAACAGAATCGTGTAGGACCGCGCTCCGTCGATCCGCGCCGATTCCTCCAGCGCCTCGGGCAGCCCCTCGTAATAACTTTTGATCACCAGCATGTTGAACACACTGATCATCGCCGGCAGGATGAGCGACCATAGACTGTTGATGAGATGCAGCTCGCGGATGAGCAGGTAGTTGGGGATAAGGCCGCCGTTGAACAGCATCGTGAACACGAACAGCACCATGAGGAAGGAGATGCCGGGCAGATGCCGCTTGGACAGCGGGTAGGCGGTGATCGCCGTCACCAGAATGCTGAGCAGCGTCCCCACCGTCGTCACGATAGCCGAGATGAGGAAGGCCCGGCTGAATGCGCCGGAAGTCACGACGTTCACCAGCGTATCGATCTGGAAGCCGACCGGCAGCAGGTTCACGCGGCCCGACACGAGCGCCCAGTCCGAGCTGACGGACTTGGAAAATACATGGACCATCGGCAGCAGCGTGACGAGTCCCAGTGCGATCATGAAGCCGTAGACGAAGATGTCCAGCGTCCAGTCGCTAAACGTTCTTTTATGAATAGGCATGTCAACACTCCTTTACCAGATTCCGCGCTTCAGCACCTTCCTGCTGAACCAGTTGCCGGAGACGACGAGTATGAAGCCGACGACCGAATTGAAGAGGCCGACCGCGGTGCTGAAGCTGTAGTCCATCTTGCCGAGGCCCGTCCGGTAGACGAAGGTACCGATGACGTCGCCAGATTCGTAGACGGTAGGATTGTACATCGTCAGAATCTGCTCCGTACCCGCGTCCAGTACGATGCCGAGCCGGAGAATGAGCATCAGGATAATCGTCGGCAATATGCCGGGGAGCGATATATGCCACATCTGCCGCAGCCGGCTCGCACCGTCGATTGAGGCTGCCTCGTACTGCTCCTGTTCGATGCCGGCGAGCGCGGCGATGAAGATGATGGCGTTCCAGCCGATCTCCTTCCACCCCGCCGTGAATACGACGACGCTGCGGAACACGCTGTTGTCCATAAAAAACTTGACCGGCTCGCCGCCGAACCACTGGATTACGGAGTTAACAAGACCGTCGGAGGGGGACAGGATGGTCATGAACAGACCGGAGATGATGACCCAGGACAAAAAGTGGGGCATATAAATAATCGTCTGGACGGTCCGCTTGAACGCCGTGAAGCGAATCTCGTTCAGCAGCAGCGCGATCACGATCGGGATCGGGAACAGCAGCACGATCTTGTATACGCTGATGAGCAGCGTATTCGCGAACACCTGCATGAACTCCGCAGAGTGAGTGAGCTTGCGGAACTGCGCCAGCCCCACCCATTCGCTTCCCGAGATCCCGTCGAAAATGTTGTATTCCTGAAATGCGATCACGACGCCGTACACGGGGACGTATTTGAACAGCAGCAGCAATAGCAGGCCGGGCGTTAGCAGCAAATAAGTATCGATGTTCCGCCATATCAATCGCCGTCTGCCTTCGCGCTTGCGCGAAGCTTTGACTCCTTCCGCCTTTTCGTTCAGCGGCGTGATGAGTTCGCTCATCTTGTAGTTGCACCTCCTGCTTATGGCTTCATTGTAGCCGCAGGACGATGCGTCATGTAGATGGCAATCCGACACTTTCTCGTCGTATCCTACTGTGTTGACAGCTCCTGTACCGCCTTGAGCCGGATCGTCACGACAGTGCCCTCGCCCGGACGGGAGCGGACCGACAGTCCGTATTCGCAACCGGCCAGCAGCTTGATCCGCTCGTTCACATTGTACAGCCCGTACGAGCTGCCGCCGCCCTCGGTACGCAGCGCGGCGCGCGATTCGGACAGCAGGCTGGCCGCCAGTCGCTCCTCCATCCCGATGCCGTCGTCCGAGACGGCAATCTCCAGCTCGTCGCCGCATCGCCGCGCGCGAACAGAGATGTTGCCGGTTTTGTGCTTGTTTTTGCGGATGCCGTGCAGCAGCGCATTCTCGACGATCGGCTGCAGCGTCAGCTTCGGAATGACGCACCCGCGTGCCTCGGGTTCCGCTTCGATCGCGAAGGCGAATGTGGACGGGAAGCGGCTCTGCTGAATTTCCAGATACACTCGCGCCAGCTCCAGCTCGTCCGCGACGCACACATGATCCTTCCCTTTGTTCAGGCTGAGCCGGAAATAATCGGACAGACTCTCGATCATATGACTGATGTCGCCGGCATCGCGGGAGATGGCGAGCCAGTTGATCGTATCGAGCGTATTGTAGAGGAAATGCGGATTGATCTGCGCTTGCAGTGCGCGAAGCTCGGCCTCCCGCTCCAGCATTTTGGAGCGATAGGCTTCCTCCATCAGATCTCTCACCCGACGAACCAGATGATCGACGACCCGCTCCAGCAAGTAGAAGTCGCCTCCCTTGTCCGCACGCGGCTCTTCCAGCCCTTCGACGCCTTCCGTGCGGATCGTCCTGACGACCGATTTGATGCGGCGGTTCATCCCGTTGATGACGAATGCCAGCAATACGAATACGAGAATGAGGAACATGACCGTCATGCCCGCGATCGTCGCGACGCCGGACCACTGACTCAGCGCAGCGGTACGATGCGTGAGGCCGGTCTTGGGCACCTCCAGCACGAGCCGCCAATCCGCGGCTTTGATCGGCGCGAGCAACTCGAACAAGTCGACGCCGTCCTCGGAGCGTTCGAGGATGCCTTCGTCGGGCGCGCTCGCGAGCGCAGCCTGCGTGCCGATCAAGGAGCGGTCGGCGCTATAAATAATTGTCCCGCCGCGATCCATCATATAGACACGGCTGTGAGCGGGAAAATCAAGCTCGGAAATGATGTCGGACACTATTTTCTCGGGAACGTCCAGCATCAGCACGCCCAGCGTCCGATCGAAATTGCGCGGATGTCTCAAGATGCGGACACAGGAAAGAATCCGGGCCGGTCCCAGATCCAGATAGTTTTCTTCGTATATTCCCGTCCAGAAAATGCTGCCTCCCGCGTCCCCGACCGCCTGGAGCCAAGGGCGGTCCTTCAAGTTGTCCAGCGGAAAAAGATTCAAAAGATCGAAGCCGTATATGTTCTCGGGATCGGTAAAAATACGCGCTCTGACGATGTCGGGCGCCGTCTGCACCGATTCGAGCAAATTGCGCAGCTCCTTCGATTGATCGATGCGGTCGACGATCGGACCGGCAGGGTCCAGATTCTCGTACAGCTTGTGATTCATAAACAACGAGTTGGACGAATTTTGCACATAGTCGAGCCGCGAGCTCAGATTGATGCCCGCCTGCTTCAGCGTCTGCTTCATCGTCCGGGTCACTTCCTCCTGCAATATGCGGGAGGACTGCTCGTAGTAGACGAACAGCATGATGCAGGCCGGCAGCAAAATAAGCAGGCCGTACGCGAGCATCCACCTTCTGGCCGCCACGATGCCTTCCCACAGATCGAGTGCGCGGCTCCTTCTTTTTCGCAAGACGCTCTTCACTGGATCGACTCCTTCTGCATTGGAACCCGTCATGTTCTACTGCTGATCCCGATAAGCGCTTGGCGTCAGTCCGGTCATCTTTTTGAACAGCTTGCCGAAGTAGCTCGGATCGGTATAGCCGACCAGCTCGCACACTTCGTACAGCTTGATGCGGGGATCGCGCAGCAGCTCCTTCGCTTTCTCGATGCGGACCTTCATCAAGTATTCGTAGATCGTCTCGCCGGTCTCCTGCTTGAACAACAGGCTGACATACGTCTGGCTGAGATAGACGCTGCCCGCAATTTCCGCGATCGACAAGTTTTTGGCATAATTGTCGCCTATGTACTTCTGCGTATGTTCGATCACATTGCTCGACCGTCCGCTCCGCTTGTCCTGAATCCAGCAGCAGATGCCGGACAAGTAATCGCTCACGAAACGCCTCAGCTCCGCCATCGTCTCCAGCTTCAGCAGCCCGTCCAGCGCCCGCGCTTCCTCCTCTTCCTTGTCGCGGGTCAGCAGGTTCAGCTCGAGCAGCAGCCTGCCGGCGAGCGCGATCATCTGCAATCCGGCATGCCGCACATACTTGAAGCCGTCCTTGCGGACATGCGCCAGCGGCTCGAAGATGCTCTCCAGCTCCGCCTCCAGGCGATGCCGCTCTCCCGACTTCAGTCCCGACAGCAGCCGCTCGCTCTGACGGGCGTCGAACCGGATCGGACCCGCCGCTCCCATCTCCAGACTGTCCATCGTGATGACCTGATTTTTGCCCATGTACCACTTCTGGTCCGCCGCCTCGCGGGCATGCCGGTAGGACGCCGGCAGCAAGCCGATATGCTCGGCGCGCTCGCCGACGCCGATCGTGACACTGAGCTTCAGCCAGCGCTGCACATTGTCCCGGATCTCCTGCGCGAGCGCCAGCAGCGTCGCCTCCGGATCTGGCAGCCCTTCCTCCTGCAGCCGGTCGTCCAGCGCCAGCAGCGCCACGTATTCGGCCGCCCGGTTCTCGAAGACATACCCCGCCGGCAGGAGCCGATCGATCAGCTCCTGGACGATGTTCAGAAGCGAATAAGACAAGAGCTGCTTGTCCCGCTCCGGGCGCCCGCCGAGCACTTCCGACGGATCGTCGATCGTGATTGCGAGTACGAGATAGGGCGCCGCGAACGGCAGCGCCAGATTGAGGAATGCCGCTCTTTCCCGCAATTCCTCCTCCCCGGCGACGCCGTCCTGAATCAGCGACATCAGAAATTTCTCGCGAAGCAGTGGCATGCTCTGACTCAGCTTGACCTGCATGTCCTTGAGCATCTGCCGCTCTTTTTCTCGCGCGCCGAGGTCTAGCACGATGCCCTCGATCACCTTCTGAAGCTCGGTCCGCTTGACCGGCTTGAATATATAGTCGGCAGCATGAACCTGCAACGCCGAGCGCAAATAGTCCGCGTCGTTGTGGCCGCTGATGAATACGATTTTCGTCTCGGGGAACCGCTCGCGGACATCCCTCGACATGCGGATGCCGTCCAGCGTCGGCATCATCACATCCGTCAGCACGATGTCCGGCCTCACCCGTTCGATCAGCGCCAGCCCCGTGTCGCCGTCGTCCGCCGTGCCGGCCAGCACGATTCCGTATTCGCTCCAATCCACGAACTTGCTGAGCCCGCCCCGGACGGCCGGCTCATCGTCGATGATGACCAATTTATACATATTCCCTGCCCCTTTACGGGTCGCTTCGCTTGTGCGTGTTTTGCAGAAAGACCACATTCTGAAGCCGCAGCGCCTCGTGCAGCTCAACGATATCGACTTGCTCCGGCGATATGCCTCGATCCGCAGCGATCGAGGCTGCGACGCCGGCCGCCTGACCGAGCGCATAGCAGGTCGCCTGAACCCGCATCGACGACATCGCCACATGCGTGGCCGAGATCGAGCGCCCGGCTACGAGCAAGCCTCGTACACCCTGCGGCAGCAGGCAGCGGTACGGGATATCGTATCCCTTCACTTCCCGCTCGTCGGTGCCCGCCTTGCCGTTCGGATTGTGAATATCGATCTCGTAGTTCGTCTGCGCCACCACATCGTCGAACCTGCGGCTGGACAGTATATCGTCTTCGGTCAGCGTACAGCGGCCGACGATCTGATTCGTCTCCCTGACGCCGACCTGACCGGGAATATGGGTGAGCGCATAGTTCTCGAAGCCGTGGCGCTGCAAATAATCGGCGACGGAAAAAGCTTGCCGCAGCGATTCTTTTTCCGCATAGCTGACATCTTTGACTTTGGCCCCGTTTCCCTTCACCCGGGTCATGTTGACGAGCAGATTGCCCGGCTCGCTCTGCTCCCAGTGCAGCAATCTGCCTTGCGGCAATTCGGATACGCTGTCGTAATGGTAACAGCCCTCCGGCAGTTGCCGAATGGCAGGCTGGCCGGTATTTTGCATCATGAACATGAGCGTCATCGGCTGAGTCATCCCGTCGGCGTCGCGCCCCGAAGTATAACCGGCACCCGCTTCGATCGCCACGCGTCCGTCTCCCGTGCAGTCGATGAACACATCCGCTTCGAACGCCAGCAGCCCTTCGCGCGAATTCGCGATGACCGCCTTGACCTGTCCCTGCTCGCTGATCGTCCCCGCGCAGCCGACGTGGAACAGCACCTGCACGCCTTCCTTTTCCAGCTTCTCGTTCAAATAATGCCGCAGCCGGAACGGACTGTACTGCGGCCAGATCGAACCATGATGATCGTCCGGCACCGCCTGCTGCGGCAGCACCTCGGATATAATCTCGCGATAGATGCCCGTCACATTGCCGACACCCATAAACACGCTGACATTGCCCAATGTGCCCATCCCGCCCAGTTGCCCCGATTGCTCGAGCAGCGTCACCTTTTTCCCGCATCTTGCTGCCCCGATCGCCGCCGCCACCCCCGCCGGACCGCCGCCTACGACCACAATATCCGCTTTCTCGTATACCGCCACATCTTTCTGGAACGTATACCGATTCAATCGAATAACCTCCCTCGACTCACCGTGTGATACCCTCTATTATCAGATGTTTTGGCAGCGGTCTACAGGGCGAATCCTACTATTTCCGGGCCGATGCTACTGAGTTTTATTAATCACCGCCGCACCGGGCACGAGCAATCATCCCCTATCAAAAAACGCCGCGACGGACAAGGCAATTTGATACTACCACTTATTTGAAGGCAATTGTATATGTAACAGAGCCTGCTTCGCCTCTCGCGGCGCATCGCCTTCACTACGAGAGTCGATCACTCCCGCGGACCCGCGTTTGGCCGCATCGCCTTCACTACGAGAGGCGATCGCTCCCGCGGGCGTGCGTTTGGCCGCATCGCCTCCACTACGAGAGGCGATCGCTCCCGCGGGCGTGCGCTTGGCCGCATCGCCTTCACTACGAGAGGCGATCGCTCTCGCGGGCGTGCGTTTGGCCGCATCGCCTCCACTACGAGAGGCGATCGCCCCGGCGGGCGTGCGTTTGGCCGCATCGCCTTCACTACGAGAGGCGATCGCTCTCGCGGGCGTGCGTTTGGCCGCATCGCCTTCACTACGAGAGGCGATCGCCCCGGCGGACCCGCGTTTGGCCGCATCGCCTTCACTACGAGAGGCGAGCGCTCCTACGGACCCGCGTTTGGCGGCATCGCCTTCACTACGAGAGGCGATCGCCCCGGCGGTCCCGCGTTTGGCCGCATCGCCTTCACTACGAGAGGCGATCGCTTCCGTGGACTCGCGTCTGGCCGCATCGCCTTCACTACGAGAGGCGATCGCTCTCGCGGACCCGCGTTTGGCGGCATCGCCTTTACTACGAGAGGCGATCGCCCCGGCGGACCCGCGTTTGGCGGCATCGCCTTGGAGTGCTACGATAAAAATGCAGTCGAAAAACCCCCTCGTATGAAATAAAATGAAAGCTAGCGAGGGGACGAGGACGCATGAACAGGTATGACAAGGCATTCAAAGAAGAAGCCATAAGACTGAGC